>NZ_RQHK01000015.1 GCF_004770475.1 Leptospira mtsangambouensis
TCGATCGGCTTGACCATATTACAATATACACGATTAAGATCGTGTATGTCATTAATGCGTTGTTTGTTAACTTACTTTGTTCTGTTTGGCGGTCTACGCCGATGGACTTTTTGCTAGGCTAACGCTCCGCAAAAGTCCCAACCTCACTCCCTATGGGTCGTTGCGGTTGGCTTTCCCTCATCGGGAAAAATAGAACCTTTGTTGTATATAGTTGAAGAAGAGTAAGATAAGAAGAAGCCTTATGTCGAAAGATGTGAGGCTTTTTTTGTTTCTGGAGAATCAAAAAAAGTTTTCTGATTTATTAGCTTGTTATATATCATGCATATTGCCTTTTAACATGAGTTAAGTAACAAGTATCCTTTATTTACTAGGAGAATCGAATGTATACAGAAACAAAAATTTGGTCAAGGTCACTTGGAAATCAGGGTGATTCATTCGATCCTTATCGAGAGCGTCTCAGAGCAACGTATTCAAAGTTTAGAGAACGCGTTGGAAATTTAATACAACATATTCCTTCTGATACGCTAGGTTTAACGGTCCATGACCTTACGCACTTGGATGCTCTGTGGGAGATGGCAGACATATTAACAGATGATTCTTTTATTCTTAATCCTGCCGAAGCTTTTGTTTTCGGAGGGGCAATCCTATTACATGATTCCGCTATGACTATTTGTTCCTATAAAGGAGGAATTGATGAAATAAGAAGTTCTCCTGAATATTCTGACGCAATCGCCCAGTTTCGTGCAAATTTTTCAAGCAAAGATTTATCAAGAATTGGCACAACAACCGCAGAGGCATTTGCCTTAAATGAAACCTTACGAATTAAGCACGCAAGTAAAGCTGAGGAGCTTGCTTTACAACAATGGGAATCACAATTTGATGGTGATCCTATGTTTTTGATCGATGATACCGAATTTAGAGACCATTATGGAAGGTCAATCGGACGTATTGCACATAGTCATCATTGGAACATAAGCGATGTTCCGAAAAATTTTATCGCCTCTCAAGGAGCATTTTCTGGATTTCCACAAGATTGGAAAGTTGACCTTTTAAAAATAGCCTTATTACTTCGTTGCGTAGACGCTATGCAGATAGATGATAGAAGAGCGCCAAAATTTTTAGCATCTTTGAGGATTATTGGAACTGATTCAATGGAGCATTGGCGATTCCAAAACAAACTTACTCAGCCACATGTTGACGAAGGACGGATTGTATATACCTCCAAAAGTCCTTTTTTGGTTGATGAAGCAAACGCTTGGAACCTTTGTTTCGACACATTACAAATGATCGACAGAGAACTCCGCGACTCCAATGATTTACTCTTAAAAAAAAATCTTCCCAAATTTACTGTCAATGGAGTCGCGGGTGCCGGTTCTGCAGATGCACTAGCACAGTATGTTGAAGTACAGGGATGGCGTCCATTGCCGTTAAATCTAAAGGTTTCGAATGTACCTAACTTAGCGCGTACATTAGGTGGAAAGGATTTATACAACAGTCCACTTTCACCGCTTCGTGAGCTTATTCAAAACTCGGCTGATGCAGTTGAAGCAAGAACACTTATAGATGATGAATTTTTAATTTCCGATGGAAAAATTACAATAAGGTTTATTGAATCGGACTCGGAAACAATGTTGGAAATTGATGACAATGGAATAGGAATGTCAGAGGGAGTTCTTACGACAGCACTTTTAGATTTTGGTTTTTCTTTTTGGAAATCCTCATATGCACGCACTGAATTTCCTGGACTTCAAAGTGAAGCCTATCGTTTTCGTGGAAGATATGGGATTGGTTTTTTTTCTATTTTTATGTGGTCAAGCGAAATCATTGTTAGTTCGCGTAGATTCAATGAAGGTATCGATGCAGCTCGTGTGTTAGAATTTCGACAAGGGATTGAATCACGCCCAATTTTAAGAGCAGCAGCCTCTGGGGAGAAATCAACTAAGTGGACTACTCGAATCAGACTTAAATTGGACAAAGATTTTTTTGATAAAGTAATTCCGAATCCTTCCCAGGATTATAACATAAGATCCCGATATGAATATCGGCATTCATTTTTTAATCAAAACTGGATTCAAAGATTAAGGTTACTTTGCGGTGCCTTACCAATTAATGTTTTATTGGAGAAAGACTCACGTTCTGAGAGAGTTAGTCTTCCTGAATGGAGAGAGTGTTCAAATGAAGTTTTCGCAAATTTTTTTAATGATGTTATATTTAAAAATGACCAAAAACAAGAGAGATTCATTCCAACGTTAACTAAATTATCTGAATTGCCCCCAATGGGCGGTCGTTGTTTTATTTCTCCATATAACTCAGATGAATCGAAAGTTGCCGTATATGAAAAAGGAATATTTATTGGTTTTGAATATACCAAGAATATATTTGGTGTAGCTGAATCTAAAGCAATTAACGCAGCAAGAGATCGACATTCCAGAATCGATTTAAGAAAAGATAAGGAATGGATTGAATGCGTCCGCTCAAAAGCATTTGCAGTTTGTCGAAATATTGGTGAAAAAATAGAATTACAATCTTTATTTGTTTCTTTTGACGTTCCTGATCCTAATCAACCAATGTTTATTTGCAATCGCGAATTTATATCACTTTCGGAACTAAAACGTAAAGTTAAAAATAATGGGATCTTTTTTATTAGATTAACAGAAGAAAGTGAGAATGAATTTTCTTGGAAGCTAGCAGAGAATCTTTCAATTATTACAGGGCTAAGTGTGGATGAAAGTCGTGTTTTCCCACTCGTTAAATTTAGAGGAGCCATTGGATTGGGGCAAAGTATAGAAAACTTGGTAAATGAAGCAAATGAGCCGTTGTTTAATTTTTTGAAAGAAATTTGTGCAGAGTTAGGGCCTTCATCAAGTATAAAATCTGAATATGTTGAATCAAGCGGATATAGAAATGACTATATTGATATTTTTATTCAATAAATTATTAAAGATTAAATTAAACAATTTAATAAAGTTTTTAAATTCCTTTTGATTAATTGCTAATATCAGATTTTATTCTGTATAAAAGTCTAAAGTCAGAATGCATTTCTGACGGAGGCGTGGCCAAAGCTCGCCAGTCTGAACAGGAGGTACAGCTGGCAGGAGTCGGGAAGGCATTCTGCTGCTTTTTTTATCTATTTTCTAATAAAGACATAGGCGGCACCGGAAGAGAGTGCTGAGTTATCGGAACTCGCAGTGGGTCCATTTGTAATTGTATTTTGATTGCTATCTTCCTGGCTCACTCCAACAACAATCGTATCTCCCGAAACTCCAATGGATTTGCCGAACCAATCATCAGGATCTGCATTGGGAGCCTTGAGATACGCATTCAAAGTCCAATTGGAACCTTTTCTTCCATACACAAATACTGCGCCAGACCTAGGTGCAGAATTATCGATACTGATCGTTTGTCCATTTGTAACAATTCGTTGGCCGCTATCCTCAAAACCCGCACCGACTACAATTGTATCTCCTTCGATGGCAAGTGATTCACCAAAATATTCGTCTGCTTTGGCATTAGGTGCTTTCAGATACGCTTCATGGATCCAGGTAGATCCTGTTCTTTTAAAAACATAAGCGGCACCCGCATTGGTTGCCGAGTTATCGGAACTCGCAGTTTGCCCGTTTGTGATTGTTATCTGACTACTCGCCTCGGCAAATGCGCCAACAACAATTGTGTCTTTCGAGATGGCAACATCCTCTCCAAATTTATCGGTAGGGTTGGCATTGGGAGCTTTCAGGTATGCCTGTTCCACCCAAGTGGATCCAGTCCTTTGGAATACGTATGCCGCTCCAGAACTAGTCGCTCCGTTATTGCTACTTGCGATCCCACCGTTTGTAATGGTTGTTTGGTTGCTATCTTCTTGGTTGGCACCTGCAACAATGGTATCGCCCGATATGGCTACACTGATTCCAAAAGAATCTTGGGCTTCTGAATTGGACGGTTTGATATAGGCTTCCTGTGACCAGGTGGAACCCGACCTACGAAATACATAGATTGCCCCAGAACTGGTAGATGAATTGTTTATACTTGCAGTCGGACCATTTGTAATGGTTGTTTGGTTACTATCCTCCAAATATGTTCCAACTACAATCGTATCTCCGGAGATCGCTACTGGAAATCCAAACTGATCCGTTGATTCTGCGTTAGATGGCTTGAGATACGCCTCTTGTGCCCAAGTGGAACCTGACCTCTTGAATACGTAAACTGCTCCGGCGCCAGTTGCCGAGTTGTCCCCACTTGCAGTAGGGCCATTCGTGATCGTTGTTTGGTTGCTCTGTTCCAAGTTGGCACCAACAGCGATTGTGTCTCCGTCAATAGCGACTGAGACTCCAAATTGATCGCCGGGGTCTGAATTGGAAGCTTTGATATAAGCTTGTTGGGACCATATAGAACCTGTTCTTTGGAATACATAGGCGGCTCCCGATAGACCATTATCGTTATTGCTACTGGCACCTTCACCATTCGTGATCGTAGTTTCGTTGCTAGCTTCTCCTATGGCACCAACAACAATCGTATCTCCTGAAATGGCAACCGCAGTTCCGAAACCATCGCTCGGTTCTGCGTTGGAGGCTTTGAGGTAAGCTTGGCTTTCCCAAAGTTTGATCGGAGTCTGGATTCGGAAGCCACAGGATGGAACTGGACCTTCTGCGGTCGAAGATACAAGTAATGTTGAGAGAAAGTCATTCGATTCTGGATCGCAGGGATTATTTAATGTTAATCGCTTACAACTGAAGGAGAGAATCATTGTAAGGAGAACCAAGAGATTTAGAACCAAAGTCGATTGAGAATTGATTTCTTTCATTGTTTCAATTTCTTTGAATTCTCTTCCTTGCGATGAAAATTCCCAGCATTCGATATTAAGAATTTGTAAATTTGACTCACCTCAGGCAAGTATTTTTCATGTAGTCATTACTTCACATTTTTAACCATCCTTGGATGGATGTGGAAGCGAATTCTAACAGGGCTCGCTCATTGTTTGTGATTTCTTTGTAGGCGAGATAAAAAGCGATCAATTCAAGAGGATATTGCAAATGATAATGGTTAGATGGTTTCTGTTTCCATTCCTTCCAAAAGGTAGAACGCTGCAAACGAAATCGTTCCCGAAAGAACAGAAATAAAAATGGAATGACTTCAGAAGCTTTTAGAGATTTCCAGATGGTTTTGAATGTTTGCCATTGCATTCGATAGAAAAAAGGAAACAAGTTTCTGGAAACTGGCATGGTAAGATAATTTAGATTACCTTAATAAAAAACAATTTGTTTTCGAAGTTGATACTAAGATTTATCTCGTCGCGAATGCCTTCATTTTACTTTTATTGGTATCGGAAAGAATTTAAAATTGATAAGAATCTCCATTTGTTAAGGCAATCACCAAATATTTGGTAGGCGAATGTTTCTGGCATTCTGATGCATTTTTGGTTTCAATGTAAGGTTACTACAAATTTATATTTTTAATCGGACATTAGTGAAAGAAGCGGCAAAGCGTAAGCCATCTTAGGTGGAGAGGGTGTTGTTTCCTGAACATAGGATTTTCACCAAAATTTCGATTAAAAATGAAAGAAAAATGAATCGACATCTAGTCAGGAGGATCGAAAAAATAACGTTTGTCTTTATTTTTATAGAATCAAAAAGGAAATTTTAGAAACCAATGAAGAAATTAATTTTCGTAGTAACCTTGTTAGTTTTAAATATTCAATTATTTGCAAAAACTCATACATTGGATGAAGGAAAAATTTCCTTTGAAACAGGTGATGAGTTCCAGCCTTTTTCAAAGGAAATAATCGATTTAAAATATCCTTCTAAACGAGCTCCTAAGTATGTGATTGGAACTAAGTCCACTAAAACATCAATTGGTTTTGATATAAAAGATAATCAAATCGAAGAAATTAATCTAGAAGATGCTAGAAAAGCAATGTCGGAAACGTTTTCAAAAATTATCCCTGGAATCAATTGGATTAAAAATGAACTAATAGTTGTTAATAATAAAAAGTTTATCCTTTTTAATTTTTTATCAAATGCTATCGATACGAAAATAAATAATACTATGTTGGTTACGAATTATAATGGAAAAATGTTATTGTTTAACTTCAATTCAACTATAGATGAATACCCAAAGTACAATAAGACTTTTGACCAAATCATAGAATCGATTAAAATTGAAGAAAAACAATAGGTAATCTGGCATAGGAGTTTAGTTATGAATAAAGCAAAATACATAGGGATCACAGCGAGTCTCTTGATTCTTCTCGGGATTGTTTTTTATGGTTATATGGGTGGGTTCCAGGATGTAGTTGTGAATCGTGAATCATTTGGTCCAACAGAGATTTACTATACAACTCATAAAGGACCTTATAAAGATATCGGAGCTAGTTGGGGAAGTTTTCAAAAAGAATGGGAGATGCTAGGGATTACCAATTGCGATAGCCTTGCCATTTATTTGGATGCACCCGATACGGAACCAACCAAGTTACGATCGATTCTTGGATGTCGATTGGAAGGGCTTACTCCTGAACAAAAAAAACAAATTTCTGGAAAGTTTCACACATTCTCGATTCCTAAAATGAATGGGATCAGTGCTTCCTTTCCATTTAAGAATTTTTTATCTTATTTTTTAGCACCAACCAAAGTGTATCCTAAATTCCAAGAGATCTTAACCGCTGAATCTTCCCAAACTTCCGTCGCAATCGAAGTTTATGGTGGGTCTTCCGAGTCTGTGGATTCCATTGGATTCTTTATGCCCGTAGGTGTTAGTCGAGAAATTTTTCGCTCATTAGAAGAGGCGTTCCACTAATCCGAATTAAGGTAGGGCTCTTTTCGCTAGGGATTGTAGGGCTTGGTCTGCCGTAAGGCAGACGGAAGCGTAGCGGACCCCGGAGTAGCCCGGCCCTTATTCTTTCCATCATACAACAAGATTGTTTTGGGAGCGCAAATATCCATCGTTTTTGTTTTTCTCTTGTTTCTAGAATTTTGATCGATAACTTTAGAAACTTTCTAAATAAACTTATGTTAAACTAAGAATGGAAGAAACAAGGTTCCTTGACTTTCGTTGACTGGTCAGTCATAATGAAATTGGAAAGTGGATGAATATAAATAAGATTTTGAAATTTAAATTGAGAGAGGTTTTGTAATGTGGAATTTTAATGCAGAGGCCGGAACAACAACAATCGAAGGGATTGGAATATGGCTCCTTGTTTTTTTTACCCTTTTTGTTTTTAATGAATTTGCAAGGAGATGGAAATGGGCTGGTTTATTTAGCTTCATAGTCCTTCCAACTTTTTTGTCTATTCTTTGGTTTTTCTTTATGAAGGAACAAACCTATACGGATTGGTTTCATTTAGCAAAAGTATACTCTGCGCTTGCAGGTTGCCTTATCTTTTGGGCGATTCGCCATATTCAAAAAACTGATAAAAAAGGAAATGTACGTTGGCGATTAGCAAATGTTAAACTGGCTTTGTTTTTTCCCGCTCTTATTTTGGCGGTGAATATCATTGAGGCAGTCACGAGAGATTTTCAAGTAGGAAAGATTTATTGGAATATTTTTTCTGGACCGATTGAAGGAGAGGTAACTGGAGTTCTTGGTGGACCTTGGAATTATATGAACGCCATTGCAGGGATTCTTAACACAGTGACAATCACTGGTTGGTTTGGAATTGTCATTCGAAAAGAAACAACATCTGATAAGAGCCGGGATATGTTATGGCCTGACATGCTTTGGTTTTGGATTGTTGCGTATGATTTGTGGAATTTTTCTTACACATACAATTGTATTCCATCCCATTCTTGGTATGCAGGTTTGGCCCTTCTTTTGGCGCCAACAGTTTGTGCGTTCACAATAGGAAAAGGTGCATGGTTACAACATAGGGCACAAACGCTTGCTATTTGGTGTATGTTTGCTCAAACATTCCCTTCATTTTTAGATTCAGGAGCTTATGTCGTTCGCTCAACCTATCAACCTTGGATTTATAATTCTGTTGCTGGACTTGCGCTGGCAAGTAATGTTGCTGTGTTCTGTTACATGGTATATAAGTGGATCAAAACAAAACGAAATCCATATGCTGGAGAGATTTACACAGACTTAAGTGAATATAAATCGATAAAGGCTTTGGCAGAATCTTAATTCAAATATTCAAGTTTATTGAAAAGGGTCATTCTATTTGTGACCCTTTTTTTATTTCTGATAAAGATTGATATAAATCAATGAGCTTTGAGGTGATTGATTTTTTATATGGCCAAATCATTGGCTTTTCTTTTGTTTTAATAGATTAAAATGATTTCTAACTTTTCTCTATATGGTTCTTTTGTCTTGTGAAGTATCTGTTTTATTTGGGATTCGTTACTTATATCTTTTTGGTTTCGAATTGCTCAAAGGTAGATTCTAGAATCATTCAAGAAACATCTGAATTTGAGGTCGTGGAACCTCCTTCGGATTTTTTTCTTTCTTCGCTTTGTCCTTCTGGATGGAAAACCGAGAAAGGTTCCTGTGTTATAAATTATCAGTATATAAATTCCTTAGAAAAAAACGGTGGCTTAGGGCAATCTCTCCCCAATGTCAAACTAGATCCGAAGGTGATTGATTTAGGAAGGTACTTGTTTTTTGATCCTATCCTGTCTGGCGATAAACAGTTGTCATGTGCTCATTGCCATCACCCAGCCTATAGTTTATCGGATGGTAGAAAACAAAGTATTGGAAAAGATGGAACTGGGTATGGGCCGGAACGCAAAAATGGAGTGGTGTTAAAAAGGTCAGCACCAAGTTTGTGGAATGTTCTTTATATGAAACATTTGTTTTGGGAAGGGAGAGCCGCAAATTTGGAAGACCAAGCGGATGGCCCACTCTATTCTCCTGATGAAATGGGTAGTTCTCCTGCGATCATCGAATCACGATTAAATGAAAATCCTTTTTATCAAAAAATGTTTCGCCTAGCTTATGGCCAGAAAGGAACAAAAATTTCTGCAGAGCTAGTGGTTGATGCAATTTCTTCTTTTGAAAGATCACTTGTTTCATTTAGCAGTAGGTTTGATAAATGGTCGACTGGTGATAAAGAGGCACTTAGCGATGAAGAATTGTTAGGTTATAATGTATTTCGTTCTTTTGTTGCCAGATGTGCGGAATGCCATCCTCCACCAATGTTTACAAATAATGTTTTTGCTACCATTGGCGTTTTGGATTCGGGGGTCAGGGATTATGGTCGAGAAACCATAACCGGTCAAGATTTGCTTCGTGGTTCTTTTCGTGTTCCTAGTTTGAGGAATATAGCAAAAACAGCACCTTATATGCATGCTGGAAATTTGGAAACCCTTGAAGAAGTTGTAAATTTTTATAACGAAGGTGGTGGTAGGGGGAATGGTGCACCCAGCGACCTTCGAATTCATTGGCATGTTAGAAAAATGGGCCTTAGTCAAAATGAAATTACTTCTCTCATTTCTTTTCTAAAGGCATTGACTGATGAATCGAGTATGCCAAAATTTCCAAAGTCCGTACCATCAGGTTTACCAGTAGCACTTGAATTAGAATCATATCATCGGAGTTCCAAAAAGTAATGATTTTTAAAAAACTTTTCCAGTCTATTCGTTCTTTTCAAAATCGAAAAACCCATTTTCACCTATGGTTTGTTATCTTTCTAACTTTTGTCTTCACGTCCCAAGTTTTTTCACGCACAGTGGAAGTTCGTGAAGGGGAGTCGATTCAGAAGGCAATTGACTCGTTAGAAAAGGGAGATACCGTAAAAGTGTTTCCTGGAATCTATCACGAGTTTTTGTTCGTGGACAAAACTCATTTTACTCTATCGGGCGTGATTGTCAATGGCAAGTGGCCAGTGTTAGATGGAGAGGCAAAACTGAATGATGGTGTGATTGGGTCTGGTGCTAATTTTCTAATCGAAAATTTTCATATCAAAAACTATAAAGCAAATGGAGTGATGACCCAGGGTGCAGGTAATATCATTATGCGTAAACTCATTGTGGAAAATACAGGAATTTACGGAATTTATCCAACAATGGGAACTAACGTAGTCGTTGAAGATACAGTTAGTTTGGGAATTGCTGATGCGGCAATTTACATAGGGATGTGCCACAATGTCGATGTTAGACGAAATGAAGTATATGGTAGTGTTATTGGGATTGAAATCGAAAATTCAACAAATGTTCTAATTGAAGGGAATACTGTGTATGATAATTCGGCGGGAATCGTTGCTTTTGCTTTGCCAGGTCTTCCTTTAAAAAAAGTTGAGAATGTAATCATTCGGAAGAACTTTATATTTGATAATAATCATAGAAATTTTGCTGAACCGGGTGCTCTTGTTGCAGGTGTTCCTCCTGGGATAGGAATTGGTGTTATGGCTGGTGACGAAGTTACCATTGAAGGCAATATCATTCGTAGAAATAGTTTCGCCGGAATTGGAATTGGAGATAATAATTTACTTCCAAATTCAAAATCACCTGATCCAGATGTAGAACCAAATCCTGACCGCAACAAAGTCCTTGAAAACGTTTTTATTGATAATGGATCTCGGAAGTGGAACGATTTTATCTCTTGGATATTTTATGTGATACGAGTTGTATTTTCTGGTAATCCGATCCCTGAATCTCCTAACGGTGGGAAGGTGGGGATTTTCCCAGAAGGATACGATATTGTTGCTTCCGGGAAAGGAAAGGACAATTGTTTGTCCTCTCCTGATTCAGTAACAAAAATCGGAACTAGCGAATACGGGATTTGTTCACCAAAAGAATCCACTGAGCAAATCAAAACAATGATAGGTGACCCTAAGTTGGGAGAAGCTAAATCGGATGCTAGGGAGCTAGGGAAACAGGTGTTTGGTGCCGTGTGTTCTGGTTGTCACTCTATGACTCTTCGAACAGTAGGCCCTCCGATTAAGGAAATACAAGATAAATATAAAAAAGATGTATATGGCGTTGTTTCCTTTGCTTCTATGCCCAAAAAAGTTAGAGAAGGTTTTATTGAAATGCCTTCTCAAAAATATTTAGGAAACGAAAAGTTAACGGCAGTTGCTAATTATATTTTGAACTTGAAAGATGAAGGGTCCAAAGGGGTGGTAAAATAATATGAATGCAGAAAAAAACCTTCTTCAGATGAATCCGTTTCGTGGTGGGTTGATATCGATCATTCGTTTGTTCACACCACCCATATTAGCCTTTCTTCTAATCGTATTGGTTCGCTATGTTTCTGGTGATGTTTCTTGGAAACGCAATCTTTTGGCGGTTTCGTTTCTTTGTTATTATGTTGCCGTTTCAGTTTTGGGAACCTTACGTGCTGCCTCAGCAGTAGAGGATATCCTGGGAGAAGAAGACGTTGTGGAAGATAAAACGTCAAGAATGAGACGTGCCAGACATTCTGTTCGGGTTTTCTTTTCTCTTTGGTTTGTGGGTGGAGTAGCGATCCTTGCTGGATTGTATGTAGGGATGAATAAAAGTCGCTGGGATATGCCCATTCCACTTCCTTCGTTACAAATATTAAGTTCGATTGTTTGGGCGATTCTTTCTTCGTTATTATTACAACTAATGAGTTTTCATCGGGGCATTGTGCTTACAAAAGGTGGATCAACAAAAGGATATATTGCGCAAAGTATTTCGATTTATGGATTTCTCATTGCTCTGTTCCCAATTTATTTTCTGTTATATGCAGGGAATGGTAAAATTTTAAATATCCCGTATCTTGTGGCCTTCACGTTACCTACCAATATATTATTAGTTTATTTGATTATTAAAAAATATAAGTCTGTCTTAGGTATTCTTGGAGAAAATTCGGAATTATTTTTTCATCCTGACATTAAATTTGCCGCAAAAAAAGCCTTTGGAGTGTTTTTCATACTCTTTCTTCTTATCAGTTTATTCTTTTTGGATTATTCGCGAAGAAGGAAATTACTCTGGATTTATTCCGCTAAAGAAAACCATATTTTTCTATTTCAGGTTTTGCATTTAACTGGCGTTAGTGTTAATGAAGTGGATGAACATAAATACACACCACTTTTTTGGGCGATCCAAGGTGGGTCACTTCCATTTGTGAAGTCGATCATTGAAGATGGAGCAAATTTGGAAGCAACCAATGAGTTTGGTCAAACTCCATTGATTCTTGCTGTATTACTTCAAAATGAACCCATTGTGAAGGAATTGGTTTCTTTGGGATCTGACCCTAACATGGCCGATACACTGGAGGGACAAACTCCTTTGATTTTAGCAGCCCGGGATGGGAATTTTGAAATCGCATCATTTCTTTTAGATAAAAAAGCAAATCCATCGCTTAAAAATAAAAAAGGTAAATCAGCATTGGACTTAGCTTTAGAAAACGGACATCTTAAGATCGTCGATTTACTTAAAAGCCGATAAACAAATCGAATCGATCTGAAATTATTTTAATTTCTTTTCGAAAAAATCGGAAATATCAAGTTGAGTATATTTGAAAACTAACACTAGTATGGTTTTCAATTTCGATAAGATAGGATCATATTGAGCTTTTGAGATAGGAGTTTAGTTTCAGAACTCCTTTTTTCACTTGGATATGGGCCACCTAACAATTGAAAGAAACTAAAAAGATAGAATTTATTCCCTTGCAATTTGATTCAGTATTTCACATAATTCTTCTGGTTTGCTAAAAAAAGGAGAATGGCTGGAATCAATTTGAAAAACCCGATCACAGGGAGAATCTTTTTGCATCTTCCTTTGGAGAAACAGTGTAACAGCTTTGTCTTACAAACATTCAATGTATATCTTCGGAATTTTACCAAAACGTTCTTCAGTTAATTTCAATTTTTCAAATCCCCCTAAGTTTGGTTCTGGTGTGAGTAAAACATTGGCTAACTCAGTGATCTCGAGGGGGCAATCATGATAGAGTGCTTCCTGAAAGATATGTTGGCTCAAACGATGGGTTCTGTATTTTTTCGGTAAAAAAAGATCTATCAATGTTTTTTTATAACCAGTATAATCTTTAATCAATCGACTGGCTAGTTTTAAGGAAATTTTTGGAACTGTGTTTTGTATCACTAAAGACTTCCGATCAAGGAGAGCATATTCCATCATTGACCTTCCGTTTGGAATTAAATAGGATGCGAGGTAAATTAATTTCTCAATTTTTTCCGGGATTTTTTCAGCAACTCTTGAAATGACAATTCCGTTTCGGCTGTGGGCAAGTAAAATCACTTTGCCTTCGACAGCTTGGATCACCTCTAGTGTTTTTGTTCACATAGTCATTAAGTGTTGTTGAATGTATTTTCTTTCTGTCTAGTCCATGCCCAGGCATATCAATGCTTATCGCTTGGTGTCCAAGTTGTTGTAATAACGGAACTATTTTATGCCAATTCCAAGCACCGTGGTAAGAACCATGTAGTAAAATAAATGTTTTCATCTCATCTCCAAAAATGGAATGAGAATAGTTTAGATTGAATTCAATGATTCCAAAACCCGATTCTTGCTATTTCTTAAAAAAAGTCTCGCATAGGTTAGGAAACTTACGTTTTATGAACCTGGTTGGTATATGAAACGTATCAAATTATTTTTATTTAGTTTGTTTGTCCTAACAAGTGCTGTCTTTTCAGAAAAACGGGAAATAAAATCCAATCATCCCAATGAAGATACAGAAATTACAGTGGCAGTTGCTGCGAATTTTAAAAATCCAATGGAAGAAATTCGGGCCTCATTTTTAAAACAAAACCCAAAATATAAGGTCACAATCATTTGGGGTGCTTCAGGCCAACTCACAAGTCAAATTCGAAGTGGTGCACCCGTCGATTTATTTTTATCTGCTGATATGGATTTTCCAGAAGCATTGTATAAAGAAGGTTTTAGCAAAAACCAACCCAAAGTTTATGCCATTGGAAAATTGATACTCATGTCACAAATGGGAAAAAATAAATCGAATTCGATTCAAGAACTTTTGGTTAATGAGAATACTAAGTATATAGCAATCGCTAATCCAAAAACTGCACCATATGGTAGGGCAGCGATTGAATCGCTAGAATATTTTGGAATTTATGAAAAGGTAAAGGATAAACTTGTGTTTGGTGAAAGTATCACCCAAGTAAACCAATTTATATCCACAGGATCTGCCGATTTTGGTTTTACATCACTTTCGACTGCTCTTTCTAAAGAGAATACAAACCAATTTTGGTTAAATGTAGATCCTTTATCTTACACACCGATCCACCAAGGTGTAATCATCATAGAAATAAATAAAAACCGATCAAAGGAAGAAATCAAATTATCCCACAAATTTTTCGAATACTTATTTTCTAAAGAAGTTCATCGTATACTCTCTGTATATGGATACACTGCACCTCCATTATGATTGTAGTAGTTGTATTATTTTGCAAAAAGAATCTTATATTTCGAGAAAAAGATGATTTTAGATTTTGATCCTCTTTGGTTGACATTAAAATTGGCTCTACTCACAACCTTCGTTTTGAGTATCATCACTATACCCATTGCTTACTGGTTTACGTTTTCTACATTTCGTTTTCGTTTTGTTTTCGAAACAATATTGAATTTACCTCTTGTTTTGCCACCAACTGTCCTTGGTTTTTATCTTCTCATTTTATTTAGTCCGAATCATTGGTTAGGCAGATGGATTGAGGATGTATTTCGTTTTCGAATGGCCTTTAGTTTTTTGGGAATTTTGGTTGGATCCGTTTTATTTAGTTTACCATTTATGTTACAAGCGTTCCAAGTTGGATTTTCATCGGTTTCTCGAATTTATATAGAAACTGCGATGGTTTTGGGAAAATCAAAGTGGACTATTTTGTTTAAGGTAATTCTTCCTAATTGTAAACCCGCAATCCTTGTGGGTATGATCTTAACATTTGCCCACACCATTGGCGAATTTGGTGTGGTTCTTCTCATTGGTGGAAGTATTCCAGGTAAAACAAAAGTAGCATCCATTGCAATCTTTGAAGAAGTAGAGGCAATGAATTATCAATCTGCTCATATCTATTCTGCAATTTTGGTAGCAATATCAATGTTTGTTCTATTGGTAATTTTTCGATATAAGAGAAGTTTAACAATGGCGTTGGCTTCAAAAAAATAATGCTTCGAGTTTAGAATGATCAAAGTAAATATCCAAAAGAAGTTTTCTTCAAGAGATCAGAAAACGATTGAACTTAAGTTTCAATGTGAGATTCCATTACACCAATCAAACTCTTTTTTTGGTCCTTCCGGTGCAGGTAAAACCACGTTTCTAAAAATGTTAACTGGATTAGTGAAGCCAGATCTAGGCTCTATTGTTGTCGATGGACAGGTTTGGTTTGATTCTGAAAAAAATATAAACTTACCAATTGTTTCTAGGTCAATTGGATATCTATTTCAAGAATCTTCCTTATTTCCTAATATGAATGTTCGGGAAAATTTGGAATTTGCGTTTCAAAAGGGAAAAGAAGATAAGAATTTCTTACAGAGCTTAATGACAACTGCCGAAATAGATAATCTTCTAAATCACAAAGTGGAAGGACTGTCAGGTGGTCAAAAACAGAGAGTAGCACTTGTCAGGTCGCTTATCCAGAAACCTAAATTCCTTTTTTTAGATGAACCCTTTTCTTCTTTAGACCAAAGGATTCGAACCCAACTTGTTTCACTTGTTGAATCTTTACAAAAGCAATATCAAATGACAGCCATCCTGATTAGTCATGAAATTCCAGAGGTCATCAAACTTACTAAAAAAGTTTATATGTTATCCAATGGGGAAATTGTTTCTAGTGGTGATCCTATCGATATTTTCCGTCAAAAACAAAGCGACTTATTGGAAGCGGAAGTGATTGGCAGGACATCGAAAGATGAAGTGGCAATTTGGTATCCCAATCCTTTTGTTGTTTTAAAAAGAAATAAGAAAGATCCTATATTGAAGATCAATGAATTTTGCCTTACACAAATAAAAATCAAAAATGATGGTGAATGAATTTTATTTCTTCAAAATCAATTCGAATTCATATAAAACTCAAGTAACTCATTTCAAAACCCCCTGAACAGGGGGTATAATAAACTAAAATATTTATTTCCAAACTTATGAATTGAAACAAAGTCATCAGAATTCTTTGCAATCGTTATCTATTTTCGAAGAGCAATAGTAATTTAAACTGAGGATTTCATGATTCCAATTCCTGAACTTTCGACAAATCCCTCTACAATCGAATATTTTTGGTACAAACTTCCATGGGCGATACCGAACTTTTTTACGACCTTTGTCGGATTGACACTCACTTCACTTGGGATACTTGCCCTCAAAAGATCCGAGAATCGCAAACTTTTGTTCAGTTTCATTTGTTTTTCCTTTTCGTTTGCTTCACTTGGTTTTGTTTTATCATTGCGTACGTTAATCCAAGACCAACCTACATTGTTATTTTGGAATCGCATTGGCTATTTTGGAGTAGTTTTATTATCTCCAGCTGCTGCCTTTCTAACATACTATTTAACCAAACAATCGTATCGATATTTAATCATATCCGGTTTTTTGGCTATGTCGACTCTTGCGTTTGGATATTACGGACTTTTCACTCATTATGATTTTACGGGTGGTTGGTTTATTTATTCTTTTGGCAAATATCCAATTGCGGAACTTCCTTTGAAAATTTGGGGGGTTGTTTTATTCATTAATTATATATTTGTTTACACTCCTACCTCCATTCATTATTGGCGGAAGAATCGAGTAGACTTTGAATCAAAGAAGATTATGTTCTTAGGTCTTCATATATGTAGTTTTTTTTTGATTACCAATTTATTAAGTTTAGTTGGATATCCAGTATTCCCGCTGAGTAGTTTTGCATTTCTTCCATTATCAATTCTTGGATATGGAATTTTTCGATCAGATTTTTTAAATCTAAATGATTTGTTATTCAAACAAAGGGGATTGTTTTACTTTTTATCGGGATTTATCACAACGATTTTAATTATAATCGCATATTTAGTTTCTTTTTATCTTCATCCAAGTGAACAGATAACTGCATACAATCGACCTTATTTTTTGATTCCACTTCTCTCTAGCGTTGTGGTATTTGCTTTGGCCATTTATATCGCAGGAAGTAATCCTGATATTAAATTGAATATGTTGGCTTCCATATCATTTTTTTTGGCCGGTGCTTTTACTATTGTAATGGTTACTTTTAAATTTGATTTGCCATTCATTGTTCATAGAAGGTTGGAACAATTTTTTTATACATTATTTGTATTTACTCCAGGGATCCATTTGCGTTTTTGTTATGCGTTATTCGGTCAAAAGTCTCCGAAACTGATACGACTATTAGATTTTGGATCTTTGCTTTTAGCTTTTCTCGTTTGGACTCCTTATTTTTTTGGAGGATTCTATGAATACTCCTTCGGTCGGATGTCTGCAGGTAGTTTTGGACTCAATGCCTTTGGATTTCTTGGTATGATTGGAATGACATTTTTTTTAAAAGAATGGATTCAGATTTGGAAAGAAACACATAATCAAATGGCAAATCTCATTGTAATTTCTTTGTTTTTCGGAGACTTCCTTATTTTCCTCAATTTACCTGCTACAATGGGAATTCCTCTGTATTCATTTGGTGAATTACAATTTATCCCGGCACTTTTGATTTCTATTTTTATCATCAAACTGGGTGCCATACCTACTTCAGGACAAGCCACTTTGATTGGAAATCGAGTTTCGTTGATGATTCTATTTTTTGTCCCTGTTTCGATGTCCTTTTATGTTTTAAATTTAAATGACATTTTTCCTTTGGATGTTGCAGTTTATCATGCGTTATTTGTAGCATCTCCGATTGCCTTAGCTTTTTACCTTGTATCATTTGTATTTTTACGTTCTACCGCAGTAAAGTTAGATCAAACAATGCTTGCACTGGCCAAAGAAAAAGTGAAAGCAGATAATGCGCTTATCCAATCAGAAGAAGCCAAAAAAGAAATTGAAGCCATCAATCACTTTACTAGTTTAATCAATTCTGAAACTGAATTGCCCAAAATTATAACTGCGATTGCAAAATACGTGAATCAAAAATATGGAATTTTGGGTGCTTGGTTATTTCTATTAGATGAAAACCAAAAGGCAATTAAGAGTGTACACGCTGAGGCGTTTTTTGATGCCACTGATGAACAAAGAGCATTTGTCAATGATTTACGGATTCCTATGAATGAATCGGGAGGGGTGGCTTATTTAGTGTGGAAACGGAAAAAAAGTATGTTACTGCCTCAAATCAAACGATTTGAATTTGAAATTGATAAACAAATCAGCGATGGAGTAAGAGCCACTTCCTTTTTGCATGTTCCTTTGGTCTTAAAAAATGAAACCATAGGAATTATCATGTTCTCTAATTTTCTAGGGCGGTTGGACTTAACAAAGTCACAAGCCAGATCCATTGAGCATCTTTGTGCGCAAGTTGCAGGTGTCATTCAAAGGGTTCACCTTTTAAAACAAACGGAAAAACAAAAAAAAGATATCCTGGCATTGAATGGGTTTATCAAAGATATCAATGAAAAAATGGATATACATCTGATCATGAAAAAAATTCATAATTATGTAAAAACAAATTTTGGGATTATGTATTATTCATTGTTAGTTGCTGATGGAGAAAAAAAATACCTGCGGTTTTTGGAGATGGAGGTGCCTGAATATGTTACGGAATTTCAGAAAAAAAGAATCTATGAAATGAGGTTACCTTTGAAGGGCGAAGCAGGGGGACACCAGATTGCCCTTCGTAAGAAAAAGCCGATTTATATCCCCAATGTATCGGAAAAAATGGAAAGATTACTCTCCGAAGAAGATAAATGGGTAATTAACGTTTGTAATATCACATCATTTCTTTTTATCCCAATGATTTTGAATGGAGAAGTAGTAGGACTACTCGATTTATCAAATTCAAACAAGGCAATGGAATTAACGGATGAAGATATTTCAAAACTCTCTATCTTAGGAGAACAATTGGCGGGTATTATATATGGTTCTGCTTTATTTCAAGAATTGGAAATTTCTAGAAATATTGCCGAGGAAGAGAGACGGAAAAATGAAAAACTTTTGCTCAATATTTTGCCTGTTGACATTGCTGAGGAGTTGAAGGAAAAAGGTGCCACAGAACCAATCTTATACGAAAATGTGAGTGTTATGTTTACTGACTTTAAAGGGTTCACTCAAATCGCAGAAGTTTTATCACCGCAAGAACTGATTCGTGATTTGGATGCTTGTTTTGTTCAGTTTGATAAAATTACAGAAAGATATAAATTAGAGAAATTGAAAACAATTGGTGATAGTTATATGTGTGCAGGTGGAATTCCAAAACGAAACCAAACACATGCAATAGATTCAGTTCTTGCAGCTTTGGAAATCCAGGCCTTTATGAATTTAATGAAACAAATCAAAGCTGACCAAGGGTTGCCATTTTGGGAACTAAGATTAGGGATTCATTCCGGTCCATTAGTGGCAGGTGTCATTGGAGAAAAAAAATTCGCCTATGATGTTTGGGGGGATACTGTGAACACTGCGTCTAGGATGGAATCTTCGGGAACTCCAGGAAAAATCAATGTTAGTGGCGAAACCTATGATATGATTAAAGATGTTTTTGAATGCGAATACAGAGGAAAAATTAATGCCAAAAACAAAGGAGAAGTTGAAATGTTCTACGTTCTGGGATTAAAAACAGAATTTTCCTTATCTGAAGACAAACGGACTCCCAATGAAAATTTTTGGAAGTATTACGAAACAGTAGCAGGAACGAGAGAGCATGTCGCATAAAATGGAAAGTAGTGCCGATTCCAAAACAATCAGAATTGGAATTTTGGAAAATGACGATTTCTTTTTGGAAGAACTAAAAAATCGAATTTCTGAATTGGACAATGTATCGGAGATTCTCTCATGGAAAACTGGAGAGATGCTTTTGCGTGATCCACAACATAAAAATATCGATATTTTGTTTTTAGATATCATGTTGCCTGGCATTAACGGAATTGAAGTAGTTAAGATATTATCAGAAAAAAACGAAAACATAAAAGTAATTATGTTAACCAATATGAATTCTGATGAGATGATTTTTAATTCGATTAAAAATGGAGCACTTGGGTATCTATTAAAGTCGGAATTAGGGCAAATAAAAAACATTGTTGATGTTTTGTTAGGTGGAGGTGCTTATATTACACCAACCATTGCACTAAGGGTGTTTTCTAGTTTTAGGCGTTCTATCGATAAACCAAAAGTATATTTAACAGATCGGGAAAAACAAATTCTTGAATTATTAGTCAAAGGGAAAACAATTCCTTTACTATCAAAGTTTTTGGACTTAAGTGAACATACTGTGCAGGGTTATGTAAAATCGATTTATCGAAAATTACAGGTGCATAATCGATCAGAATTAGCACTCAAAGTGCAAGAATATTCTATTTTATAATGAAATGTATTGGAAAGATTTTTTTATTTCTGATTATAACAACGATTCCGATAAATTGTTACCAAAAATTAAATGAAAAATTTCAAGATGATGTTTATATAGATTTATCTGATACAAATTGGGAAAATTCGCTTCCAATCAATGTATCATCTGCTTGGGAGTTTTATTGGAACCAGTTATTGGATCCAACGTTTTTTCTAGCGAATCATCCGTTAGGTGATGCGCCCATAGTAGAATTCCGACCTTGGACGAATCTAACTTTTTCCGATCGGAAGTTCCCGGCAAAAGGTTATGCTACCTATCATAAAAAAATAAAGGTTCAAAAGAGTTTTAAAGTAAAACAGTTCTCTATTCATTTTATGCATCTGTTTTCTTCTTCTAAGGTTTACATCAATGGTGAACTGATTCAAGAAAAAGGAAAAGTTTCTTCGCAGTTTTCTGAAATTATACCCGATAGGACAAATTCAACGATTGAGTTTTTAACAAATCAATTGGAATTAGATATTGTAATACAAATTGCCAATCATGATTTTTATCAGGGTGGTCCAAGAGGAGAGTTTTTAATTGCATCTCCTTCACAAATGTATTTGTATAAAAGTAAGAATCTAATAGTAGATATTTTTATATTTGGTCTTATTTTTGGATCTGCCTTATATCATTTGTCGTTTTATTTTATAAATCGTAACCAACGTGCCTTCTTGTATTTTTCAATTGTTTGTATTACTTTTTTAATCCGAATTCCTTTTTTGAATAGTAAATCACATGGTTATTTTATTCAGATGAGGAGCTTTGAATTCCAGTCTATCTGGTTACATTACGTAAATATTCTTACCTTTGTCTTTTCTATTTTATTTTTGAGTGAGTTGTTTAAGTCGAAACAATACAAATACATAGAAAATTTCTTTTATGTCGGGGCAATTCTTGCTTTGTTTACTCCTATAGTTCCCAAAGCATTTCAATACTATCTAAATTTTGTTTATCTCGTTGTTTATTTGATAATGTTTTTGACGTTTTCTTTTTTTCTTCTTTATAAACATAAAAAGGAAGCTCAAGGATTGTATTCGATGGCGATCGCTTTATTTTCACTTGCCTTATTTTGTATTTTGGCAATATCCGTAAACTATTACGGAATCCAAGGTGGTTTATACTTAATGATTGGATATTTGTTCTATGTGATTTTTCAAACGGTGTCTTTGAGTAAATTTTTTGCTTATGCAACTGAATCTAGAGCAAATATAGAAATGGCCTTACACGAAGAATCGTTGCACGCATTGTCAAAACAAAGGGCTGAAATGCAATTGATGGTTCACGATCAATTAGGCGCAAATTTGACGGATTTAAAAGTTTATTTGGAAAGAAAATTGGCCAGTTTGAATGAATCAGTAAAGTATACTTTTGATTTGGATCATATCTATAATCGGGTTGTCTCAATCATTCAGTCTCTGCGGAATCAATTACTTTATATCGAAGACCAGAATTTAATTTTTGAAAACTTTGTCACAGGTTTGCATTTAACATTGTTAAGAAGGTATTCGGATGTGGGAAGAGAGTTTGAGTTTTTAGCTTCAAATGATTTTTTAAATTATTTCAACGAAATAAAAATCATAGGTAAAAACCAAAGTTATTTTTTGAATATATTTTATATGCTGTATGAAGTTTGTACGAATGATATCAAATACGGTAGAGGAGAATCTGTTTGGAGGTTGGATTATGTGAACAGTTCTTTTTATATAAATCAAAGAAATTTATTGAACTTTCCAATTGAAAAGCAAAAGAGTAATCTAGAGTTAAAAAGCATCAAACAACGATTGGCGCAATTAAATGGGACATTGGAGGTTCAAATTTTAGATGAAAGTTACCAGTTAAAAATTCAATTTCCTGCTTAATCATTTTTTCAATTAAAACTTTTCGTTTATTATTTGTGTTCTGTTGATTCCCATCCGCCATACCCTCCATCAAAACGGAAGACATTAATTTCACGCGATTGCAAAAGATTCATTGCATTTACAGATAACAAACAAAGTGGTCCTCGGCAATATACGATCACCTCTTTTGTTTTAGGAAATTTGTGTGTGGAAAGATCGTTATATGGGACATTGATTGCATCAGGGATATGTCCTTTTTTATACTCTTCTTTCGATCGTACATCAATGAGGAGAGCTCCCCCTTTTTTAATTTTCTTTTGAAGTTCCGAGAAGCTGATATTATTTTTTATGTTAAGTATACTTCCTCTGGTTGGGCTTTGTCCCTCGGCAATACTAAACAGAGCGAACTTTTCTAAAGCAAAGAATAAATCTTTCATTGGTCCTAGTTCCCAACGGTAAAGAATTCTTTTTCCGTCCCTGCGAGTGGTGACCATATTCGCTTTTTTTAAAGCCTGGAGGTGTTGTGAGGTATTCGCAACAGGAATACCGGATTCTTCGGACAAAATCTCTACTGATTTTTCACCGTTAGAGAGCAGTTGGAGTAAAATCAGACGTGATTCGTTCCCGAGCATACTCGCTACTTCACTCATACGCGGTATGGTTTCCATACTTCTCATATACAATCTCACTAAAAAAGAAAATTCCGTTTTTCGGCAAGAAATTTTGTAAAGAATTTAAAAAACTATAGACATTCTATCATTCAATAAAACTATTGAATGATAGAATGAATGTTGGAGGATATTATGGATTTCCTTTTATTAAATTATGGGAAGATCGTTCTTATTGGAATAGGGGCTACGGCAACTATGGACATTTGGAGGTTTCTTTTACAAAAAACTGCCGGGGTGAGTTCACTTGATCTTGGGCTTTTGGGACGTTGGGTTGGCAATCTGTTTCGAGGGAAAATTTTTCACACTTCAATTGGAAAGGCGGAGGTGATACAAAATGAAACCAAACTTGGCTGGGCCTCTCATTATGCCATAGGGATTTTCTTTTCCTTTCTTTTGCCAATCCTTTGGGGAGAAGGTTGGTTAAAGAATCCGACGATTATGCCGGCAATTTTTGTGGGCGTTGGAACTGTTCTAGCTCCTTGGTTATTCATGCAACCCGCAATGGGGATTGGCATTGCTGCTTCCAAAACACCCAAACCTTACCAAGTGCGACTCAGAAATATTGCCATTCATACGGTCTATGGGTTTGGACTTTATGGGTCGGCACTACTAACGAACGTTTGGTTTCAATAAAATTAGGATACGGATATTTTTATGAAATATATTATAGTAACTGCTATCATTGTTCTCTTGGGATTTTTTTCCGTGGGAATTCCCATTGCTACTCTTCCTGGTTTTATCAAAGGAACCTTAGGTTTGAGTGATGTTTGGCTTGGCATTATACTGGGAACCCAGTCACTTGTTACCTTACTGAGTCGGCATCATTCCGGTTCTTTATCTGATTTAAAAGGACCAAAAGTAGCGGTCCTTCGCGGAATATTTTTTGCTGTGATCTCTGGAATTGTCAGCTTGGGTGTTGTATACTTTCAAGGAACTTTGGGACTTGTAATTCTCCTTATTGGAAGAATTATTTTGGGATATTCCGAGAGTTTACTCATCACGGGTGCTCTCTCTTGGGGTGTTGGTTTGGTTGGACCATCTAACGCTGGTCTTGTGATGGCATGGAGCGGAATGGCCATGTATGCTGCGATGGCAATCTCTGCTCCTCTAGGGTTTTTTATGGTCCATCAATTTGGAATTCAAGGAGGAGTGGTTCTAGCAATTCTATTTCCTATCTTTGCAGGAATTATTTCTTTTTTTATTCCTATGGTTCCACCTGCAAGCCAAGTGAGGATTCCATTTTATCAAGTGGTTCCCAAAGTATGGAAACATGGACTTGGTCTTTTTTTCGCAGCCGTATGTTTTGCAGGGATTGCCGGTTTTAGTACATTACTTTTCAAAGAAAGAGGATGGGAAAATGCTCATTGGGTGATGGTCATTTTTGGAACTGCATATGTTTTGGCTCGTATCTTCTTTGCGCAAACGGTGGATAAATATGGTGGTAAAAAAATTGCTATGATATTCTCTGCTGTTGCGATTCTAGGACAAGGTTTGTTATGGCAGGCGAATCACTCTTCCTTGGCTTTTTTAGGTGCTGCACTCACTGGATTTGGTTACTCACTTGTGTTCCCTGCCTTTGGTGTGGAAGCAGTTAAAAATATGGAGCCAAAATTTCGCGGAGTTGCACTTGGAGCTTACGTTGCTTTTTTTGATCTCGCATTGGGTGTGACGGGACCTTTAGCAGGTTTTGTGGCAAATCAATTTGGTTATGCAGCAGTGTATGCATTTGGAATGATCACTTGTATCGTTTCATTTCTCATTGCTTTGAACTTAAAAGAAATAAAAAAAACAAACGAAACTTAATAATATTGAATCGCCTTAGTCAAAAGTAAAATTCTTTGATTTGCTTTTTTTGACTAAGGTTTGAATTTTTTTCGAAACTCGGAAGGTGTTAGATTTGTTAAATCTTTAAATGCTCGGATAAAAGCATTTTTGGAATTGAATCCAACATCAAAACCAACCCGAAGGATGGGTGTATCGGATTCTACCAGAACTTTTTTTGCATATTCAATTCTCTTTTGTCTGATGATTTCGATTAAACTTTGACCAAAGTATCGATTGCATACTTGCGATGTTATGTGAGAAGAAAGCCCAAGGATTTCTGAAATTTTGGGAAGAGTTAAATCTCCTTCTAAAATCAATTCTTTTTCATTAAGTAAATCTTCTAAATGTTTTCCTAATTCATTTAATTTTTGATCCGATAGATAAGACTTTTGGTATTTGTTTTGGTTGGAACGTAAAATTTGGTGGTTATCTTTTCCTTTTTGGTCAAGATAAATTCTGTGCCAAGCAAATCCAAGAACCCAAACCGAAAAACCAATGTTAGATATAGTTTCGGAAATTTGGCCGGGGAAAAAAACACAAAACAATATACAAAGCAATAACCAAAAGACCAAAATCAAAATATAACGAGAAAAAAGTTTTTCTTCTCTGAGAAAATCATCGGAAAATTCTCCAAAGACCAATCGAAACCGGTTGTATGTTCGCAAAAAAACAATCAGAGAAAAAAATAAAGTCATCATTTGGAACAAGTTTGACTCACTCAATATTTGATTTTGAGGATTGTTTCGGAGAGATAGAATTTTGTTTTCTCCACTCAAAAGAAAAAATGGAATATGAATTAAAAAAAATGAAACTGGCACCAATAGAAACAGTCCGAACCAAATTCGATTTTCTTTGGGAATTCCAAAATATCTTGTTACAGCAAAAGAAAAAAAAGGAGATGTACAAAATCCAAATAGATATCCTAGTTTGATCAGATGCGGAAATTCAAATAAGTTGCCTGAAAAATAAATCAGGTTACAAATCATGATGAGGGAAAGGAAAAAGAAAAAATAACCTAAGTCACGACTGAACTTCCTTCCTGTATTTGCTTCGCGATAGAAGTAAAGGCCAAGAAAAACAGACTGTATAAAACCTGCGCTGAGTAAGATGGTTCCAATCATTCGTGAGATTATTCCTAAACTGTCAGATGATCCAAAGATTGAAATTAGTTTTTTTATAAAAGATGGGTCTCATCCGATGGGGTGGGACGACATGACATTTGATTTGAGCTACACTGATTTCAGAAAAGGAAAAAAATGAAATTAGATCTTTGGCTCATTTTATTCATTATCGTTTTGATACAGAATCCAATTTTCGGAAATACTAGGTTTTCAAAAGAAGAATACAGTGCTAATTTTTTTCGTGCCCCTTCCATTGGAGGAGAATATAGAAAAGATCAGTTCTCTATTCATGGAGGTTATTATGTTACCAATTTTGATCCGGGAATCACAACTGAGTTTTATAAAGTTGGGTTTGGATATTGGTTTTTCCCAACCAAGTTAAATGCATCTGTAGAATATCCTTCATCGTTTTATACATATTTATCCTATGGGAAAGGACTGAATTTAGAATATAAAAACAAAGATACGATTATGTATGAATTGGGTTATCGATTTATGTTGTGGCAGGGTTTAAGTTTTCGGTTTGGTATCATTTTACTTGCAGCAAATGGTGCAGCTTCAGAACTCAATCCAACGCCGGGAATTAGTTATTCTATATTTTTTTAAAGAGGAAAGTATGCAAAATCAATCAATCAAAAAGAATCGTTATATTGGAATGATATTTATTATGATTCCCTTTCTCATTCAAATACCCTATACGATGTTAATCGTAGATTTTCAATATCCTGATATACTACGGCTACCATCGGAAACAATATTAACAGAATTTCAGAAAGGTGGTTCTTCCCTTGTATGGACTTGGTGGTTTTTTGGGATTTCTGGTCTTCCCCTTCTCTTTGGATACCTTCATTTGTATCAAATTACACAAAAAAATAATCCTCTTTTATCTTTAGCCGCTGTTATGTTTGGTATTGTTTCTTTGTTTTTCCAACTGATCGGACTACTTAGATGGGTTTTTGTTGTACCTATACTTGCCAATTTGTATTCTGATCCACTTAGTTCTGATATAATAAAAGAAGCGGTTCTAGTCAATTTCCAAACCATTCATCATTTGTTTGGAGTTTTGATTGGTGAACATTTAGGCCAACTCTTTACCATTTTTTGGATGGGGATGGTTTCATTTATGATTTGGAAAGATCAGGTTTTTCCTAAGTGGATTGCTATTTTTGGAATGTTTTCTTCCTTGGTTTATATTTTAGCGCAATGGGAATTATTTGCCATAGTGATCCCAGAAGTAAAAGAAATTCCTCTGGCTGGTCTTTTAGGGAGTTTGTGTTGGTTACTTTGGATGGTTTCTTTGGGAATACAAATCATCAGGGGAAAAAATGAAAACTAACAAAGAGTTTTTAAAAATATATTCCGAGTGCATCCTCTTATCGGAGATAACCTAATGAAAAAAATTGAATTGGCCTTGCTATTTAAATGGAACTATATTTATTAGGTAACAGATTCAAAGTATATACGTTTTTTTAACCTCTAAGTAGCCCTCACTTTTTTGCATTCTGATCTCCTTTAAAGTTTTCCCCTGCATTTTCGTTGTGTTTTTACCTAATTTCCATTTTGGAAAGTCGTTTCTAATTCATTAAAATTTAAGAGTCAAAATCAAAATTTGAGGAAATCAAATGTCAGTTAATATATATGTAGGCAACCTTTCTTACGAAATGACCGAGAACAAGCTTAATGAGCTTTTTTCAGTACACGGAGCAGTATCTTCTGCAAAAATCATTACAGACCAGTATACTGGTGGATCAAAAGGTTTCGGTTTTATCGAAATGAAAGAACGTAAAGAAGCTGATAACGCTATCAATGATTTAAACGGAAAAAATATTCTAAACCGTGAAATGAAAGTGAATATTGCAAAACCTAAAACCAACAATTGGAATTAAGTTTTATATAACTTTATTTTTTGGATTTCAGTTCTTAGTCAAATAAACTAAGGACTGAAATTTTTGTAATCTTGCACAATTAAGTTTCCTTAATGACAGGAATGGCTTATGGGTAGGCTGTATTTATTGGAAAGATAACACTCTACAATTTCCCTATCACTTGTGGAAAGTGCTTGGTCGTAATAGATCAAATCTCCCATAAAACCATCTAAATAATCACCATCAAATGGATGTGTTCCTGTATAATAAAACCTGCCAATATCAAGGTTTCCACCTCCGCAATTGTAGGTAGGAGGTCCCGAACTAGTAGAACTCACGACACCACCAGCATTATATATATTCCCAGATGTCCCATTGTATTCAAGAGAGAGGAGGGTGATTGTATTGGCTGTATAAAAAGATAAATCTGTAATTAACCTAGGAGTATTCATTACCTGATCAAACAAACTTACCAGTTTTCCTCCCCCTCCATCCGGTAAATACAGTAACTTACCTGCTAAATAGGCACCATTTTGAAAAAGTCCGTCGCTTCCACCTCCACCTAAATCGTTGAATACTGCAAAAATAGTATTAGCGGCGGTGTTTAATTCAAGAACACAAGCTCTCGATAAAAATGTTCCTGCCGTATTTGAATAACGTAAACTTTTTGATCCATTGATGCCAGTAGCACTAAAAATTGGCTGTTGGGACCCTGTTCCTTGGCTCACGTGAAAGCCATTCCCGCTGCGGTCGTCTACAATCCCAATACAATTGGATCCGCCACTGCAAGCTCCCGGTCCAAAGGAAGCAGCTTCCGGCATGAGTAAAAATTTCAAACTACTACTAGCAGGTGTTTGGTTCCAGGTGCTAACTTGTGTGGGATAAGCACCGGAGAGCGTACGGATTTCGGATAAAGAAAGAACTCGGTTATAAATCCGAATTTCATCAAGGACACCTGAAAATTGGCCAGCGCCATCGAGACGTCTTCCTACTTCTAGACTTGGACCGGCTACTGTAGACCAAGTCGGCATGGATGCTGCAACACGTAAAACACCATTCTCATAAACTTCAACATTTGGGGAATTATAGGTCCCGCAGAGATGCATCCATTGGTTTCGAAAACCTTCGTGACCGATTGTGACATCATCGGCTACACCAAACATACCTGTGACGGTATCCGTAACCACAAGCCCATTCCCTTGCGAAGTTGTAAAGGTTCCATATCCCACAATGTATTCCCCAATAGTACTTGTTTTATTAAACCATCCACAAATGGTTCTTGGGTCAGTCGCCATTGGCAATCCAGTGGGACTTAATTTTTGCATAAAGGAGGCACCGTTAAAGAGGTAAGCACTATTTGGGTTGCCACTGCGATCGGAGGTGGGTGTAGCTCCAGTGACTGATAAATCATTTTTTTCTGTGCCATAGTCTTTTGTATTCCCGTTGAACGGATAATAGGTGACAAGTCCTGCAGGAATTTGCACAGCCAACCTTCGTATGGACTCATCATCGATAGCCCCTTTAAAAAAACGAACATCAGAAACTTTCCCTTTGTAATAAAAACCATTCCCTGCATCGCCTACCTTGAATGTTCCAGAAGGAAGATTCGGATTAGTCGTAAATACCAAAGGATCTTGTAATCCATTGATGTAGATTCTCCAGTTTGGATAGGAACGTTGGAGTACCACATGTGACCATTGGTTGAGCGGTAACTTCATGGTTGTATTTCCACTTGGCCCAACTGCACCTAGGGACACTGATAGAGTTCTTGAGGAGCCGGAGCCTACAAAATTGAGTCCAAATCCATCTGTACCACCTTGCCCATTGTAAAAGATAAACTGAGAACCGGTTCCCCCAGCCGGAAAAACCCAGGCAGAAATGGTGAGGTTATCAGAAATCTGAGGGGTAATGATATCTGTGGTGGATTGAATGAATTCACCACCTCCATGAAGTTCGTATGCTCCATTCACAAGAGCATTTTCATCGGTTGTTTGAGTGGGGGATCCTGCAATTGTACCATGGTTCGTTCCAATGGAGTCGTTTGTGTTTCCATCGAAAGTATAACGCAAAATTTCAGATGGTTCTATTCTTCTGAGAGAATGATTTCCTGTATCTGCAATGTAAATATTCTGACCATCTGACAATAGATAACCGGGAAAATTCAAAAGACCATTTCCACCTGTGTTGTCGGAATATCCGGAACCACTTCCAACAAGTGTCGTGACTTTATTGGTTGTTAGGTTTAAATGTCTGATTTTATGTCCAGACCATTCTGAGATAAATAAATTGGTCCCATCCGTTGTGAGTCCGTGAGGATCATTGAACTGGGCCAAAGTCCCAATTCCATCTGTGGAAGCTTGCACTCCATCTCCCGCAATGGTATCTACTGGGTTGGTTCCTGCGAGGGCTATCCTACGGACTTTATGTCCACCACCAACACCAATGTCAGTGACATAGAGATAACTGCCGAGTCCAACCACAGCGATTGGTGACACAAAACGAGCATTAGTTCCTACTGGGTCGTTGGCAAAACTGCAAAGGGTTGGTCCACCTGCAAGTGTACTCACCGTAGTAGTTGTGGGATTAATGACTCGAATCGTACAATTCCCTCGATCCACAACATAAAGGTTTCCGTTAAAAAGTGAAATCCAAGAAGGATTGTTGAAGGATGCAAGAATTCCAGATGTGTTATCGGCTGCAGCAGCATTCCCAGATCCAGCAAAAGTGGAAACAACGGAGGTTGCTAAGTTTACCTTACGAATTCTTCTTCCACTTGATTCTAAAACGAATAAATTATTCCCATCATTCGTAAGACCTGCGATCCCATTGAATTCTGCGGCAGTACCTACACCATCTCTACAGTTAGTTGTGACTGTACCCGGACAAACTGTACCACCCCCGGAATTTCCTCCGGCTAAGATGGTTGTTGTTCCGTTGGATTTGTCAATCTTTCGAATGACTGCATTGGCCGAATCAGCTAAGTAAACAAAATTACTATCCGCTGTGATCATATTGGGTCCATTAAAACGAGCAAGACTAGCTGTGGCACTGGCAACAGCACCTCCTGTGATGGCTCCTCCTCCACCCGCATTGATTGGAAAAGAACCTGCTATTGTTTTTACAAAGGTCTTTCTTCCAATTAAGTTGGTTCCGAGATCAGTACCTGCTGTGGGATGGATGTTTCCGCCTACGACATATCCATTTACACATGTGATGAAAATAGTAACATTAGCAGCTGCCATTGTTCCAACAGTAAGTGAGGGATCATCAAACGAACAGATTGTTCCAGCAGGCCATCCAGTCATGGTGACCGCATAATTGGATCCAGTAGAAATGAGAGTTGTAAATTTTGTTAGACCGTTTGTGGCTATGTTTAAAGTTTCTGCTCCGTTGTTTTGTACGGTAATGGTGCCGCTGAGTCCTGAAACATTTACACCTACTTCATAAAAGTTTGCACCGACTCCACATGTGATACTAACGTTTGTTATGTTGCTGCTTTGGACCACACCCTGGGCATTGGCAATGGAACAAGTGAGCCCGGCCCCATTGGTAACAAAGTTCACATTGTAATTTTGGCCTGAACTGAGTTTTGTCGGAAATGTAAAATTTCCATCAGTGGCTACTGTAACTGATTCTTGGTTGTTTGTTAAGGTTACCGATGTTCCCGGAAGGAGACCTGAAACTGCTCCACCGATGCTATGTCCCGTAAATTGCGGGCCTGTGAAAAACCGAAGGAAGGCTAGAAATTCTAGAGGTTCTCTGACAAGTGAAGGCAAACCACAGGAAGAGAGGAAAAAAAATACCAGTGGTAGTGTCAATCTCTTCATTAGGGAAACCCGTCGCTTTATGGAACTATGGAATGATTGGTATATTTATCAAGATATTTCGGTATTTGTGAATCAGTAGAGGAAGAATATTTATGATGCTTCTAAGGTTACTGTTCTGTTTTCTTTTGGAAATTCTAAAAGAAATTTACTTCCTTTTCCTTCCTCTGAATGGACTTGGATGCTCCCTCCATGAAGGCGCATTAATTCAAAACAAAGTTTAAGCCCAATTCCAAATCCTTTTTCTCCCATTGTACCAAGAGAAGTCATGGGTTTTGAAAACAAATCTTTTTGTCGTTCGATTGGAATGCCTTTGCCATTGTCTTCAATACATATCTCTGTGAACATTTGATTTTGACTCGTGCTAACTTTGATCCATCCATTCGGATGACTAAATTTAATGGCATTCGCTATCAAATTACGAAGAATTTCAAGGAGAAGGGATGTGTCTGCATAAACAATAGTTGTTTCGGGAACTGATAATTCTAACTGTAAAGATTTCTTTTTTAATTCAAAAGAAAAAGAATCGGCTAAAGGTTTTATGATCTCAGACAATTGATTTTCAGATAAATGTAAGTGGATTTGACCTTGGTCCAATTTAAACCTGTTTAAATTCAGAAGATGTTCTACGGTCGCCATAGCATTTTCTAAAATAACAAACACTTGTTTTGATATATGGGTTTTTTCTTCTTCGGTTGAATTTTTATCTGTAACGATAGTTAAGGCTGAGTAAACAGTACTTAGCGGTGACCTAAGGTCATGCGCCACAAGAGAGATCAATTTATCTTTCCATTGGTTGGCTTCTTCTGCAACTTGTTTTGCTTCTTTATATTCTTGGGTTCTTAGAACAACAGTCTTTTCCAAAGACTCATTGAGTGATGCTAATTCTTTTCCCAATGTTTCATTTTTAATAAATGATTTCGTAAAGTAGGAAGCTAAAACCAATGATTGGAGCAGGACTGTCGACAAGTAGGAATATTCAAGAATCAAAAAATAGTTAAAAATTCCATAGAGATATAGTGTGTCGTTGATGGCACTTAAAAACAATAAAACTTGGATGAGAAGAAACGGTATGGCCATTTCTTTTTTCTGAAAAACTGCATAAATGATACAAACTATGGAATAAAACAAACCAAAAATCGTAAGGAATAATCCATAAAATGTAGTCTTTGAACCTAATTCTGAAGGTGTGAGTAAAACAAAAAGATATAAAGTCGTACAAGATATGACAAAGAACTGAGTGATGGATTTTGAAAAATTATCGGGGAATCGTTTGGTTAAAAATAAAAGGTAAAATGGCATTGCTAAATAGAATATCAAAGAAAGAGCAAATGCTATTCTGTAAGGGACCTCTGGAAATATAAAATAGAGAGAATCTCCGTTTAAAGAAATGGAATGAAGTGCTATCACCAAACTATATAAACCAAAATAAAGCACTAAAGATCTCTCTCTTCGAAATAAAAAAACGACAAAATGATAAAATGCCATAAATAACAAAGCTCCTGTTAAAAGAGAGTCTCTGATGGCTTCGTGAAACATTTGTTTGTTGGTATTTTGGTAAAGTCCTAATGTGGGAGGATACCAGAATGCTCCATCGTCATGGAAAAAATTAGAAACATGGACAAGTATTTCTGTTTCTGGACTTGGATGGGAAAGTATGAGAGTTCCTGAACTGCGAGTGGGGGACATGGTTTCTTGCGAGGTTCCAACTTTTCCCAATTCTAATTCTAATTTCCCATTGATGTAGACGGACATGGCTGCCCCGCCTGTTTGGAAAAACCGTAATGCATAAATGTTTTCTTTTGATACTTCAGGGAATAAAACTTTTATTTGGTAAGTGGAATAACCTGTCCCTTTGTATTTTTCTTTCCAACGTTCTCCTATCAGTTGGAGTTTTTTTGTGTTTGGTGAGGCTTGTTTGATTGGTTCTTTGTAATTTTGTGTATCGGATGTTAGGTTGCTTGGCGAGATGAGTTTTTCCCAATCAAATTTCCATTCTCCAGAAAGAGGAATGGGCTTTTGGAAATCCCAATGCCTAAGGTCTATTTCACCTTGGACGGCCACCGGATTCTCTGTATTTTGTGAATGAGGTGTGCAAGCAGAAAGGAAACACAGCCCAATCAAAAGTATCTTTTTCATTATCAAAAAACCGAAGTTCGGATTTTACCCACCACTGCCATCGTGAAAACAGGGAAGATACTGTCACAGGTTATTTTGATTTTCCAAATGATTGGTTTGTTGTGTCACCACCTCAATTTTTATAAGTGTAAACACTAGTTTGTTTCTTTTTTTGTATCCTAACTAAAACTTAATTTTAGTTTTTATTTGGTTTGCTGTTACATTTGCAGTTTTCTTTTTGAAATCAATTGAGTTGATGGAGTCGTATTCGATGGGGATGACAATATGCCCTTTTTTGTTGATGGCTCCATACTTTCCTCCGACAATTCGGCTATGTTCCCCATCTGATTTTGATTCGCAAAAATTACAGACAATGGAAATTCCGTTCTCAAAAGGGAAAACAAAATCATAGGCAGCTGGAATTTGTTTTTTACATTGAGGATTGAAAAATCCAAACTTTTTGTTTTCCACAAATCTTGCGAGTTTTTCAGAGTATTCATCTGGACCATTATCATAAGGAAATACTTCCAAAAGAATTTTGTTTTGGGTATTGATGCAAAGCCATCGGTTTTCACTGACGACAAATCCTACCAATTCTTTGGTGAAATCCATTGCATGTTGGTATTGTGGTTTGATGATTACCTTACCGGATTTATTTTGATAGCCATAAAGTCCATTTTCTTCAAAGGCAACGGGGCGATTGGGTTGTGCCAAGAGCGGAACCACAAATAGGAAAAGAATAAAAGTTTTTTTCATAAGACCTACAAATATCAATTTTTTAATTTTTCTAATCATCTACAGGTTGGATTTTTTTATCGTTTCCATACGCAATGAATGCAAACAATCAGCGTAAAAAAAAGACAATTCAAAATGATTCTAAAAAAATAGAACCACATCCGAATCCAAAGGTCTTGTTAGAATGGTAAAAATACATTTGATGTCAAGTTCTTTGGATTCATTCTAAAATTTTATACCAGAAACTGGTTATACTGAACAGCATTATATAATTACAATATGAATGATAATGTATATAGGATATATTTATACCAAAATGAGTTAACTGTTTTCGTTTTGATTTGTAAATTTGTAGTTGGGATTTTTAAGGAACCTGCATCTTATAAACAATCAGGTAGGAATAAAATGGAACAAGTGGTTCACGATGATGAAAAAATGAAATTTTGGATGTCTCTTGTTGATCGGATTTTTTGGAATACAAAACCAACAAAAGTATATGATAAGAGTGATGATGGCCTTTACCACTGGTTCCCTGATGGAGTTTTAAATACTTCCTATTTGGCTTTGGATTTTCATGTTGAAGCAGGTAAAGGGGAAGAGACAGCCATTATATATGATTCACCTGTAACCAAAACAAAATCCAAATTATCCTATCGTAAACTTTTGGAATCTGTTGAGAAAATGGCATTCACTTTGGATTCGTTAGGTGTGAAGAAAGGAGATACGGTTGTAATATATATGCCGATGATTCCGGAAGCACTTGTTTCTATGTTGGCTTGTGCAAGGATTGGAGCTGTCCACTCTGTTGTATTTGGAGGGTTTGCACCTCATGAATTAGCTGTTAGGTTAGATGATTGTCGCCCTAAAATTGTAATCACAGCTTCTTATGGAGTTGAAATTTCAAAAATAATTCCATATAAGCCATTGTTAGATGAGGCGATGCACCTTTCTTCTCATAAACCAGATTATGTGATTCTAAAATCAAGACCAAACTTAGAAGTAATCATGCATACCGGAAGAGATTTTGATTGGGATGAATTGATGGAGACAGCTGGCAAAAAAAAGGCAGTAAACGTTTCTTCAGGAGACCCACTTTATATCCTTTATACATCTGGGACAACAGGAAAACCAAAAGGTGTAGTAAGGGATAACGGAGGTCATGCGATTGCTATGCATTACTCCATGGAAGTTATTTATGATATGAAACCTGGAGAAGTTTTTTTTGCTGCTTCTGATGTAGGTTGGGTTGTCGGACATTCTTATATTGTTTACGCACCGCTCATTTATGGCTGTACCACTGTATTGTACGAAGGAAAACCAGTCCGAACACCAGATGCAGGAGCTTTTTACCGAATCATAGAGGAATATAAAGTGAAAACGTTGTTTTGTGCACCGACTGCCTTTCGGGCCATTCGAAAAGAGGATCCAGATGGTAAGGAACTTTCTAAATACAATATTAGTTCATTAAAATATTTGTTTTTAGCAGGAGAAAGGACAGACCCAGTGACATACGATTGGGCTTGCGAACTTTTAAAAGTTCCAGTTGTTGACCATTGGTGGCAAACGGAAACGGGTTGGGCCATTGCTGCCAATATGATGGGAGCTTCTCCTCTTCCAACAAAGGCTGGTTCGGCGACAAAACCTGTTACAGGTTTTGATGTCCGTATTTTGGATGAAGAAGGCCATGAACTTAACCATGGTGAAAAAGGAAATATTGTGATCAAACTACCTTTGCCACCTGGATGTTTGCCAACACTTTGGAATGATCATACCAATTTTGAATCTTCTTATTTATCTCATTACCCAGGCTATTATCTAACAGGAGATGGCGGATATTTTGATGAAGATGGATATCTTTTTATTCTTGGGCGAATCGATGATGTGATCAATGTGGCAGGTCATAGACTTTCTACGGGAGAGATGGAGGAAATTGTAGCAGAAAATTCTTCCATCGCAGAATCGGCTGTGATTGGCATTGCTGATGAAATCAAAGGGCAAGTTCCGTTGGCCATTGTTGTGTGTAAGGATGGAATTTCAATCGACCAAAAATCGATTGAATTTGATATCACACATCGAATCCGAGAAAAAATTGGAGCAATTGCATCTTTAAAGGCGGTTGTCTTTGTAAAAAGACTACCAAAAACTCGTTCTGGAAAAATTCTACGTAAAACAATGCGTAAGATGATCGATGGAGAAACATATTCTGTTCCATCCACCATTGATGATCCTTCTATTTTGGATGAAGTGATGGATGTTGTTCGGATAAAATTTCCTAGAACAAGTAATTGATTTAAATAAATCAACCATCGTTTCATCAAACAAAAAAATCACGGTAGTGTATATTTGAATCTTGATGAAACAAAATTAATATTTGGTATTTCTCAGTTTCGTGGAAACCAGGAACAAATTATCCAACACATTCTTTCTGGACAGGATGCGTTGGTACTTATGCCAACAGGAATGGGCAAGTCTTTATGTTATCAAATTCCGGCAATCACTCTGCCAGGAATTTGTATAGTTATTTCTCCATTGATCGCTTTGATGAAGGATCAAGTAGCCGCATTACAAAGAAAAGGTGTATCGGCCGAATATATCAACTCTAGTTTAGGAAAAGCAGAGCGAATAGAGCGGTACGCAAAACTTAAATCAGGTGATTATAAAATTTTATACGTTTCTCCGGAACGTTTTCAGAAAAAAGAATTTTTGGATGCACTGAGTGGTCTTGCGGTTTCCTTATTAGCCATTGATGAAGCGCATTGTATTAGCCAATGGGGTCATGACTTTCGGCCTGATTATACAAAGATATCTTGGTTTCGAGAAATCTTAGGTTATCCAGTAACAGTGGCATTGACTGCTACTGCTTCTAAACATGTCCAAGAGGACATTGTTTCTCAATTGGGGATCATAAAAGAAAAAATAAAAATTTTTGACGATGGATTGTTTCGTCCTAATTTGAAATTATCTGTGGTAGATTGTTTTGATTCAGAGGCAAAATATAAAGTTATTTTAGAAGATTTAAACCATACAAATGGAGCAACGATCATTTATTTTAGCCTTATCCAAGAGTTAGAAAAATTTAGTCACTGGCTTGATACAAAGCAGAAACGACATTTCGTTTATCATGGTAAACTTTCTCCAACACAAAGAAATAAAATACAATCTTCTTTTCTCAAATCGGATGAGGGAATTCTTCTGGCAACAAATGCATTTGGGATGGGAATTGATAAACCTAATATTCGTAATGTCTACCATGCGCAGATTCCGGGGAGTATCGAATCTTATTATCAAGAAATAGGGCGTGCCGGTAGAGATGGTGATCCTTCTGATTGTAAACTCTATTACCAACAAGAAGACCTAACTGTTCAAATGGAATTTATTGAATGGCAAAATCCTGACCGAACGTATCTAAAGAAACTATTTGGAACTTTGTTACAAAAACAAAATGAATTATCTGGTTTAGATTATGAAACCTTACAAAGTTATATGAGTTTTAAAAATAAAGGAGACCACCGAGTCCAAACAGCTTTGAGTTTGCTCGCGAGTAAAGGGTTGATTTCTGGGGAGTTGGAGAAAGGGACATTGCAGATTGAGTCTGAATGGTCTGAATCTTTTTTTTCTGAATCTGAATTACTTGAGAAAAAGAAAAATTCCCAGAAAAAACTTTATCAAACTCTATTATATACTAAAACGACTGATTGCAGACGGAAGTTCATTCATGAATATTTTGATTCATCATATTTCGGTTGTGGAAATTGTGATTTGTGTTTAACGAATTAATTGTTAAAATTACTGACTATTTTTTTAAAATTTAATTCTTTGCTCCATCGTAAAAGAATTTCAAGTTTTGTTTTTTTCTTAATATAAATCGTCTTATATTTTAGGGGAGTTTCTTACCGAACTCTTTTTAATTTCTGGTTTTCCATTAATTTGATTTTTTTATATATCTTTTGCTATGAATGAAAGGCATTTCTAAAGTTAAGAAAAAATGTGGAGACTTGCATCTTTATTCTGTTGAGCTGACTATTACATGATGAAGCAAAAAGTATACTTGAATATTGGTGAAGCCTATTTCACTTCAGGTATGTATGAAATTCGTACTATTTTAGGTTCTTGTGTGTCCGTATGTTTATTTCATGAAAAAACAAAACATAGCGCCATCAATCATATTCTTTTACCAGGAAGTGTAGATAAATTAGAAGAAAAACAGAGTTTAAGATATGGAATTACTTCCATGGAATTATTGATTAATGAATTTGTGAAACTAAATATCCCTAGAAATGCATTGAAAGCAAAGATATTCGGTGGGTCTCAAACTTCGGTATTATCAACTAGTAACGCTGGTCCAAAGAACATAATGTTTGTTAAAGATTTTTTACAGACTGAAAGAATCGCAGTCATCAGTGAAGACACTGGTGGTGAGTTGTATCGGAAGTTAGTTTTTCATACCGATAATTATGATGTTTTTATTACAAAACTACAATCAAATGCATCTAGCGAAATTTTAACGCAAGAACGACACTTTGAAACAAAAGTGCGAGAGAGAATGGTTAAAAAAACATCTGTATTTACATTCTGAGTCCCTCGCCCATTTGTTTAGAATGGGTGTTTGGTCGAAAAATCTTTACGTTCTTTTAGCCGGTAATTTGTTTTAATACTTCAATTAAATCTTCATCATCGAATGGTTTTACAATCCATGCTTTCACTCCTGCATCCTTTCCGGCTTTGCGGAGGTGATCACTCGATTCAGTTGATACGATTAGAATGTTTGCCCCGGTACCTTTTGGATGAGCCAAAAATTCACGAGACAGCTCTATTCCATTTTTACCTGGCATATTCACATCAAATACGCATCCGTCAAAAGGGCCATTGAGCTCTAAACTTTTCATTGCTTGATCTGCATTTTCTGCCTTAAAGATTTCATAACCTTCATCTGCAAGGACCATCTCCATAAGTTTCAATGCAGTAGGTGCATCATCGCATAGTAATATTTTTTTTGACATTTTTTTTTAACTCCCCTTTATGATTCTAAAATTTGTAAGATTACATTTGGTATTGAAGAAAGGCCTGCTTGTTTTTCGACTGCACCTAATACAAAAGCTTCTTTTGGCATTCCATACACAACACTAGAGTCTTCATCTTGGCCTATGGTTCTACCACCAGCATCTTTTATTGCCTTTAAGCCAGCTGCTCCGTCTCTTCCCATACCTGTCAATAGTATCGCCAAACAATTGTTACTCATTTTTCCCTGCGAAATGGAGTTAAAAAGAACATCGACTGAAGGTCGGTGTCCACTAACTTTATCGAATACTTCTAATTCCAAATAATATCGACCAGCCAAGCGACGGACAAGTAAATGTTGATCCCCAGGAGCAAGATAGACGTGGCCTGTCTCAAGGATATCACCATGGGCCGCTTCTTTGACGGGTAGTCCCGTTGTTTGATTCAGACGTTGTGCAAACAAAGTGGTAAAATGTTCAGGCATATGTTGAACTACAACAATGGGGGGGAGGTCATTCGGTAATTGGTGTAAGATGAAATCTAAGGCTTGGGTTCCTCCTGTGGAGGCACCGATTGCGATTAATTTAATATTTGTTTGTTTTCCCTTAAGCCCTGTTAGTTTATTAGTAAGGGTTGGAGTGACATATTGTTTAGGCTTGGTAAGGATTCCTAGTTTTTTGATTTTGAATGTTAGTTCTTCTAACATTCTTAAAAAATCTGATTCTGTTCCATCTGGCTTTCTTACAAAATCCATTGCACCTCGTTGGAGGGCTTGGATCGTTGCATTGGCACCAGTGACAGTGTATGTGCTTAACATAATCACGGGAGTAGGAAAATTAGGTATCAGCCAGTCTAAAAATTCTATACCAGTCATTCCGGGCATGTCAACATCCAAACTAATCACATCTGGACGAAGTTGCGGAATTAGTATTTTGGCTTCTAATGCATTTGATGCAGTACCAACAACGTGTATGTCCTTGTTATTTGAAAACATCTCAGACAAAACGTTTCGCACCACATTTTGATCGTCTACAATCAAGAGTTTGATCATGATTCACTTCTGTGCAGTTTCTGAAATATTGATTTAACATCTAAAATTAAACTTACGTTTCCGCTACCTAGAATTGTGAATCCATTTACCCCGCTTGCTTCTTCTAAAATTCCTTGTAATGGTTTGATGACTACATTTTGATTTCCAACTATTTCATCGACTCGAATCCCTAATAACTTCTTCTCATATTCGAGAACAATCATAAGTGGATCCAATCCTTCATAAACAATTTTCTCTCTATGATTTAGAATCTGGTTGATGTCAAAAATTGGGATAAAGGTGCCTCTGACGTCGATGACTTTTTGGTTATCCTCAAGAGGAATTTCTTTTTTTTCCCGCAGGCTTACAAACTCTCTTAGTTCAATGGTTTGGATTGTGAAAAACTTTTTACCAATGCGGACCACCGTTCCTTCCATAATTCCAAGAGAAAGCGGAATCCTTAGAATGAAACTTGTACCTTTCTGTAAGCGACTGTGGATTTCAATTTTACCGCCCATTTTTTCAACATTTTGACGCACAATGTCCATACCGACACCTCTACCAGAAATGTCTGTCACTGCTTCTGCTGTGGATAGACCGGGAACAAAAATCAAGTTATATACTTCTTGGTCTGACAAGTGTTCGGTGTCTCCGCTAAGTATTCCTCTTTCAATTGATTTTTGTATTATTTTTTCACGATTTAATCCTCTGCCGTCATCACGGATCATAACCCATACTTCATTGACAGATTGCCTTGCACTTAGCTGGATGGTACCAACTTCTGCTTTTCCAGATAACATTCTCTCTTCCGTTGTTTCGATTCCATGATCAATTGAATTTCTCAAAATATGAATGATCGGGTCTGCAATTAAATCAACAATGGATTTGTCAATTTCGGTCTCCTCTCCGCTGATGTATAATGCAACTTTTTTGTTTGCCTTTTTCTGCAGGTCGCGAATCAAACGAGACATCTTTTGAAAAACTCCACTAATGGGTATCATCCGAGTTGATAAAGCTACTTCTTGTAAATCTAATACGATTTTGTGGAGACGATTGATAGAAGAATTGAAATCTTCATTCCGAAGAGATTTAAGAAGAGGGTGTTGTGTTACATTCGACTCAGCAATCACCAACTCTCCTACTAAATCCATAAGCGCATCCAACTTTTCATTTGCTACTTTGATTTCTTTTTTCTGAATGTTTGTGGTAGCAGCGATTGGTTCTTTATCTAATTGTGTTTTCGCAGGTTTCAGTATTTCTGTCGTTTTTTGATCTTTGATATTTGTTTTGGATTCTGCAAAGGTTGGATTAGGTGAGTTATCAAAAATTTCAAAAGCGGGTTTTTTTATTGCTATAATAGGCTCAGCATTGAGTTCTTCTTCGCCAAATATTTCAAAACTTTTTTTCTTTTTTGGTGTAACAATTTCTTCTACTGTTCCGAAAGTTTCCGCATTTAATTGTTTAATCTCACGTTTTAAAACTTCAATGATTGCTTCGGATTCATCATCTAATTCTGGATTTGATTTTGTTTCATCTACTTTATGCAATAGTCTTCGCAATTGATCACATGTGTTGATGAGTACTTGGCAAATATCTTCACTCGGAAGTTTTTTTTCTTTGCGCAAAATATCCATCAAAGTTTCTGCTTCATGAGATATTTTGACTAAACTTTCTAGTTTTAATAATCCGGTTGAACCCTTAAAGGTATGAACCGCACGAAACAGGTTGTTAATAAGATCTTCATCGTATTCACCTGATTGATCATTGATTCCTTCTATTGAAAGAATCAATGATTCGCAAACTTCAATAAGTTCAAACCCTTCGGGGATAAAATCGAGTAAGAGTTGTTCTCTTCCCATAACTCAACTCAAAATTTTTCTGTCAGAGCATTATGTTCGATTCCTGAACCAAAACCATTAGAAGACTTATTGTTTTTTCCAAATTCGGCTGCAATGTTTTTCAGGTCACCAGGTATGTTTGTGATATTTTTAGTTTGCTTTGATATTGCAATTTTTTCCTTATCTACTTTTACAAGTGTTCCCATAATTTCCATTAGGTGACCTGATTGTTGTTTGAGTTCATTTGATGTGGCTGCTAATTCTTCAGAAGAGGAGGCAGCAATTTGTGTGGTTTGGTCCATCTGGGTCATTGCCAACGAAATCTGATTGATACCTGAGGATTGTTCCCTTGATGCATCTGCAATTGAAGAAACTAGTTCTGCTGTTTTACTAATGCTTGGGACAATTTCTTCGATAACTTTTCCCGCTTCTTCGGCAAGCGAAACGCTGTTAAACGAAAGTTGGTTGATTTCTTGGGCCGCGACTTGGCTTCTTTCTGCAAGTTTTCTTACTTCATCTGCAACAACAGCAAATCCTTTTCCATGTTTACCTGCTCGTGCAGCTTCAATTGCTGCATTGAGAGCAAGTAAATTGGTTTGATAGGCGATTTCTTCAATGATTTTAATCTTGGAGGAAATATTTTTCATAGCATCTAATGTTTTAAATACAGATTCCCTCCCTTTGGTTGTTTCATTTGCTGATTGGGATGCAATTTCATTCGTTTCAATTGCTGCTTGCGAATTTTGTGATACAGAAGATGACATCTCTTCGATAGAAGCTGTTGATTCCTCAATTGATGCTGCTTGTTCACTCGCTCCTTGGCTAAGAGAATAGGCTGTGGCTGATACCTGTTCTGCAGCAGTGGATACGGTTGTTGCAATTTCTACAGCTGAGTTTAGAGCCTTGGTAATGCTAACAATGATCCATATGGCTATAAGAATAGAAACCACTGCCGAAACAACAAACAGTGCTGACATAAAGATAAAAACGTTTTGATAATACTCGTCAGTAAGTCGATTGGCTTCATTTATTTCGTTGGTGACCGTCAATGCAATTTCATCTGCAATTTTATCAAATTTATCAGCGGCCGGACGACCTTTCCCATTGGATATATCTTGAGCTTGTTGTGTTTGATTTTTTAGAGCGACAACTTTTACCAGTTCAAATGCATCAGAGTATTCTTTGTATGCAGCTTTAAGCTCTTGTAACTTCTGTTTGTCCTTTTGGTTGCTTAGTTTTTCTAAATTTTCAATATAGCTGAGTAGTTCTTCAGTGTAACGAGCTTTGTCGCTTAACCTTTTGTTCATCAATTCTGTTGTTTGGTCAAGTATTAGATTTTTTTCTGCCCGAGTAATCCATAGGAATTTTGCCCTGATTTTTTCCGAAAGTTGAACTTTTGGTGAATAGATTAATACTATATCAGTAACTTTATTATTAAAAATATTAACGCTGTAAATTCCTGATCCAGTGCCAATTCCAATAAAAAAAATTAGCAAACTGAATCCGAGAATCAATTTTCCTTTGACTGTCATGGAGTTTAAATTAAACATATTTGGTTCCTTGTATTAAGATTGATTGCTAATTGCTGCATCTAACGCTAGTTTGTCTTCATCTTTGAGTAGTTTTTCAATATTTAATAAAACTTTGACTTCATCACTAACCTTTGCAATTGATTTGATAAACTGGTTTCCTTGGTGTTCTCCAAACTTAGGAGCTTCCTCCATGTTGTTAGGTGCTATTTTGATAACTTCTTTGACTGTATCAACAATTAGTCCTATTAATTGTTGGTTTACGCTGAGGATAATTACACAGGTTTTGTCATTATATCCAATTGATTGCATTCTAAAACGATCGCGAACATCAATCAAAGCGATCACTTTGCCTCTTAGGTTAATAACACCTTTGATAAAGGTGGGCATGTCAGGTATTTCAGTAATGTTTTGCATTCCAACAATTTCTGTGATAAATTTGATTTCGATTCCGTAACTTCGGTCAGCAAGAGAGAAGATTAGATAACGACCATCCAAAGTGTCTTCGTCATCATAATCGTCGTTTTCATCTGAGAGAGGTTCTATTTCAAGGTTATTCATTTTCTCACCTTTGTCTTAGCGAAGATTCATACACTTGAATGTATGTAAATCATAAAAATAGAATTGTTCCAATTTAAGGAACAAGATCAAACTCTAATGAAACTGAAACTTCAGAAGACTGATCATTATAAATATTGGATTCCAAAACATTGAAGTATATTTTTGCATTCATATCTTCTAATATTTTTTTTACAATCGGTAGTCCAAGGCCGAGTCCAAATTCTTCTTTTGAATAACGTTCATCCACATATTTGTTTACTCGATAGAATGGCTGAAATAAAATGATTTCTTCTGATTTTTTAAAATCAATTTGTTGAATGGATTGATCCATTGGTGCATTTAATATTTTAAGAGAAAACTTTTCTCCCGCTTTCATAAAGAGAATATAGATGCTGGAACCTTCCTGTCCGTACTTCATCGCATTGATGAGTAATTCTCGAATTGCTGTTCTTAAAAGTTTGAAATGACAGTGGAATTTATTTTCAGTATTTGTTTGTAAATTTGAAATATGAAACTTCTGGTTTTTGATAGCAGTCATATCGGAAAGATAAGTTACTTCATCTTGGATCATATTTCGAAAGTCTTTTAAGGTTGCTGTTTCTGCTTGTGCTGCGCTACCTTCGAACACGATTTGTGCTTCCGCTAAGGTTTGGACTAACTTTTTTGTACTACTAAAGTTTTCTTCTAACAATTCATAAATCGTGGATGGGATGATGTGCTGATTCCCTTCTTTTTTTGCTTTCCTGAGTAGGGAACCGACAGTGGTAACAAGAGCTCCTAATCCCGATCCTTGCATTAAAGAAGTGTTTAGATTTGGGAGAGCTTTTTCCATCCAATCTCTATGATTGCCTTTACCTTCAATTTCATGCCGCCAGTTGAAGATTTTAATGATTTCTTTGTGCAAATTTTCTTCGTAGTGAACAACGGATTTTTCAATTTCAGATAAATCTCTATCTGTTGGTTCTTTGATTTCTATAGCAGAAAACAAAACAAATTTTTCTGACTGATTAGGCAACGAGATAGGTGAAAGTTTAATCACCAATTGGAATTTCGGAAAGGAATAATGTGTAGCAAACGAAGTTCCAGAATTGATCACTTGAGAAAAAGTATCTGCGAGTGTCCTTAAGGATTCAGGGATTAAATCTAGAAAAGATTTTCCTATACTATCGTTACTGATTCCCCATGGATTTGTGGGAGAGGCAATTGCTACTAAGATATGGCCACTTTCCGAAAGAAGAACATAGTTCCCTTCTGGAAGAGAAGTAAACAAGGCATTAGCATATTCTTTAAACGTGGTTTCTGTGGACATCCCTTCCATTTTTCCTACTAACCCAAAATTTGAATTCGCTGTGAACAGTTTTTACTTATAACATAAATACGAATAAATACAATTAAATACGAGACGTTGTATGAAAAAAAGTTCATAAATACTGTTCCGAGTTTGAACATGATACTATGTCGTATCTTTACTGATATTTGCCGGTAAATAACTTTGCCCATTCATTTGGAGTGGAATTTTTCAAAGAGAATATATTGTAAAATTAATTTAGAATATAAGGAGCATTGAAAGTTTTTCACGAATCACTTTTGATTTTCCTCCATTACGTTGTTGCAATTGTGGATGGTATCTTTGATAAAAAAGTATTCTTTCGAGAATATTCGAGGTCACTTGATTAATTCTGTGAAAGTTTCTGTTGGCGATATGATGACGCACAAATCTTTCTATCTCCCGTTTTATATTCATTTAAAGAAAATATATGATACAGTGCAATATGGGTCTAAAATTAAATCTAAGCTGAAATTATTATACAGATAAATATTGCCTTGCACTTGTTGGTTTTCAGTAAGAGATTGAAAGGTTAAATTATTTTTCTCCTTATCTTTTTGTGTATTAATTGTGGTTAGTTGGTTTATGGATAGTGTTTTGTGTCGAAACATTCGCTACGAGAAATGTATCACTGTAAATTTAAATTAGTTTTTCTCTCCAGATTCCCGTCCCAGGAAGACAGCATAAAATCTATCAAGTAACATCCTTTCATAGAATATTAAGTTCTTTCTAGTGGAGGATAACTTGAAGACAAATAGAATATGGAAAAATAAAACAATTACAAAGACGTTATTAATTTTGTTCACGGTAATGTTTGCCTTTGTTTTGGTAAATTGTTCTGAGGGAAAAAAAGAAGATACATCGAGTGCATTACTTGCACCGCTGCTGTTCTTAACTTATACGGCAAACCCTGATTTACCTGAACCAGCATTGAATTCTGTGAATTTAACGATTGGAAATGATAAGTTTACAAAGACAATCGGTGTTTGTAGAGGTGATTTTGGTGTAGATGATAATGTAATGATTCCTGGAAATGATTTCTCTTTACCATCATTCTTTCTTCATAAAGTAGATTTTACTAAAACTAGTGATGTCTCTGTAACTCCTGCAGGTAGTTTTCTGTTAAACGTGGATACGCAAAACGGTAGTTACGATCCAGTATTATCTTGCCCTGTTAAGATTATGGAAAACTCGGCTACGGTGTATGATATCCAGGTAAAAGATTGCCTTGTCGATAAAATTGTTGGTGCTGTAACACCACCAACTAACATCATTTCGTTTCGCGTAAGATGTACGAAAGGTCTATAAAAAAAACAGAAAGTTTATCCATAAGAGAATTATGGTATAGTTGAAATTTAGTTTCGATACATCGGTTTCGATGTATCGGTTATAAAAACAAAGGGTAGTTTTGTGGCAATAATTCAAATTCTTAAGTCAAGTGGTCTTGTTTTGCTTCTTTCTTTATCTATATTCTTAAATTGTAGGAATGAAAAGAGTTCTGATAAAGAGGGGGTGCTAGAGTCTTATGCATTGTTGTTAGGTTCTATTACGCCTCTTTCGGAAATTACGGATGCAGATTGTACGGACCCTGCGCCTGCTTTTGTTACTCTTGGCCAGGCAGGAACAACTACAACTTGTGCCAATTGTCATAATGTTAGTAACGCTAACGCTGGTTTTGACATCACTTCATATAACAGCACTAAAAATAGAATCACCATTGGAAATCCAAGGGGAAGTTTGTTATATAATAAAATTAATACGGGATCGATGCGTATATACAATACAAATTCAATCAATAAAGCCGTCTATTGTTGGACGCTTAAGGGTGCAAACCCCTGATTCCTTTTTATATAAAGAGTTTGTTTCTTCTTTTGTGGATCGTTGTAGCAACCAACCTTTATGCTGACAAAAAAATCAAAGAATTGGTCGTAAAAGAAGCAAAAATCCAATTTATAAGTGAAGCACCTCAGGAAACGATTCGAGGTAACGTAACAAAAGTTTTTGGGTCTGCAAATTTAGAAACGAAAAAAGTCTCCATTCAAATCGATTTGAAAGCGTTAAATATTCCGAGTCGGATGATGAATCGTCACATGCACGAGAACTATCTCGAAACGGAACTATATCCAAACACAAACTTTGTTGGAGTAATTAAAAGATGGGATATTAAATCTAAAATTGTGGAAATTGAAGGAGACCTCACTCTCCACGGAGTCACTAAAAAGAAATTTAAGATACAAGGAAACATTGAAGAAACTGAAAAAGATTTTTTGATTCGTTCGAATTTCGAAATCCATCTTGCAGATTTTAAAATCGAAGTACCAAAGTTAGTGATTTTAAAACTAAACGATACGATCCAAATCGAATCTGAAATTTTATGGAAGGATCAAGAATGAATTATTGTTTTTTTAATTTAATTTTTTCACTCATTTCCCTTTCGTTTGTATTACCAGTTTACTCTCAAGAACTAAGGAAAACTGCTTTTTTAGGAACTAGTTTGATTCATATGCCGAGTACGGAAGACGTCGGAAAAAACGGAATTGATTTTCGATTCAATCACCGCTTTGGAGATGCAAAGTCTACTTCTTATGATTTTTTTGGTTTGGATCAAGGTGCCAATACGCAGCTCTCTTTGGATTATGGAGTTACAGATCGAATCACCGTTGGAATAGCTAGAACTTCATTTCAGAAAACTTATGAAGCTAGATCTAAGGTGCGTTTGTTGACTCAGGATTCTGATTTTCCTTTGACGATTAGTGTATTCGGCGTTTTTGGTCAGGAAACTTCAAAACAAGAACAATTTTTTGGTCCACATCTTCGCCCTACGACAGGAATTCCTACTTTGGATACAAATCTTGAAAAACAATTAAACACTTATGAATTGAGTGATACGGATCGACAAAGTACTTTATCTTCAATATTGATTTCGAGAAGATTCAATGACTTTCTTTCGATTCAGATATCTCCCATGTTTGTTCACCGAAATTACGTAAAAGAACATCTATCCAATGATCGAACAGGTTTAGATCTGTCTTTTCGTTTCCATTTTTTTAAACGATTAGACTTAACGTTTGCAACAATTTTGACTCCCAAAAGGGATTACATCGGTGATTCTTATGAAAGCGAGGATCGTAAAACAAAAATCGGTGGTATGGAATATTCCGTTTCTGAAGTGAATGATTTGATCGCAAAGGGAAGGTCGGTCGATGCTTTTGTAAACAACGTACTTCTCTCTAAGCCTGTGGAATATACTTCTGTTCCATTTAGTACGGGAATTGATTTCGAAACAGGAGGCCATATCTTTCAGTTTTTTGTCACAAACAGCCGCGCAATTGCGCACACGCAACTACTTCGAGGTGCCGATTACAATTACGATAAAAAAGAATGGACCATCGGTTTTAACATCCATCGTTATTTTTCTTTATAAAACTGATTCAATTTTAGTTTAGTATGGAAGTCATTGGAGAATATCTCTCGCAGTTTTGACTTCCGATGATGGTTCAATTTTTTTATTCTAACCTGGCTCGATTTGCAAAGATAAAAGTATTAAAATTTCCGTTTTCGTCCTCGATCCAAACTATACTTTGTAATGCAACGCATGTATATTCATTCACTTGGGGATTAAAGGTTGAAGAAACAGAAATAATTCCTTCAGGCAATGGGAGGCCGTCTGCGGGGTCCCAAAGATATTCGAATGCATCAAAACCTAACAATCCCCCTGTATTATGATCAAAGCCCTCGACACTTATATTCGCAAAAGTAATGCCATTACCATGTTTGTATTTTGCTTTAAAATTCCACTGTCCAGCTACATTCGTTACTTCAATACAGTGTCCGTTACAATCTCCAATGGTAGTTGGGGCAAGAATAGCTCCAAAACAATCACGATTGTGCGAGAAATTGATTTCTTTGGCAGAAGATCCAAATTCATTTCTTGCCACGAGAATTAGTTTTTGTTTTAGATTGGACCGATGGATAAAACTAAACCAAATCGTTCCTCCAGGATTTGGAGTAGCCGGAGTTAACGTTTTAAAGTTTGTTGCATTCACTACTGTCCCATCAGGTTCTAATCTTAAGTTTCTTTTTCCTATATACGCTGTAATCGTTGTTTGGTTATGAACCGGTAATTGGAAACTAATGTTATCTATTAAAATTTTTCCGAAAATTCCGAATTGGTCATCTGCTAAAGGAGCATTGTTCACATGGATTTGCGGATCATTCAGTATGGGGGCATTTAACGGTTGACCAGGATTGGCGGGCGGACCAACAACAGGTGGGATGGGTGGCAACAATCCTCCTCCTGGCTGGTCGTTGTCAGAGTTTGTGGATGTCTGAGTGCCCGATGCCAAACCCAAGAGTCCAAGTGTATTTGCTTTGTCTGAATTTTTTTCTTCCTTTGCACAATTGATAAACAAAGGAAAAAGAAATAGAATAAAATAGAAAAATGTTAAATAAAACATTCGTATTAATGATTTTTTTTTTATAAAATAGAATAAACTGTTCACCAGATCTTTTGCCTTAAACATCAGAAATTCTCCAAAGCCAATTGAAAAAATTATATTAATAATCAATTCTATTCTAATTCGCTTTGAATTTTCTGTCATCCTGGGACGGGAATCAGGAATAAAATTTTGACTTTTTGGGAATCGAAACATGTATCTAGTTTTAGAATCTAGACACATGTGTAAAAAAAAAGCTACACCAGTGGATTCGGAAATTTATTTTTTGTTATATGGAATCAGAAATAGAAGTTTTTCGTCTGAATTCTGAAGCAGTAATTTTTAGTTCTTTTTTGAATGCTTCGTAAAAACTGGAAAGTGATTTATACCCAACTTCAAAACCAATTTCACTTATATTTTTTTCTGGGTATTTGAGTAAAAGATCTTTCGCCTCTTTGATCCTATAACTGTGCAAAAAGGAGTTAAATGTTGTTTGTTTTCTTCCGTTTAAAAATTCAGAAAGTTGCCTTGGGTGTAACTCCAATTCTTCGGCTAGAATTTCGAGAGATAAATCTTCATTCAAATAAATTTTTTCAATTTCCATTAAATGAGATAGCCGACTTTGAACTCGTTCCAAATCCACTTGTAATAAACGAGACTTTGTGTATTTTTGTTGGTCTCCTCTTTGGTAAGTGCTTGCAAAAAGAGAATGTCTTTCTAGTGCCAAACGCAAACGATCTTCCGAAATAGGTTTTGGGATAAAGTCAATGACACCATATTCAAATGCTCTGATTGCATTGTTAGTGTTTGCGGAGACTACAATGGTATTGGTAAAAAGAGTAGGGATCCTCTCTAAAATATCAAAACCGTCGAATCCAAAAATATTAAGATCTAAAAAAAGAAGATTGGCTGGAGATTGTTTTAATTCATTATCAGCTTCATCAATGGAAGTCACATGTTTAATTTCACTTGTCGCAGATTCTAAAATTATATGCAATAATTTGGTTAGAAATTTTGCGTGAACTGGCTCATCTTCTAATATCAATATTTTCATTTTAGATGATCTGAATTTGGATGATAACTCGGTATCCTTTTTTAGACTTTCCATGTACTAAAGACCACTTTCCCGAAAAGGATTCCTCTAATCGGAGTCTGACATATTCCAAACCAGTTCCCGATCCACTCTTTGAAACTTCTGGTTCCTTGGTCTTACAGTGGTTATACACAATAAAACAATAGACTGAAAATAAATTCTCTCCTTTTTTGATGTTTTTTTTAAGGATTACAAAACTCAATTTTGCTTTAATCGAATCTTCGTGAGTAAATGCATTTTCAATGAGAGTGTGGAAAATGAGAGGAGGGATTCCTTCTTTTGGATTGATTCCGATAGTTCTAAACCGATATTCTTTTTCCATACGTAATTTCATGACACCTATATGATACTTACATAATTCGATTTCATCGCCAATGGGAATCAATTGTTTGGAAGCAACTTTCAAGATGATACGAAGTTCTCCAACAACAGAATCTAAAATTTCTGCAGATTTATCTGGGCTTTCAGAAACCCAATATCGGATTGCCGAAAGCGAATTCATCAGAAAATGAGGTTGAATCGTTTTTTTATACAACTCCAATTCCATTCTTTTAGAAAGAATATTGGATCGATAAATGTTTTCTTTTAATGAAACGGTCTGCTCCAATTCAATTTTTTGTTTTTCAACTGTTGCATATAGGTTAGAGTATTTTTTTGATAAGAAAAAGGACTGAGAGAAAAATAAAACAAATGTACCTAGTGGACCATATACTTCGGTTTTTATGATGTTTTTTTCAAATAAAATATCATTTAAAACAGTTAGAAATAAAAAGAGAAAGCCCAATAAAAAACCGGCTGCATTTTCTCTTTTGTTTGTTAACGCCTTGAATAAAATCCAAAAAGTGTAAATACAACAAAATAACATTGTGATTTCGGCTGGGAATAATGTTTCCTCTATCCATGTTGATTCTGAAAATATAACAAAGATGGAGAATGAAAAAAATATAAATTGGAATATGTAATAAGGTTTTTTGTCGATTTCACTTGGGAAAACTTTGCCTATAAAACTTAGTAAAAATGGAAAAGTTAAATAAACAGACAGAAAAAAAATCTTAATTAACCATCTCCATTCAAAATCGGGAAATAATATTAGTAAAAAGAATTCTCCGCTCGTGAATTTATAAACCATGCTGACAAATGAATATAAAGAAAAGTATAGTAGGCTTTGGTCATTTTTCTTTAAAAGGTAAAGTGTAAAATGGTAGAGTGATATTACAAACAAACTTGCGATTAAAAAAATATCCAAGGACAATCGAACTTGTTTTGTTCTGAGCATGGATTCTTGGGTTCCAAATTCAATACTTTGCCTAAAACCTGCGTTTAAAGATTTATAATTTGCAACTTGAAGAATTATTTCTAAGTCTTCGGAAGTTGGTGTAAAAAACACAATTTTAGGTAACCAGTATTCTTTGGTTTCTATTTCAGAGGATCCTACAGTCCCGTTTTCAGAAATTAGAACGTCATTTAAATACATACGATAAGTTGTGAATGCATGTGGGATATAAAACGAAAATTGCCCATTGATAAATGATTTTGGCAAAGTTAATTGTAGGCGAAATGTGCTGAAGCTTTGAGGTGAATAAACTTTTCCTTCCCGTTTTATCTCATTCCAAAATCCCGGAAGAACCAAAGTATCATTCGCTAATATTGAACTATTTTTTTTTATTTCTTCTGAACTCAGAAGTTTTTGATAATAGAAATCCCATTCGCCATCTAATTTAATGGAAGTTTGGTTTTGCAACATGGCCTCAGTCAGAACTATTTTTCCGGCTTTTGCTTTCGGTAAACTACTGTTATCTGGTTTATTTTGACATGAAATCAGAAGTAAAACTACGGTAATTTTTTTTATGTGGTCAATAGCCCTACGGGAAATCCTTGGATTTGAATCATCAGTTTTCATTGGTGATTGAAAGAGAGAATTTAACAACCCGATTACACTCCAGATTCCCGTCCCAGGAAGACAGACTTCGTCTTTTGAATTAAATTACAACTTATGATATTCTTTCCTAAGAAGCAAACCAATATTGTAAATATATTATTGAGTTTCTTTTTGATCCTTTTTACTTTACGATGTGCGCCATCCAAATTAAACGGAGCTTGTGATCCAGAAAGTGAGAATTTCCTTTTTTCCGCATTATTAGAGTTTGGTTCTTCAGATGGAAAATTTTTGTGTCCTATGTTTTCAGGTATTACTCCTCTGCGATTGGATTATGGAACAGATTTCCTTGTGTTTAAACAAGATGAACCTATCAGTAACTTAAAGCCTTTTGTTTCTGAACCAATAGATCATTGTGAATCAACACCTCAGTTGCCCTCTGGTGTAATTTTAAATAAAAATAATTGTGAGATATCGGGAACACCTTCTGTGGGGTTGAATGCAACCAAATATTTAATCACAGCAAAAAATCAAAATAAACAAATAACAACGCCTTTGGTGATTAAATCATTGTTTATACCTAAATTTGTATTTGTTGCTAATCTTGGGTCTGGGTTGATTAACTCGTTTACGATTGATGCAAATACAGGAGTTTTAAACGCATCTGGTTTTGTCGCTGCAGGAGGAGGACCTGAGTCGATGGCGATTAGCCCCAATCAAAAATTCCTAACAGTAGCCAATCGAAATACAAACAATATTAGCCAGTTTTTAATTAATCCAACTAACGGGAATTTGACTTTAGTGGATACGGTTCTTAGTGGAGGTAATACTCCGATTTCAGTCAATTATCATCCGACAAAAGATTTAATTTATATTCGAAATTCAGATAACTTCTCTATATTTTCTGTCAACCCACTTACTGGAAATGTAACTTTAGTTCATTCGATTCCTATGGCATATGCTAGTGGACATTTTCTCATAGATTATTTTGGAAATTTTCTATATGATGCATTTTACAATGGGAATTTAATAGAGTCTTATCAAATTGATATGATCACTGGATTCCCCAATCCAAACCCGGTTCAGGTGATCCCTTCGGATATTAGGCCCGAAAAAATGACATTTCATGCCAACGGAAAGACATTGTATGTGTCTTTTGATACTGGTAATAACATCTCTACCTATCAAATTGATAGTAATACTGGTTTTATGAGTTCTTTTTTTCCACCAACTCCATCGAGTGGAATCGTTTCTGGTTCCATCGCTACTGATCCCCTGGGGCGGTTTCTGTATAAGACGAATAGAGATACGAATACTATTTCTATGTTTGCAACGAACCCTGTAACTGGTGAGCTGAGTCCTTTACCACCAAATACGATCACCACAGGAACGGAACCTTTGGGAATCACAGTGGATCCATCAGGTAAATTTTTGTACAATACAAATATTGCAAGTGGAACGGTTGGGATATTTTTAATCAATCAGTCTAACGGAAGTTTAACTACGAATGGGACAGCGCCTACAAGCACTAGCCCAGCTGTGATTGTTACCGCAGGATCCAATCCATAAATTTGAAATTGAGCAAATTCGATAAACTTCTGTAAGTTGAGCGTAGAAATCCATTCTGGGATATTTTTTACTGTTTTGTTTCGTATGTCGCTTAATATGCTACATTAAAATGTTTGATTCTAATTTATAACCAGTCTTTGGTGATAAATTTCGTTAAACAGGATCTTACAACTCCGGATTCCCGTCCCCGGACGACAAACTTTTTCTTTTGGATTAGTATGCACACTAAGGGAATCTATCGTGAAAGATCAATTAAATCTATTTCGTTTGTTTTTAAGTTTTTTTTTACTTTTCTTAAATTTTCACTGCAGTCCAGCAAACTTAAATTCTACTTGTGACCCTAATAGCAAAAGTTTTCTAGTATCTGCATTACTTGAGTTTGGTTCCACTGATGGAAAGTTTCTTTGCCCCAGTTTTGGAGGATTAAATCCGTTTCGTTTACACTACGGTTCTGATTTTCTTGTCGTTAGGCAAAATGAACCGATTGGTCCTATCATACCTTTTGCTTCAGAGCAAGTTGAAACCTGTAGTTCCTCACCAAGTTTACCAGCTGGTTTGTCTTTAAATGAATCTTCTTGTGTTATATCAGGTACCCCTCTTGTGGGAATGAATTCAACAAAATATTTGATCACCGCAAATAGTAGCAGTAAACAAACAACAATTTCACTGATCATAAAATCATTGTTTGCACCAAAGTTTGCTTATGTTGTAAATACAAGTTCTGGTTTAGTGAATTCGTATTCAATTAATGCAACAACAGGTTTATTGAATTCAACAGGGTTTGTTGCTGCGGGAGGTGGGCCAGAATCTATGGGCATTAGTCCAAGTCAAAAATACTTAACTGTGCCCAATAGAAGCTCAAATGATATTTCGCAGTTTTCGATTAATCAAACAAATGGAAGTTTAACGAATATTCAAACAATTGCAAGTGGAGGAAGTATCCCACTTGCGATGACCTACCATCCATATAAGGATATAGTATACATTCGGCACTCACTAAATGTAACAACTTTTTTAGTAAATCAAGCTACAGGTCATCTAACATTGATTGGCACAGTTACTGCAAGTACCGGAGCTTCTAGTATTGGCATTGATCCTTTTGGAAATTACCTATATGTTCCTAATTACAATGGTAAGATGATTGATTTATACCAAATAGATCCTGCTTCTGGAATCCCGTATCCTTCTGTAATCCAAACCATCATGAGTGGAGCAAACCCAAGAAACGTAGAAATCATAGCCAATGGAAAAAATTTGTATATTGTCAATGATGTAGATAATAATATTTCGAATTACCAACTGAATTCAAATAGTGGGACCATGAATTTTGTATCATCTACACCGGCCTTGGGCCTTAGTGCTAGGTCTATCATTTCGGATCCAGCTAGTCGATTTGTTTATTTGACATACCAAGGTTCTGATCTGATTTCTGTCTTCGCAATTGATCCAATTAGTGGCAGCTTGATTCCCACGGGAAGTCAATCAATCACCGGTGATGGTCCCACGGGGATTACTATAGATTCTTCCGGAAAGTTTTTGTATGTAACGAATATAAATGCCAATACGGCTGATATGTTTTTAATCAATCAAGTAGATGGTAGTTTGACTTCTGTTGGAAACGTTGGAACGAGTACTATGCCAATTGCAGTTGTGACAGCAGGAACCAATCCATGATGGATTGTTTGTAGCAGTCTTTTCTTTTATGGATAAATAGATATGATATTATCTCTTTAATGTTGATATGTTCGAAAATTGAAACAAATTTGGAAGTCATTTAAGTATTTTTGAAAAATTGAGATTGAAAAAAAGATTCAAGTTTTTGGAAAATTTTAGAACCCTCCCATTTGGTTTTACAAGGGAAGGGTTTCGTTTTGAATCTAGGTAAATCTTTGTTTCTACTTACACTTACGCTATATTTTTATTCTAACCTAACTCTACTATGGAAGAAATCAATACTAAGGGTTCCGTTTCCATCTTCCATTGCAATATTACTTTGTATTTCAAGGCAAATATTATCTTTTCCTTCTTGGTTTAAAGAAGTGGCAACTGTGGTGACTCCAGGTTGTAAAGGAGGATGTGCAGGATCATCCCAAATATAACTGAAGGAATTCGGAACTAGAAGATGTCCTCCCGTCTTTGGGCTCACTCCATAAATTTCAAATTCAAGGTAAGTAATTTCCTCATGTTTGAGTTTTGATTTAAATTCTAATTGCCCAGCGATGTTGGAAATTTCAAAACAATGTGGGTCACAATTGCCAATAATGATTGGAACAAGAGGTGCACCAATGCAGTTTCTATTGTGAGAGAAATCAATCTCCTTAGCTGAAGATCCAAATTCATTTCTTGCCACAAGAATTAGTTTGTGTTTTTGATCAGAAGGAAATTTAAAATTATACCAATATGCACCTCCATTAGGATTCACTGGAGTTAGTGTTCTATAATTTATAGCATTTATAACAGTCCCATCCTGTTCCAGAACCATATTGCGTTTTCCAATATAGGCAGTAACGGTTGTCTGATTATGTACTGGTAGTTGAAAGCTAATATGATCGATTAGAATATTACCATGAAATCCACTCGGATCTTCTGACGCAGGTGCATTGTTTATATGAGTCTGCGGATGATTTAAGATGGGGGCATTCAGCGGTTGTCCTGGAAGAGCAGGTCCACCAACCACTGGAGGGATGGGAGGTAATACTCCCCCTGGATTACTGCTTTCAGAACTTATTAATGTTTGGTTTCCTACTGGTAAACCTAATAATCCGACTGTATCTGATGGGTCTAATTTTTTTCCTTCCTTTGTACAACTGACAAAAGTTAGAGAAACTAATAAACAAAAGTATAAGGTTGTTACAGAAAATATCTTTGTTTTTAATTTTCTGTTTTCTGAGATAAACGAACTAACCAATGAATCATTTGTTCCAAACATCTAATTCTCCTAAGTCGAATGTGTGAGTTTTATTAAGTATCGTTATGATTCTAATTCGTTTTGGTTTTTCTGTCGTCCTAGGACGGGAATCAAGAGTAGGTTTTTTTTTATCAATCAATCAATCTTTCTTTCTTGAGTTTGGTATTTGAATCAGACATTAATGAAATTGTTTGTTTCTGCAGTGCTAGAGATTATTGGGAAAATGAAAGTCCTTTGTCGATATTCTGATGCGGTAATTTTCAGCTCTTTTTTGAAAGCATCATAAAAATTAGAGAGTGATTTGTATCCAACTTCAAATCCAATATCGCTGACTTTTTTCTCGGGAAATTTTTCTAATAGGTATTTGGCTTCTTTGATTCGGTAACTATGTAAAAAAGAACTAAAGTTAGTGCGTTTTTTTTCATTTAAAAATTCAGAAAGTTGTCTTGGGTGTAATTCTAGTTCTTCTGCAAGAACTTCGAGAGATAAATCCTCGTTCTGATAAATTTTTTCTACTTCCATCAGTTGGGATAGACGATTATCGAGCTGGTCTAAGTTTACTTTTAACAATCGTGATTTTGTATTATTTTTGTTTTTTCTTAAGTTGGCATTTGTAAAAAATGAATATCTTTCTAAGGATAATCTTAATCTTTCTTCTGAGGCTGGTTTTGCGAGGAAGTCAATGACACCGTATTCAAAAGCCCTGACTGCATTCTCTGGATTAGCCGAAACAACAATAGTATTGACTGTCTTTTTGGGGAACCTGTCCAAAACTTCGAAACTATCTGAACCGAAAATATTGAGATCTAAAAAAAATAAATCTATAGATGTTTGTTTTAAACAAAGATAAGCCTCCTCCACTGACGCAACATGACTGATTTCAGTAGTAGACAAATCCAAAATATCGTTCAATAACTTAGTTAAATATTTTGCGTGAACTGGTTCATCTTCTAGGATTAATATATTCATTCTAGTTATTTGAGACCGAAATCAATACTCTTGTTTTTCATTTTTTCTATTGGTTTCCATTTTTCTGATGTATATGTTCTTTTTAACTGAGGCAACGATATCCCCTTGGGAATCTACTATGTTGGTTGAAAAAGTGTAATTTGTTTTCCTTTGCTTTGTTAAAAGAGATTTGATATTTTCTATATCACTGTCCGTTACTTCAAATTTTGCATAAACAGATTCCTTGTTTTGTTTGATATAATCAATCTCTGCATGTTTGTCCCAAATCATATAAAGATTTCCTAATCTCTTTATCAATAGGTATACATAGAATGGATCACACATGGAATAGATTGATCCCCCAAAATGAGTTCCCATATACCCTCGAGTAAAAAAATTCATTTTTAATCTTACATCAATTTGGTGGTTTTCTTTGTCATAATTGATCACCCGGATTCCTGATCCTACAAAAGGGCTATATAAGTTGATGGCATATTTAAAACCCAAAAAAAATTCTAGCCACTTCCATTTGGGATCAAGTTGGAATTGATTGGAGTTTTCTTTTCTCATAATCGAGCCTTTTTATTTTCTACTGACTTTCAAAAACAATTTTTCTTTTGTTTGTGCGCACAATCAAAAATCTAATGAATATTGAAAAACGGTTTACTGATTGGTAAACTGTTGACTATTTGGTAAAGATGGCAAGATCGGTAACAGAAAAGAATGATTTGGTTTTTCCATTACTTGAGTTGTTTTGTGAATACGGCGTTGATGGTGTGTCTATTGCTATAGTTTCACAAAAAACTGGTTTAGGAAAAGGAAGTATTTATTATTTTTTCCCAAGTGGAAAGTCTGATATGGTTGAATTTGTTCTGAATCATGCAGAACGCACTCTTTCTGAAAAAATGGCCGTACTTAATGATTATAAAATAAAAGGTAAAAGAGGCATTGATGAGTTTTTAAACTTTTTTGTTAGTGATAAAGTGTTTCTGACTTATATTCATTTTGTAAGCATCTTGGTCTTGTCAAAACAGAAGGAATTATATCTTCATAAAATTAATTTATTTTATGAAGATATGACATCCAAACTTGCAAAAGCCATTGCAAAAGAAGGATATTCACCAAGTAAGGCTTGGAACATTGCAGAAAACGTTACTGTATCCATTTATGGCAGTTATCTTTTTTCTTGTTCTTTAAGTAATGAAAGTTATTTTACCAATCGAATCAAAAAACTCAATAAAATTGTCTCGGAAAATTTAAAAACTAAATCTTAAGTAAAAATGTCTGATTAGAAAACAAATTAAACATAACCTGAGCTTAGATTTTTTTTAGACTATATTTCAATTTCTTATGAGTTGGCAATAATTCTCTATACCAGCTTCATGTGTATGTGTTGGAGAACAATCTGCAGGGTAAACAGTATATGTTGCTCGTTGTTTGCATCCACTGGCACCAAAATTTTTGTTGTCAATTACGTTAACTTTAACATCTCCAACTGGGCAATCAAAATCGTATGCAGCTCTCGCCTTGACCTTATTTGTGACCAATTCGTTAAAACGTTTTTCTCCAACGGGGAAAGAGCCACAGTGAATTAAAAGTAATATAGCCAGAACAAACGGATTTAGTTTTTGAATCATAACCTTTTTCTCTCCTTAGAGTCGTTGCACTCATTCCATTTTAAAGTGGATGAAGAGAACTGTCGTCCTAGGACGGGAATCAGGATGAGAAATTTTTGATTGCTAAAAAAGAGATGGAAGAAATCTGAAAATCCACATATCATGAACAAAAGTTACATTAAGCGACTATAAACTTTAAGGAAAATAATTGTGGTTTCTAAGATTTTTAAAATATATATTTTTTTATGTGTTTTCTTTTCTCTGTTCTCATGTTCAACAGAACCCGTTAAGGAAACCACTTTAGAAAAATCTGAAGTATCCTCTCTGACAAAACGCAATTGGAATCCAGAACCAAAGTGTTGTGATCTGCATTCTGAATTTTTAGGAGTCGTGGTCTTGAGTAAAGTTTGTGTATCTGATACAGAAACAAAATTGGAATTATACACAAAAGAATCTAAAAAGGTATGTGTTTTAAAAGAAGGGATGTTGTTCCGGGATGATTTGGGAACTTCTTATCCATTCATAAAATCCGAGGGAGTGGGGCTCTGTCCCAAAAGAACCCAGATGAAAAACACTCCATTTACTTTATATTTCCCAAGTATTTCTTCTGAAACAAAATCCTTCGACTTAATTGAAGATAAGAATGCAAAACATGCATACAAACCTTGGGTTTTCGAAAAAGTAGATTTAACTCAGTGTGTTTGGAAATAAAACTTAAGATCTTTGTGACCAAGCAGAACACCAACCTTCTGTGGACACAACACCAGAGGAAATGATATTACATTTCCCCCAGGTTTCGTTGATCTTTGTAAATTGTGCACAATGTTTGCAAAACTGGTTTTTGGATCCTGGTTCTTTTCTTTCCGGATATAGGATAAAATCAGTTTGTTTTGCATCCTGATGAAACCCAAGTGCTTTTGCAGTTGGGTCCGACTCCGAGACTGGATGCAAACCATCAGGCAAAGGGGCAGAAGGTTTTTTATCTGCCATCAATTTTGTAACTAAACCCAATCCCCCCTCTAGAAAAAAGAGGGAGGTTGTCCAGACCAACGATGTTGTTAGGAATTGTTTTCGTGAAGGTTTTGACATTCTTATTTCTTTACATCAAACCTGTCGAGCATCATCACTTTGTTCCATGCAGAAACAAAGTCTTTGACAAACTTATCCTTTCCATCATCTGCTGCATATACTTCAGCTATGGCACGAAGTTCAGAATGAGAGCCAAGGATTAGATCCACAGAAGTGGCAGTCCATTTTTTAGCGCCTGTTTTGCGATCGACCCCTTCATACACTCCATCGGTTTGTGCAGATTTTTGCCATTTTGTCGACATATCAAGTAAGTTGACAAAGAAGACGTTGGTAAGAACTCCTGGGCGAGTGGTAAGGATTCCGTGTTTTGATTTTCCCGAATTTGCGTCCAGAGATCTCATTCCACCCAAAAGCACTGTCATTTCCGGAATGGTAAGGGATAACATATTGGAACGATCCACTAACATTTCCGTTGGAGACAAGGAATTTCCGGCACCATAGTAGTTACGGAATGCATCTGCTTTTGGTTCTAGAACCGAAAAGGAATTAACGTCTGTTTGCTCAGGTGTTGCATCCGTTCTCCCTGGAGTAAAAGGAACTTTCACATCAACTCCTGCTTTTTTTGCCGCATCTTCAATTGCTGTATTTCCAGCTAACACGATTAAGTCGGCAAGTGAAATTTTATTTCCGGATTCGTTAAAATCGGATTGGATTTGTTCTAACTTTTTTAATACCTTTGTTAACTCTTCTGGATCATTCACTGGCCAAGTTTTTTGAGGTGCTAATCGAATTCTTGCTCCATTGGCTCCCCCTCGCATATCAGTGCTACGGAAACTTGCAGCGGAGGCCCAAGCTACTCTTACTAACTCAGGGATTGTCAGACCTGACTTTAGGATTTTTCCCTTTAAGTTTTCGATCTCTTTTGCACCAACTAACTTATGGTCAACGGCAGGGAGCGGGTCTTGCCAAATGAGTGGTTCTTTCGGTAAATCTTTTGAGATATATCGGGAGAGTGGTCCCATATCTCTATGTGTGAGTTTAAACCATGCCTTTGCAAAAGCAAGTTCGAACTCTTTTGGATTTTCTTGGAACTTTTTAGCAATCACTTTGTAACTTGGATCAAATTTTAATGCCAAGTCTGTTGTGAACATGATGGGAGCATGTCGGAGTGTTTTGTCGTGAGCATCGGGAACCATATTGGCTCCGGCCCCATCTTTTGGAATCCACTGGATCGCACCTGCTGGGCTTTTGGTTTGCACCCATTCAAAACCAAACAAGTTATTTAAATATTGAGTGGTCCACTTCGTTGGGTTTGCAGTCCATGCACCTTCCAGTCCACTGGTAATGGTATCTTCTGCATTTCCCTTTTTATAATTATTTTTCCAACCAAATCCTTGTTCTTCGATGCCAGCTGCAGCCGGTTCTTTTCCTACGTGTTTGGAAGGATCAGCTTTTCCGTGAGCTTTTCCGAATGTATGACCACCAGCAATCAGAGCCACTGTCTCTTCATCATTCATCGCCATTCGGCCAAAGGTTTCTCGTATGTCTTTAGCGGCTGCTAGTGGGTCTGGGTTTCCGTTAGGTCCTTCTGGGTTTACATAAATAAGCCCCATTTGTACGGCACCAAGTGGATTTTTTAATTTTCTTTCACCTTCGTATCGTTCGTCGGCCAACCATTTTTTTTCTGGTCCCCAGTATACTAGGTCGGCTTCCCAATCATCTGTTCGTCCACCGGCAAACCCATAAGTTTTGAATCCCATGGATTCCAGTGCCACATTTCCTGTGAGGACCATTAGGTCGGCCCAAGAGATTTTTTTTCCATATTTCTTTTTGATCGGCCAAAGGAGACGTCTTGCTTTGTCTAGGTTGGCATTGTCAGGCCAACTATTGAGTGGCTCGAATCTTTGTTGTCCACCACCGGCTCCCCCGCGTCCGTCTGAGATGCGGTAAGTTCCAGCACTATGCCATGCCATCCGAATGAAGAAAGGTCCGTAGTGACCGTAGTCGGAAGGCCACCAATCTTGTGAGGTTTTCATCAAGGTTTTGATCTCTTCTTTTATCTGTTGGATGTCCAGATCTTTGAATTCTTTGGAGTAGTTGTATTGTCTCCCCATCGGATTGGATTCCGCAGCATGTTGGCGGAGAGGTGCCAAATCCAGTCTTTCCGGCCACCAAAACTGGTTAGAGTTGCCTTGGCGTTCCATCGAACTTGCAGATTCTTTAGTGTCCGCAGCCCCTAAAGAGCTTAAAGAGAGCACTAAAATGGCAATAGCAGAAATATTGGTTGTTCTCATATTGTCCTTCACTTTCTAGATTTAGTTTAAATTTAGATTTAATCTAGGTAACGAGAGCAAGCAATTTTTTAGATTTAGTCTAAATTTATGCAGTTGAGAAGTGGAAAACCTAGTTTTGTCAATGAGAACGAAAAAAAAATCTGAATCAGATTCTTTATAAGAACCCAAGAATGTCTGGATGTAATGTTTCAAGCATAGGATTCGGGTGGTGGCCGAAGCTATATCCGTTCCTCTGGCAAAGAGAGTTTAGATGGGTGAAAAGAGTCGCTATATTTTAAGAAGGACCCGACTAAGACCGGTAGGATCGAATTTGTTCCATTTCAAAAGAAAACAAAAACAGTATCTTCCAGATATTTGAGTTAAGAATTTGGAAGGTTGGTGTTCATTCTATTTTAGTGATCCAATCTTTCCATTCTTCTGCAATTGCAAAAAGTTCTGTTTTCTTTTTTGAATCCATTCGATTGAGATTCATAACTCCTGATCCTTGCGCATAAAGATCATATATTGATTTTAGTTGGCACTGGCACCAAAGAAGACAAATCAAAAAGTTGATTCCCAAGTACCAGCAAATCCATTTTCATTTTTTCTTTGCGTAATCATTAGACATTCTTCTGAAGAATTGCTCCAGTTCTATGTTAGTAAAAGAGAAAAGTTCTATCCGAAAGTTTCTTAATTAGATATAATCTGTCCATGGGTTATAGAATCATCCTTGGCACAAAAACTTACCATTTCCCCGAATTAAAAGATTTGTTAGCAAAGGCAAGTCCCCATAGATCAGGAGATGTTCTGGCTGGATTATCAGCAACTAACCAGGAAGAAAGAGTGGCTGCACAGATGTTACTTGCTGATGTATATCTTTCTGAATTTTTAAATGTAGAACTCATTCCAGCAAACAAAGATGAGGTGACAAGGCTCATTTTAGACTCCCATAACAAAGAGGCTTTTGCATTGATTTCTCACCTGACGGTGGGAGGGTTTCGTGATTTTTTGTTAGCGGAGACAACTGACAACGAGGTCATCCATTCGATTCGATGGGGAATAACGCCTGAAATGGCTGCTGCAGTCTCCAAACTCATGTCCAATCAGGACTTGATACTGGTTGGAAATAAAATAAAGGTGATCACAAAATTTAGAAATACCTTGGGATTACCAGGTCGGCTATCTGTTCGTTTGCAACCAAACCATCCTACAGATGATCCCAAAGGAATTGCTGCCAGTCTTTTAGATGGGTTACTACTCGGAAGTGGAGATGCTGTGATTGGAATTAACCCTGCTACCGATAATATCCCGACTAATATTGCTTTATTAGAGATGTTAGACAATCTTATCCAAAAGTATTCCATCCCCACGCAGTCTTGTATCTTATCTCATGTAACCACTTCGATGGAAGTGATGAAACGAGGAGCTCCTTTGGATTTGGTTTTTCAGTCGATTGGAGGAACCGAAGATTTAAACAAAAGTTTTGGTGTTTCTCTTTCTCTTTTGAAAGAATCAAGAGAATTGGCACTTTCCTTAAAACGCGGAACAGTAGGCGATAATGTAATGTATTTTGAAACAGGGCAAGGCAGTGCTTTGTCAGCAGGAGCCCACCATGGGATCGACCAACAGACGTTAGAGGTAAGAGCCTATGCTGTTGCCAGAGAATTTTCTCCCCTTCTTGTGAACACTGTTGTTGGTTTTATTGGTCCAGAATATTTATACAACGGAAAACAAATCATCCGTGCTGGTCTTGAAGATCATTTTTGCGGAAAATTGTTGGGACTGCCTATGGGTGTGGATGTTTGTTATACAAATCATGCAGAAGCCGACCAAGATGATATGGATACATTATTGACACTATTAGGTGTTGCAGGTTGCACTTATATTATGGGGATACCTGGTGCTGATGATGTGATGTTGTCTTACCAAAGTACATCCTTCCATGATGCATTGTATCTTAGGCAAGTATTGGGTTTAAAACCAACTCCAGAATTTGAGGACTGGTTACTCAGCCGAGGAATATTTTCAAACAAAATAGGCTTTTTACCCAAAGAAAATCGGGAACTTAGTTTACTCGAAGATTTATTAGGAAAATGACCTTCATGACTTTTTTAGAAGAATGGAAACAATTTAGTCAGGCAAGGATCGGGTTAAATCGAACTGGAGGATCAATTTCCACCAAAGATATATTAAAGTTTCGGTTGGACCATGCAAGGGCAAGGGATGCTGTATTGCTGAGTCCCAATTTTCCAAGTTTACTTGAAAACTTAAATGTTTTGGGCAAAGAAAAAAAAATCCCTGTCGTATTTGTGGAAAGCAGAGTCCAATCCAAAGAAGAGTATTTGTTACGACCGGATTTAGGACGAAGACTCTCGCAAGATTCTCTTGCGACATTGCAAGAGTTAGGTGGCGAATTTGACCTGGTTTTTATTGGTGTGGATGGACTTTCTGCAAAAGCTATCGATGATAATTTGATTCCATTTCTAAAAATCTTAATGCAAGAAATAAATCAAACTGGTTTACGAATTGGTCCACTTGTACTTTCAAAGTGGGGACGAGTGGCGATTGGGGACGAAATTGGTGAGGTTTTGAATGCCAAAATTTCGATCGTTGTGATTGGGGAACGTCCAGGTTTGTCATCTGCTGATAGTTTGGGTGTGTATATCACTTACAAACCGCAAGTTGGCAAAACTGACGAAAGTCGCAATTGTATTTCCAATATTAGGCCAGGTGGTTTTGTTTTTGAAAGTGCTGCCAAAAAAACAATGTATCTTGTCAAAGAATCAATGTTGAGGAAATTATCAGGTGTGAAATTAAAAGATGAGATGCCACCAGAGTTTTTATTGCAATCAAAAGACAAAAACCAAATTCCTGATTCTTATTGATTGTTTGTGTAGATAGAAAAAAACAATCATTCGAAACAGAAGATTGACAGAAATAACAAACTTCGTTTTAATCAAAGTTATTCCGGGAGGAATGAGGTGAAACTCCTCAACTGACGGTGCAACCGTGAATTCTATTCCAAAGGTATTGGATGGAAAAGTCGGATCTTCCCACAAATGAATCGCCCGTAAACGATCATTCGTCCTAAAGTTTTCAAAGGGTTCCCGGACAAAGTTACTGGAATTTCCCAACCTCTACCAACAGAGATTGTGCGATTCCTTTTTGAAAGGAGATACTTCTTGGAAGAATTCAAATCAAATACCTTAAAAATGTCTAACGAGAACCAAAAGAATCGCAAACACGAAGATAAAATTTGTCCCCATTGTTTACGAATTTTTGAATGTAAGGTCGGTTCCATTAGTCTTTGCCAATGTACTAAAGTGTCTCTATCTTTAGAAGAAAGAGAATATATAGCAACACAATATGCTGATTGTCTTTGTTACCATTGTATGGAATCTTTGGCCTTTGAATTCAGGATAGGCAAATCCTATAAGGCCATTACTTGGAGTTTTTGAGGTTTGGTATATTCGACGATTTTGTTTTCGTTACTTTCGTTCGCCAAATGATTGTAGGATTAAACTCAAATCTTTTTACACAAAGTGTAAATTTGAATGGTAAAAAAACTTAGGAAGTGGTCTTATTAGCAATAGTAAGGTTAAACTTCATTGTTATGAGTGTATTCTTTTTAGTTCCTTTGTTTGCATCTTTGGCAAATGTAAGTTGTTTTATTGAAAATATCACTCGTGACCACCGTTTTCACCGACTCTTAAGTCTTTTTTATTTTACGATTGGAATTCAGAATGCGGCCACAGCAGCTCTTTGTTTTGCTCCTGATGAGACCACTAGCCTTGCTTTTTGGATTTTCCAATGCCATTCTTTTTTTCTATTAGCCCCCGTTCTTGTTGCCATCTGTTCATTTTGTACGGGGAGGCGATTGTTGAACCGAGGGACTATCTCCATTGCCGTATATGCATTGGCTGTCGATTTACTTTGTTCTTCTATGCCAAAAACGGTAGTCTATGGTTTTACAAAATTTTCTTTTGGAATGGCTCCCCTCGTGACACAAGTTGGCGGAATTCTGGGTGGTTCTGTTCATTTTTTTGCGATTGCTTTGTCTTTATACTTTGTTCTTTTCCCATTGGAATGGAATTCCTTTTTTGAACGTAGGACCTTTCTCATTGCTCTTTGTGTTTGGTGGTTTGGATTGTTCTCCAACTTTCTGCCAATGTATGGTTTTGATTTTCCGCCGCTTCATCCGGTTGTGGATGCCACATTGTCCGTGTTATTATCAATTTATTTAAATCGGTTTAATGCTTCAAGACCCAGTGTTTATAGCCTAATCGCCTCCATATTAATCTCTCTTGCGGTGGGGTTACTTTTCGGTATCATCGTTTTAGGGATACTTCCTGTTTTTGTTTATAAAGAATTTCTAATCTCCATTGTTACAACACTGATCAGTCTTTTGTTTTTTGCATACTTGCTAAAAACTACACTCAAAGACAATCGGCCCAATCTTTCCTTCTCCTTACCACTTGAAAATTTTGGATTGTCCAAACAAGAATTACGAATTTGTGAGTTGATTGCGGAGGGCCATAGCCGTTCATTCATTCGTTTGATTCTTAATGTTTCCGATGGAACATTAAGAAATCATTTAAAAAATATATATGGAAAAGTGCTTCCTGAATCTAATTCTACCTCCAAAGACCAATTGCAACGTTTGACTGTGTTTTTATCCAAACAAAAAATCACTGACCGACAAAACATTGAATAAAATCTATCAGTTTGTATATATCAAATACTTGTTCATTATTGTTCGACACAAACTAACTCGCGATTGACGGAACAATTTTGTAATCCTTTTCCTGCTGTAAGTGTCAATATATCTTGAGTATAAGCATCTCCAGCGACTCCAAGTTCATAACTGGCATTTGTTGTCCATTTCAAACAGGCCCCATCTAAATAGGATGTCCAATCAAAATTGAGTCCCGTCCAATGGTCGGAACTAACAGTTGTAATTGGTGTAGATAGACTTGTTGTAAATAATCCATTGGCATTGGATGTTTCTATATTGATTCCATTTGGCCGTATATAAGCTTGGTTTGCCTTAAACACCCAATCGATTTGACCATCACCGACATTCTGTGTGATGCTAGCTCTACGTGATAATCCGTCGACAACCATTGCCTTGTAATTACCTGAACCAGGGTAGTTTGGATCCGAGTGGCAACTAGAATCAAAGTTCGAAGCTTTGCCAACATTGGCAGGATAAGCATTCTGGGTGATAAAAATGATACAATTGATACAGGAAGCCTGACAGTTGATTTCAATATCTTTTACGTTTTTGCCTAAGACCGTTCCCGTAGAATTGACCAACTCACAGTAGTTACCTTCCGCTTGTTTTGCAAAATTTACTTCGTAATTGGAACCAATTGGGATTTGAACAGGAAAAGCGAACTCTGTGCTACCAGAAGGAATCATAAGTGAGTTCTTCTGATTTAAAATTAATATCAATCCGCTTCCTGTTAGACCAGATATTTTCCCTCCAACAGTAAATCCTGTTTGATTTGATACATTCGCTGGAAAACAGGGATGGCTTGTGTCACCTAATATTGATTTTGCTGCTATGATTTTTGAAAATGATTCGGAACTTATATCACAAGTATTTTCTAATTGAGATGGAGAACAATTTGTTATCAAAACGAAGGAGATGATGAATTCATAAGTAACCTTAGCAAGGGAATGGAAACTGTAAAAAAGATTTTTACAGTTTTTTAAATCGCAAGTTGTGATTTGTTTCAAATCGTTTCTAATCCCAGATGTTCTCATAAAGTTTCCAAAAAAGGAACACCTGGAATTTACGAATCCGTAATCACTCATTGGGGATGTCTACGTATCCTTTTAAGAGTGTAAACCGGAAAGGTTCGTTTAGCATGACAAGTGATTGTACCTCTGCACAAAGAAACTCTTTCTCTTGAAAACTAAAACTTGTTTTCACTGTATGTTGGCCCGCCAAAGGAATCGCAATATCTAAATCAACTGATGGTGCAATCGACTCAGGTAAACTTCTTGGGCTAAGGGCACTTAAATCTAAATGAAATGATTTTCCATCAATGGGAAGAGTGAATTTTGCTGTGATTTCAATTTTGTCACCAGACTTGGTTGTTTCCAAACAATGGTCGGAACAATTTCCATATGTACCAGGTGATTTGATTGCTTCAGCGCACTTCCTTGCGTGTCCGATTCTTAATTCTTTTGAAGCGATTCCAAATTCATTTTTTGCAACAACGAACACTTTGTACTTTTTATCTGAATCACAAAGGTAGGTATAACCGGAAAAGTTACCAGCTGTGCGTTTTACTGATTGTAAGGCATTGGTCACAGTTCCATCAGCATTTAGTTCCATATTATTTTTCCCGAAGTACATTGTGAGTTCGGTGTTAGTTGGAACTGGTTTCTGAAAACTAATACTTGTTTTTTGGAATTGTAATAGCCCTTTGCTGGAGTAAGGATCGTCTGCAGGATTTGCAGGATTTGTGATGTAGGTAACTTCATTCAGAAGAGGAGGAACTTCGGGGATCTCACCTGCTGCAATGGGTGTTTCCGTTCCAGAACCCGTTTGGCTCCCTCCAAGGTTTGCAGCTGTGTTTGGATCTGCTGCAACAAGCAGTGGAACAAGAACGGTTTTGGGATCGGGAGATGAACCCTCACATTTTAGAAAAAAAAGAGAAAGTCCCGTCATCAGTAGAACTGGGAGGTTCCAACGAACAAACTGAATGGCTCTGCCTTGGAGCCGGTCAAAATGTCGAAATGTTTGGTTGGGTGTTTTCATGCACCAAAGGTAACATGTCCCTCAGGTTTCTACCATGTCCTGGATGTCACGACTGCGACTGCAGGCCTATCACAAATGTCATGTTTGGAAGTAGAGATCGGCAATCCCTGTTTTTTTTCGCCTCTCTCACTTTCGAAACTCACTTACTTTTTTCACCGGGTTACATCTTTTAAATAGTTATCCATTCGGGTAACTATTTTGCTTGCATTCAAACCTCGGCCAATTAATAGTTTTCCAAATGGATAACTATCAAACCCCAAACTTACTACTCTTCTTCCACCCACTTGCTTCCTTTTGCCATAAGGTTCTCATCGCTCTGAATGAAAATGGAATAGAGTTTGAGTCAAGGTTGGTGGATTTGATGGTGGAAGAGTCCAGCGCTGAACTATTTGCTTATTGGCCCGTTGGTAAAATCCCTCTCCTTCGTGACCGAGTGAAGGAAAAAACAATTCCAGAAACAAGTATCATCATTGAGTATTTGGATGAATTTTATCCCGGAAAAGAAAGGCTCATTCCTACAGAAAAAACCTCTGCTTTGGAAACAAGACTATGGGACCGATTTTTTGATTTATATGTCAGCGAACCGATGCAGAAAATTGTCCTCGATCGTTTGCGTCCGATCGACCAGAGGGACCAACTGGGTGTAGAACAGGCTTACCAAAGGTTACCGATTGCTTATGGGATGTTAGAAACCCAATTAAATTCCCGGACCTACATTGCAGGTGAGAGTTTTACGATGGCAGATTGTTCGGCAGTTCCTGCTTTATTTTATGCAGATACAATTTTGAGTTTTAGGAACAAACATCCGAAACTGGAAGCATATTTTGAAAGATTGTTGGAAAGACCTTCCGTCAAACGAACGATAGACGAAGCAGAACCGTATTTTCATATGTATCCCTTATTTGATAAAATTCCCAAACGCTTCTTAAAAGAAAAAAAGTAAGGACTTCTTTTTAGGGTTTGAAATTTTGAATTGATTCCATTATGAACTATCAATCCCCAGGTTTGGAACATATCTTTCGCGCACTTGCCGATCGCAGTCGATTGTCTATGGTCGAACGATTGAGTTTCGGCCCAGCTTCCGTTAAAGAATTAGCAGAACCTTTGGACATGGCTCTACCATCCGTGTTAAAACACTTAAAAGTTTTGGAAGAAGGTGGGATTGTTTTATCAGAAAAGTCTGGAAGAGTTCGCACATATAGATTGGATCACAAAAAACTAGAAGGAATTGATTCTTGGTTGGAAGAAAGAAAGGCAGCTTGGAATCGAAGTTTTGATCGATTGGGAAGTTTTTTAATCGAATCATCAGATGAAAATTCCGACGGAGAATAAATTGAAAGAAAGGCAAGTCAGAAATTCTACATTTACGATCGAAAGGATTTTACCTGCATCTAAGGAGAGAACCTTTGCTGCTTGGGCCAATGCCGATTCCAAACGAAGGTGGTTTGCTTGCCATGACGATTGGAAAACTGTTGAATTTAGTTTGGACTTTCAAGTTGGCGGAAAAGAAACCAATTTGGTTGTGACACCATCAGGCAGTCGACATGTATTTGATGGAACTTATTATGACATTATTCCTAACGAAAGAATTGTTTATGCTTTTGGTATGTATGTGGATAACATTCGTATCTCTGTTTCTTTGGTAACAGTGATTTTTGAGTCCATGATTGAAGGTAGAACAAAGATGATATTTACCGAACAGATTGTACTTTTGCAAAAACCACCAGTAGATGGATTTTCAACAGAAGAAGAAGTCAATGGCCGCGTAGAAGGAACCAATGCAGGATTCGATCGACTTGTAAAAGAACTATCCTAGGTTCACTAGTGTTGGAACCTAGGAATTTTTGAAATGTTCGGACCACAAATTCAAAACGTTTCAAACCGGGTATAAAAATTCATAAAAAGTGCCATTGACCAAGGGGACTCTGATATTCTTTAAATCTCCCTTTTCTTCAGTTTCTAAGTATTGTACAAAAGGTTTTTCTGGTTTATAAAAATATTTTGTCCTAGTTCTTTCTAAAGACTGAAGTGCGTTTTGTATGTATGTTTCTTTTGGTTCTTTTGAACTGACAAACTGAAAGAGTTGGCGGTTTTTTGCGGAAGCCGGAAGGGAAGACTCCCAACAAATTTCTTCTTCAATCGAAAGAATCTCTTCATACAATTCCGAATGCTCTGTTGGGCCACCAAGGGTAACCAATTGTAAAGAAAGATCATAATACTCTTCAAGTAAGGATTCCATGTATTCCATATTCTCTTTTAACCTCTAATCATTAAGATACCAGTCCCCTGGGACAAACTAAGCTAGGAGTCGAAAAAAATGAAAATAAGGAAGGGATTCAACCTGATTCTAAAACTCAAATAGATAGAATCGAATCCCAGAGGAGATCAATTTTTGCAAACGGTAGCGTTGACAGTTCGAAAATTACCGATTTATGTATGGCTTTGGACTATCGGATATGTGATAAGTACGAACTGTTCTTCTGAATCAAAGGAGAATGAACCGAAATTTTCAGAAAAATATTCTTTTGCCAAAAATTTGAGTGATTGAAGGAAAGAATCCAAATACATATAGATAAAAATTCTATATGACAAATTCTAGTTCCATGTCTCAAACCTCTCTCCAAGAAAAGATTAACAAAAGTAAGGTGATCGGAATCAAAGGCCAACTGATGTTATTTATATTTTTGATTCTTTCGACAGTACTTTCCTGTATTTTTTATATTTCTTATACAACTGCAAAAGACCAGGTATTGAATGTGGGGGAAGAGATGTTTACCAACGTTCTCAAAGATGCAGTTGGGTTGGTGGATGCTTTAAACGAAAGAGTAAAGGCTGGTGATATGACCTTGGAAGAGGCTCAGGAAATGGCGAAAACATACATTGTTGGTCCTAAGATGCCAGATGGAAACCGAGATATATCCAAAACAAAAATGTCGACAAACGATTATATGTATCTTTGGGGAATTACACCTGAAGGGATTGCAACCATGCATCCATTTAATCTCGAAGGTGTTAATATTTGGGACTACCAAATCCAAGGTAAGTACACAGTGAGAGATACTTGGGGGAATCCAAAAGCAACAGGATATCCATTACGTGAAATTTGGCAAAACCCTGGAGAACCCATTTACACTTTTATGGCCTACCAAGCTTACTATAAACCATGGAACTGGGTGATTGGTGCAGGCGGTAGAGAACAGATTATTTACGAAAGAAGATTACGTGGAATGCAAGGTATCTTTCTCCTCAGCGCAATCATAAGTTTAACATTTTCTATGTTGTTATCATATTTTTTAGCATCTTTTATTTCGAAACGAATTCAGAAAATTAAATTCGTGGTAGAAAAAGCAAGTCAAGGAGACCTTCGAGAAAAAGTTGATTTGAGTTTTAAAGATGAGTTCGGAATTCTCGGTGATGATTTTAATATCATGGCAGCTAACTTAAGAGAAATGATGAAACATGTTTCCAATTCATCAACTAAGGTTGCTGAATCTGCAAAAGAAATGTATATGAGTGCTGAAAATTCTTCTGCTGTTGCCGGTGATATTGCAAAATCCATTAAACAAGTTGCTGTCAATACAGAATCACAACTAGTCGCCTTCACAGAAAACAAACGAGGGATGCTTGAAAATTCTCAAGCAGTCGCAAAAATTGCAGAGTCTACTGCAACTGTTTCTGATTTGGCAAGTGAAGTTTTGGAAAAAGTTCAAGATGGAAGGAATGTGATTGGAACTACCATTAAACAGATGTCAGTTGTAAATTCTTCTGTCAGTGGGATTTCGAATAGTATTCATGTTTTAGGTGAAAATTCAAAAGCGATTGGTCAAATTGTAGAAACGATTAATCAAATCGCGAGCCAAACGAATTTACTTGCTCTGAATGCTGCCATTGAAGCGGCCAGAGCCGGAGACCAAGGGCGAGGTTTTGCTGTGGTTGCTGATGAGGTTCGAAAGTTGGCAGAACGATCTGAGTATGCAACCAAACAAATTAGTGTTTTGATTGGTGAGATTCAAAACAATACAAGTTCTGCTGTTGCGATGATGGAGAATGGTGCAAGAGAAGTGGAACAAGGTGTTTCTATGGTCAATGAAGTGGGACAAACATTTGAAAGAATTGCAGGTTCCATTGAAAAGGTAACTGATGAAATGCAGGGTGTTTCTGCTACTACAGAAGAAATCTCGGCAAGTACGGAAGAGTTAAATGCATCGACAGAACAATTGGCACAAATTTCTAACGGAATTTCTGATAGCACACAAGCCATCGCCGCTTCTTCAGAAGAACAACTTGCATCATCTGAAGAAGTAACGGAAGCGGCCAATAACTTAGGGGTTCTTGCCGAAGACTTAAAAGCAGAAATTGATAAGTTTAAGATTTAACACTTAAAGATTAACCTTCTAAGTATTTCATAAAACTAGCAGATGCTTTCAGTTTTTCCATAAGAACTTTGAGGATAGCGATTAAATCTTTTTCTTTGTGTTCAAAGAAGCGGATGATTTGTAGAATTTCCCAAACTTCTTTTCCGACTTCCATGGTTTTTTTGACCATAGGAGGAGGATTTTTTAGATAAAGATTTTCCCCTGCAGCGTTGACCTTCACAATCATTTCTGCAAGGTTAGTCGGGATTTTTGCAATGTCTGTGACGTATTTCCAGTTATAACTAAGTCCTGTTAGGAGGGGATTGTCTAACCCATTAAATTCAGTTCTTGGATCATTTTTGTAAATGACGATGGGTTTTCCAACGGCAAAGGATATGCCTGTTTCAGAAATAGAACCATCATCAGCTGGTCTTCCATTCATGTTGAATACAGTTGCACTGCATCTTTCAACAACTTGATAAACATCCATTGCGAACACTGCTTTTTGCACAAAAATCATAATATCTCTAAAGATTTCGCCCGAAATGATAGGTGTGTTGACCATTGCCATGACTTTGGCTACTTCGATTCCGTCCCTTTGCGGAAGGTACGTTTTGTATCCTGCGCTTTCTAGGCTTGCGGCAATACTTGCCATTGTGTTCAGTTCTTCTGGACTAAACATCGGGCCAGAACAATAAATATATTCGCTCATAATATCCTCTCATTCATAGGAAATGAATTAGGAGAGATTTTGAATGTCTAAGAAATTAAAGCATCTCAAATTTCATTAAGATTAAAAAAAGTTAGATGTTTGGTGAGATCAGAGGTCAACAACTACGAGTGTTATGTCGTCATCTGGAACAGTTTTTCCGCAAAATTCTTTGATTTGTTCTAAAAGTCCATCTGCAAATAGATCGGCTGAACTGTCTCTAGAATTTTCAATTATATAATGGCTGAGTCGCTCATCACCAAACATCTCTCCTGCGAGATTTCTTGCTTCGGAGATTCCGTCTGTATATAAAATGACTCGGTCACCGACAGCAAAAGGAATGTCCAAAATTTCATCAGGGATCTCTGGAAAACATCCGAGAATTCTTCCTTTGGGGCGAACCATCTCTACTTTATTAGTTTTTCTTCTATAAAATGCTACGGGAGGATGGCCGGCACTTGCATAAAGGATTCTTTTGTTTTCTAAATCAAAAAATAAATAACAAGCCGTAACAAATTGTTTATGAATTGAATCCAGTAGTAACTTGTTGATTCTTTTTAAAACCTCGTTTGGTTTTTTAGAAACATGTTTCTGTAAGTTAAATGCCATCTTAAACATTGCTGCTACAATGGCGGCTGGTATCCCATGACCTGATACATCGGCAATCACAACACCTAAACTATATTCGTCGGGCGTGTGAAAGTCGTAATAATCCCCACCAATCGAAGTCATTGGATTGTATCTTGATACAATGGTTGCCCTTCCACCAGTTGGTGGATGTAAGGGAAGGGAAGAGTCTTGGATTTTTTTTGCTAATTTTAATTCAGCTTTGATACTTAAATAATCTTCTTTTTCTTCAACCGCAGATTTTAAAAGGATCAACGTGTTGACCCTTGCTAGAAGTTCTCTTTTGTCAAAAGGTTTTCCTAAGTAATCATTGGCACCGGCTTCCAATCCAGAAAGTACATCTTCAATTCTATTTTTTGCCGTTAACATAAGAATTGGCATTTCATACATCGAATAAGATTCTCTCAATATTTTGCAGACTTGGTAACCACTCATTTTTGGCATCATGATGTCTAACAATACCAAGTCTGGTTTGATTTCATTTGCTACATTGATCGCTGTTTGACCATCTAACACTGGTACAACGTGAAATCCAGAGCCACTAAGTTGAATTTTTAAGACTTCTAAATTGATTGGATCATCGTCGACAGCAAGGATGGTGAGATTTCTATTTAAATCTTTCGACAGATTTGAACTAAGTTCCATCCTTTCAATATATGCTTGTTCCACGATGAAATTTCCCCGTAAGTCTTCTGTAGACATCCAAATATGGGCACCGTCTGCATTTGAGTTTTGAGGAAATTGAAATTCTGTTTGGCCATTCGCAAGAGGCAATGTGAATCGAAATACAGATCCTTTGCCTAGTTCTGATTCAACAGAAATAGTTCCTGTATGTAATTCTACCAAGTTTTTCGTGATGGAAAGACCAAGGCCCACTCCACCAAAATTTCGCGAAATACTAGCATCTGCTTGGGCGAAGGGCGAAAAAATTTTATTTTGGTCTTCTTTTGTGAGACCAATTCCTGTATCGATAACAGAAATTTCTAAATAGTCAACCAAGCCATTGTTAATTGTTCTGACGGTTATTCGGATACTTCCAGATTCTGTGAATTTGATAGCATTACCAATTAAGTTAAAGAGGATTTGTTGGATTCTACTTTCATCTCCATAGACTAAAGGAGTGTTATCAGGAATTTCGGTGATGAGAGTGATTCCTTTTTCTCTGGCAGTACGTTCGAGTAACCCCATCGTTATTTCAACAGTAGGTTGGATGGCGAGTGTGATTGGAAAAAGATTAAACCTTCGATTTTTCATCATCGAAAAATCAAGAAGGTCATTAACTAAATTAGAAAGTCTTTTTGCAGACGATATGATGAAGCCTAAGTTTTTAGCGACTCCATTGCTGACTGTACCCATCGTTCCTTCGATGAGAGATTCGGTAATTCCAATGATTCCGTTAAGTGGAGTTCGGAGTTCATGTGAAGTATTGGATAAAAACTCATTTTTCATTTTATCTAATGAAATTAGTTCTTCATTTTTCTTTTCTAACTCACTTTTTAATTGGTTAGTTACTTCATAAAGTTTTGCGAAACGAATTGATAATGCAAATGACAAACTTAAGGTGTAAAATAAAAATCCTTCAGAAAGAGATCGATCTAGGATTGAAACAAAGATTTGAAGATAACTTAAAACAGAGAAGATCGCAGTAATCCCAAGTCCGATTTGTCCAATTAAAATAATAAAAGCACCTGGTTGTTTGTTCCGAACTGCTTTGATAGTGAAGACAAAAATAAAAAGAAGTTCTATAAGTGAAAGGATATCATTTGCATTCAAAGTATACTTAGAGTAAATATCCATGATAAATGGATGAAATGTAAAAAAGGAGACGATGGAGAGGATTGAATGAAACCAAAGAACTCCCTTTATCAACTTTGATGGTTTTTGTCCTGAAAAATCAAAAAAGAAAAGAGTCCCAAATATACCCATTAGGTTTAACGCAGGATGAAAAATGAAATGGTTGAACCAAAAATTATCCCAAATAAAATACGGGAGTGATAAGTTTCCGAAAGTTGCAAGTCCCGCAAGGATTGCAAAAATGAAATAAATTAAATAAGCCCGTTCTCTGCGACTACGTAACCAAAGAATCAAACAATAAATTGCAGAGTATAAAAAAGCAAAACAGATTGCAGAATTCCACATGATGTATTTGTAGAATTTGCCTTGGATGAGATCTGACTCGCCTATATAAAATTCAGAATTTACAAACCCACCCCAACCTACATCATCTGCCACTCGCACGGCAATGGTGTTTTCTCCTTCATAATTGATGATATCGGATGGGATTGTATAGACACTGATTCTACTGCTTTTTTTAACCAATTCACCGGATTCGGAAATCAAACCGGTTCGACCAACAAGAACTCCATTAATGTAAATTTCATTGGCATCAGCAATGATAGGAGTGAGGATACTTATCTTTTGGTTTTTAAATGATTTCGAAACTTGGAAGGATTGCCTATACCATCCTATTTGAAAACCGGACAGACCTGAATTATTCCATTGGGCAGGAACAGACAGTTCGCCCCAGTGGGTATCGGGAAATTCTTTTTGGGCTTGGGTTATGTCATCTTTAGGGTTGAATCTCCATTGGCCGGCTAATTTCGCCAGTTCTTTAGGGTTGTTCAATTGAAAGTTGGTAAGATTGGGACTTGCATGGAGAGGAAGTAGGGCGATAAGAGAACAATAAATCGCAAATAGATAACGAATTTTCATTACAAATCCAAAGAAAAGGACTCTGCCTTTTACATAATTAGCCTGGATAGCGGAATTTAACCAAGAACAAAAGGGTTTTGTTTTTAAGAAAACATGTGAAGTGGAATCAAAATAAAAACGAACAGCATGATTTTACTCGTGATATAACTTAAGTCAAAATGCTACAAAAGTAACTAAAACCAGAAGTGAGCAATAACGAAATATAGGTGTTTTTCTTCGTATAACGGGCAGAAGTTTTTCTATTTACAACTCTACCACAAGTGATTTGATAGCCCAATCATTCTTAAGTTAAAAAAAGGAACTCTTATGAAATTTAACAAGTTATTCCCGTTGATGATTTTAATCTTCATCGCAGTTGGATGTAAATCTATCCCTACACAAAATCCCGCAGCAAAAGACAGCTCAGTTTTGGCTGTTGAAGTAAGCGTAAAACAATTTTTAGGAAGTAAATCTGCTTCACGTGTTCATGTTGTACGTGTTGATAAAAAAGTAAATCCTGGCCAGACTTTAATTACAAAAACTCCGGTCATTGCATCTAACTGGTCAGATCGTGGAGTTATTTATTATTTAAACGTTGAACCAGGTGAGTATGTAGTTGTCGCTTTTGAATACGAAGTTGAACAACAAGCACAACAAACTTCTTCTACTACTAGTGGTAACGTAACAGTGACTACTTCTTCCGGTGGTGGTAAAACTATTTTTACAGTGATTACTAATAAAGAAACAGCAGAAAAATCTAAAACAAAAGTAGCTGCTGGTCAATTAGCATATATGGGAAGTTTCCTTGTTGATACAAACAAAGATTTTGCAGAAGCAGATGAAATTCAAAAGCATTACGCAAATATTTTAAAACCAGGAATGTTGGAAAAAACAGGATTATTCGGTAATTTTTTCAGCGTAGATTTACTTGGAACACTTGTTTCTTTTACAAAAGATGAAGAAAAGATAAAAGAATTCAAAGAAGATTCTAAAAAATCTTTTGCAGAAACTCCTTGGAGTTATCTAACAGAAAAATAATTTCGAATTCGTATGTTTGGCAAATTGATTTTGTCAAACATACGATTGTTTATCAATTCATACTGGAAATATATGTTCAAAACTCGTAGATCCCGCCTTTGGCTTTTCTTACTGATCGGACTCGTCGTTTTATCTTTTTTAAGACCGAAGGATGAAGGTTCCGCTTATCAAGAATATTTTTTTGCCCTAAACCAAGAGTTGAAATCTAATGGTTTTGGAAAACCGGTTGTACTTTTGGACTTAGATCGGTTGGATGAAAATTTATCTACACTTTCGAAAAACATACCACCACCTTTACACTATCGTATTGTTGTAAAGTCACTTCCATCTTTGGATCTCCTCCGTTATATTACTAAAGCAACAAACACAAATCGTCTTATGGTTTTTCACTCAGGTGACCTGGTGATGTTACTAGGCAATCCTGAGTTTTCTTCCTTCGATATCCTTCTTGGAAAACCGATGCCAGTGCGTGCATTAGAAGATATTTATCAAAAAACAAAAGTTGATCGATTCCAAAAAATTCACTGGTTGGTTGATACAGAAACAAGGATGAAGCAATACTTGGAGTTTTCAAAATCAAAGAATATAAAACTCAACCTTGTTTTGGAGATTGATATTGGCCTTCACAGGGGTGGATTTGTGAATCCAAAGGAAACAAATCAAATTCTTTCTATCTTTCAAAACCATCAGAAATACTTAGAGTTTGGTGGATTTATGGGATACGAGCCACATGTCGCCTCCGTTCCAAATCTATTAGGTGATAAGAATGAGGCGATAGAAAAAGAGATAGGATACTCATTGAAAAAATATGAAAGATTCGTTCAATCTGGTAAAGAATCATTTCCATCTTTGTTTGCAAAAGAATTACTTTTGAATGGTGGAGGAAGTAAAACGTATCGATTTTATCAAAAAAATCAAAATGTGGTCAATGATGTATCTGTTGGTTCCGCACTCGTGATGCCGACAGATTTTGATGTGAGTACACTTGTAGAACACAAACCTGCGTTTTTTATTGCAGCTCCTGTTTTGAAACGATTGGAAGGAACCACGATACCCTTTTTAGAATCCATTTCATTTTTATTTCCTTTGTGGAATCCTAACTTACAGGTGACTTATTTTATTTATGGAGGTGCTTATCTTGCAAAAAAAGAATCTCCCCAAGGACTTTTTGACAATAGCCTTTATGGTGTTAGTACAAACCAAGGGATCTTAAACGGAAGTTTGGCGACTGGCTTAAAACCAGATGACTATGTTTTTTTTCGTCCCACCCAAAGTGAAAAAGTAATGGCTGAAATGGGCGAAGTGGTTCTTTTACGAAAGGGAAAAATCATTGGAACTTGGAAGTGTTTTATCAATTAGTATGCCAACGGTTGGCATACTAATGAGTAATGTAAGGTTTAGCTTTATTTGCCGGTAAAAAATTCCCACATAAGATCGTTTGCTTTGATGGCTGTTGATGGTGTGGCAGATCCAAAGAAAAGGGAAGGTTTTTTGCCACCAGGCCAAGAATGCCCTCCTGATTCGGTGACACAAAGTTTTACCTTCACACCATTTTTGCATTCATTGTATTCATCGCAAGTGACACCTGGTTCATCTAAGACACGTTTGGGTGTAGGATTACACTGGTTGAATTGAACCCATTTGTCTACCGATTTAGGAACAGAAACAAAATCAGTAACAAGTGATCTATCCTTAAAGCTATTGCCAGCACCACCAAAAAACAGAACTTTATCATCATCTTTTGCGTGAATATGCAATACAGAAATTGGTTTGGAAGGATTACAAGAGATTGTATTGTCAGTACCGGCAACGGTTGTGATTGCTGAAAGTTTATCTGTCATTTCACATGCAAGGCGATAGGTCATCATTGCTCCATTGGACATCCCAGTAGAATACACTTTGGATTTGTCGATGTGCAATTGTTTGGTGGTATTGTTTAATACTTCTTTGATAAAACCAACATCGTCAATTTTTTTGTCACGAGCTTCTGCACAACAATTCCCCGCATTCCATGTAGCGATTTTTCCTGATTTGTATTTACTATATCCATTCGGGAATACGGCGATATGTCCGTTTTCTTCCGATTTGGAAATTTGATGGTAATATTCTTCTTTAGCTTGGATTTCCATATCACCACCACCTCCATGTAAAACAAATAGGAGAGGCGTTTCTTTGTTAGGTGAATATGATTTTGGAACATGTACTTTGTAATATCGAGGGATTCCATCAAAAGGAAAAGTGAATGTATAATCACCCGGACTTTCTATTTTTTGGCTGAGATCGTTGGAAGCAATTGGTGCTGGTTTTTCTTCCATTTTTTTTTGGAAACGTTCTTGGATTTTACTACGCAACCAACCGCGGGAACAAGAAGCGGTTGAAAAAATGAGGAGGATGGAAGACAAAACCAAAAAGAATTTAGATTTTTGTTTCATAAACGTTTCCTTGTTATGGCAAGATACGACCTGAAAATTTTAATAAAAGTTCCAGGTGTTTTTACGTATATCCATTCAAAAATAGTAAGTTAGGGAAAGAAAAAAATGAAAGAAATAGTCTCATTTTTTTTTCACTCAATTTCCAAATTTGCCAAAATTTCTAAGGACCTAATTTTTTTATCTATATCATAAATAGAGGTAACTGTCATTAACTCATCAGCTTTTGTCTCATCTGAAATTTTTTGAATACCCGCTTTCACTGTGTTTGGTGCACCAACAACAGAATAAGATAACATTTGAGTCGCCATTTGTTTTTCTTGTGGAGACCAATAGGAATCGATGTCTTCAATGGGAGGTGGAAAAGTACCTCTCATATTTCGAAGAATCCGAGTAAAGGATTGTTGGGAACTTGTGAAAAGATGTTTGGCTTCTTTGTCTGTATCTGCTGCAATCACATTCACTCCCACCATTACATAAGGTTTGTCCAAATACTGGGAAGGTCGGAATTGTTTTCGATAAATACTTATGGCTTCCATCAAAGCACCCGGTGCAAAATGTGAAGCAAAGGCGTAGGGAAGCCCAAGGATTGCTGCAAGTTGAGCTCCAAACAAACTAGAACCTAATATCCAGACAGGGATATGAGTTCCCATTCCAGGAATAGCACGTATTTGTAATTGGTGATCATCATCTTCAAAATAAGCGAGTAGTTCTTTGACATCTTCAGGAAATGATTGTGCACTCATGGCATCACGTCTTAACGCGCGTAAGGTGAGTTGATCAGTCCCGGGAGCACGTCCAAGACCTAAATCAATCCTTCCAGGATATAAACTTTCTAAGGTTCCAAATTGTTCTGCAATGACAAGAGGGGAATGATTTGGTAACATAATCCCTCCGGCGCCAATGCGTATGGTTTTGGTATGTCCTGCTAAATGACCGATGACAACAGAGGTAGCTGCACTTGCGATGGATGGGAAGTTATGGTGTTCAGCAACCCAAATACGATGGTAACCCAAACTCTCTGCCACTTTTGCCACTCGAACGGAATTCGCCAGAGCTTCTTTTGCGGTATTTCCTTCATTGATAAAAACTAAATCGAGAATTGAAAATTTTGCCATTAAGAACACATTCCCTTTTTGCTCTCTCACGTGTAAATGGGTAAAAAAGGAAAATCATGTTTTATAGAAAAAAAGATAAATTCGATTGTTATGTGAAATTTTAATTTGTGGTGTTCATTGATAAAAAAACATTCCAAAGAGTTAAAATAGAAGTCTAAGTAATTCGCAGACCAAGGTTTTCTCTTTTCAAGTTCTTTTCATGAGAAGTTAGGAATCAAAGGTATGCCGTAAGATAGTTTGAATTAAGATTGAATGAAAGTTTGGAACCCTAACTTAAGTCCGAAGGAAAAATCTCTCGTCCAAACTGTATTTGTATTTGAATCCAATCATGGAGAGAAACATAAACTTCCTTTTTATGCAGATGGATTTCCTGGAATTGTATTTTTTCATTCCGAAAAACCTGTGACGGTTTTTGTTGGATCGGAATCCAAAGTAATGGATCCAGTATTTGTTTATGGGCAGACCATTGATCCCATACAAATTGAGATTGAAGGTCCTTTTTTCTTTGTGATGGTCCAACTCCTCCCTGCAGTGGTCGAAACAGCTTTGGGCATTCCTGTTCTTGAGCTAACCAATTCTTGTTGGACAATCCCTAAGTTTGAGTGGGACTTTGAACCTAATTTTAGTTTGGCGATTAAAGAGTTTTCTTCTTCTTTGGCAACCCAGGCATTACTGAATTTTATTCTCGAAAAAGGAAAGATGTTTCGGCCAGATCCGGTTTTGTATGTTTGTATCGAAGAAATTTTAGAGAAAAAAGGGAACTGTGAAATCGGGAAGTTATCCAAAAAACTTGGGCTTTCTGAAAGAACACTGCAAAGGCGATTCCAAAACTATGTAGGTCTTACCCCAAAACAGTTCTCAACCATCATTCGGTTTCAATCTAGTTTAAATGAAATAAATACAGATAATAAATTTAGTTTAACCGATATAGCGTATGTTAGTGGATATTCGGACCAATCTCATTTTATCCGCCAATTTAAATCCTTTACCAAACAAAAACCATTTCAATTCAGAGAAAAAATCTAAACCCTGTCGGGTTTGTCCAATTTTTCTTTTCCTGTTTCTTGTATTCTTTGTTACATGAAACCAAAAACACTTATCATTGGATCCAGTGGAAAAACTGGATCACGAATCCTATCAAAACTCAAACAAGCGGATTATCCAGTTCGGTTGGGATCAAGAAAGGCGGAACCATCCTTTGATTGGGAAAATCCAGAAAACTGGGAAGAGACCCTCCAAGGAATCGATCAGGTTTACATTAGTTTCCAACCAGATTTGGCAGTGCCATCTTCTTTGAAGGCGATCCAATCTTTTGTGCAAGTTTGTCAAAAAAACAAAGTGAAACGTCTTGTTTTGTTATCAGGTAGAGGGGAACCTGAAGCAAAAGCTTGCGAACAAGTTGTACAAAACTCAGGTTTAGAATGGACCATCCTTCGGTCGAGTTGGTTCTTACAAAATTTTAGCGAAGGGATGTTTCTCGAACCAATTTTGGAAGGTAAAGTTTTATTTCCTAAGGTAGCAGCCAAAGAACCCTTTGTGGATTTGGATGATCTAAGTGAACTTGCCTTTGCCTCTCTTGTCACAGACAAACATAAAAATAAACTCTATGAGCTGACAGGTCCAGAACTAGTAAGTTTTAAAGATGTTTTCAAAACCATAGCAGAAGTCACAAATCAAACGATAGAATTCGAAGAACTTCCATTAGATGATTATTTGTTAACTTTAAAGGAATTTGGACTTCCAGAAGATGTTTTATGGTTAATCGATTATCTGTTTCGGACCGTGCTTGATGGAAGAAATGAATCAGTCGTAAGCGATCTGGAGCTGGCACTAGGCAGAAAACCAAAAGATTTTCAAACCTATGCCAAAGAAACTGCCAAATCTGGAATTTGGAAAATGCCAGAAAGAGTCAGTTAACTTTAATTTGATGATTCGGCGGGGTATCCGCCGTATGTCATCTTTCCAGTTAAATAGATCGGACTTTTTTGTTCTAAGAGAACCCGCTTGTTGAGTTTGGATTGGATCTCCATCAGTGTTTGTAAGGAATACGACGTGCTTCCCCCATCTACAATTAAAACATAATGGTAAGAAGAGTTTGGATTTTCATCTAAGTCCAAATCATCCCATACATGTAAAATATTTCCCGAACCAACCTCTCGATTTCGATCGGGAGTGATGATGGCTTCATTGATTTCTTGGTTAGGGCTTGTTGGTAATGATTGGTTATAGATTTTTTTTTCGGAAACTAAGATTGCCTTTGTCGGATCAAAATGAGAAGGAAGATAAATCTCTGTGGGTGCATCCGAAAACCTTCCTTTCCAAATAACAAACTGAAATCGTTTCCCTACAAAGTATTTTGGTTCCAAATCTCCAGGTTTGATTGCGGCCCATGAAAATACATTGTTCCAGGTATCATATCCAACCGTGTTATAGTGACTACTGATGATCCGGCCTTGTGACTTACGTAGATAACCGCGTTCGATGGTATGGTTATTTAAGTTGAAACTAGTTCCATAATTTCCTACCACAGAGAAATCTTCTTCATTCCATGCATCTTTTGTGGTAACAAGTTTATTCGGATTTCCATTCATATATTCTGCATGGTTGTTGTAATAATAATCCCAGTGCCACTGGGTTCCCGATACAATTGGATTGTAAAAATCGGCGAATCTAGATTTAGAACTTTGGTTCCCATCTGAAATTTCCATCGCTTGGTAAACAGCACTGATCATTCTTGGTGTGTCTTTTGCACCTGTGCCCTTGAGCCACATTCCAAATTCACTGAGAAACGCGGGAATTTTTAAAAACCTAGATTCCTTTCTGATTTCATCTAAATATTTGAAATACGTTGCGTTATCAATTCCTGTCAGATCTGTTCCCATACGACCAGCATCATAGAAGTGAGAGTTAAAAACAAATCCAGGGCCTGGTGGTGAAAGTAAATGACCACCTCCTGTTGCGGGTGCAATCGCCGAACCAATGTTTGTATTCCAAAAAACAAGTGGTTCTGCAAATACCCATTTGTTTTCCCAACCATTTTGATTTAAAATGGCTCGGATTTTCTTGTAAAATGGCCATAACTTTTGGTTGTCCCACTGGGCAGGTGTGAATCCTTCCATTCCCCCGTCCACTGGTTCATTAAATGGATCAAGTCCGAGTACGTAAGAAAATTCTTCTGCACTTAGTTTTTCTTTGAGATAGGCTGATGTTTTTTCGATTTGCCATAGAAACTCTGTCTGCATATTTTTTGTTCCGGAATTTGTGGAGAGAGGGGCATTGTTCCAAAAATTACGAAAGGCTCGCCGCACTGCTTCATTTGTTAAATTGTTTTGGCTCCAACTGGCACAAATAAATCCGCAGTATTCGGTGGGATAACTTCCACCTTTTGTGATCCAAGCCGGTGCGCCGTTACCAGTATGCCATGAGTTTTTATTAAAGAGATGGCGAGAAAATAAATCCTGGTGGTAGTCGAGAAGGATATACATTCGTTTGGCAGTTGCTTTTTTGATTTGGTTTATGACAGCATCTAAATAATTATAATCGATTGTGTCCACAGCAGGATGGACTCCTTCCCAAGCGATCGTATAACGAATGATATTTGAACCTGTGGTTTTTCCGAGCCTGGTAAATGCAATCTCAGCGTCAGATTCATTGGCAAAAGGTTTGAATCCATGTTGTGCTAGTTTCATATTCCCCGAAATATTAAAGCCTCGGAAACTGACCTCACGTCCAAGTCCATCCACAAAAATTTGGTCTGTGAACTGGTTGTTTGTTTTTTCCGAAATCAGAATTTCCCTCTCCTGGGATGTAAGACTATAATCCAAACTATGTGGAGAAATTAAAGTTGTGGTTGCCTTTGCTAATCCCAAGGAATGGTTTTCCGTGTTTCCCGGTTGCCTATCTCCACCTGATGATAGTAAGGCGAGAATGTTTGACTCGGAATCTTTTGCCGGAGCACAGGCAAGAGTGCTGAGTAAAAAAAAGCGGGTAAGGGCAGAGCCTAGGGTTTTTAGTTTCCGGTTTGGTTTCATAATTCCTCGTTTGGCATTCCTTGGGAATGGCTTTGGCCAGTTGCCTCACGCTAGCCGACATTTGTCGATTAAAAAATTTGACACTAAATTTCCATAAATATGCAATAGAGAAATCCAAATTCGGATAATTCACCCGGTTGCAAAAAGAAAGTGACTTACCTTTTTCCCCCAGGAGAATTTTACACCCAATTACATCCCATTTTCTTTCCAATCTGTCCAATTCTTGGGGAATTTACTCTTTCTTTGTAGCGGAAACCTGAACACTGCTCTATAAAAATCGACATATGTCGATTAAATTTCTTGCCATATTTTTAACACTGTTTAGACTTATAAACCGAATTTGGTTTTGGATCGGCCTTGGCCCTGAGAGGAAACCCAAGCGAAAAACTGTTTTATTTAGAAATTTAGATTCGGAGAAAGTATATGAATTCCAAAAGAGAATCCCGAGTGCGCTTGGGTTTTACCATGATTTGCAGTTTTCTGGTTTTGCATTGTTCCGACCAGAAACCGTCCCCATCCCCCATTCTTGGGCTTGTCAGCGCAGGTGCGAGTGAGAGTTCTCAATCGGATTTGGTGAGTTCGTCTGGTGTGAACCGGGCAGTGGCACCAAATCTAGGTTCATCGCCCTATTTAGTCGGTGCAGGAATGTATGACATCACGGGCCCTGCTGCAGAAGTAGGGATGATGGGATTTGCCGAAAGTGCGCAAAAAACAGAAGGGATTTATATGCGACTTTGGTCAAGAGCCTATATCATTGGCGATGCTTCCAAACGAGTGGTATTTGTCAGTGCTGATTTGGGTATGATCTTTCAATCGATCAAACAAGCAGTGAGTAAAAAAATTGCCTTGGATTCAGAACTTTCTCCTTATTACAATGAAGCCAATGTTTTGCTTTCTGCAACTCATACGCATAGTGGTCCTGGTGGTTACTCCCATTATTTTTTATACAATGCAACCACAGCAGGTTTTATCAAAGAAAACTATGACGTAATTGTAGATGGAATTTATCGTTCTATCAAATTAGCTCACCAAAATCTAGTTCCTGGGAATGTCTATATCAACCAAGGAAACCTAACCGATGCTAGTAAAAATCGTTCCGCCGTTGCTTACGATAAAAATCCAGTTAGTGAAAGGAACTTTTATGGATCGAACGTAGACCATACAATGACTTTGTTGAAACTAGTAGCGGCAGATGGTAGAGAACTAGGAATGGTCAACTGGTTTGCTGTACACCCAACCAATGTTGGTCCAACTAACAAGTTGATTGGCGGTGATAATAAGGGACTTGCTTCTTATTTATTTGAAAAGTCAAAAAGTGCAAACTATTCTGCAACCCAAACCTTCGTGGCAGCTTTTGCTCAATCGAATGCTGGTGATGTAACTCCAAACCTATGGGGACCTGCTGATGGAGTGAATGATTATGCACGTCAAAAGATTATTGCAGAAAAACAATTAAACAAAGCACAATCATTGTATTCTTCTGCCAACACCCAGTTGACTGGTTCTGTTGACTTTAGACATACGTATGTTAACTTTTCAAACCTTTATATCAGCAGTTTGGGAACCACTACTTGCCCTGCGGGAATGGGTGCTTCATTTTCTGCCGGGAGTGTGGAAGATAATGCGGTCTCTGTAGACTTTTTTGATGAAGGAACCACGGTGGATTCCCTTGATTGGAATACAAATACTGCGGACGCATTTAAAGCAAGTTTCCTCGGCGGATTCCTTGGTGTTCTTTGGCCCACTTCCGTGAGCGAAGCATATAAACTTTGTCATGCAGAAAAACCTGTCCTCATTCCTACAGGTGTGGCAAGTTTTGATGGCAATCCTTGGACTCCACCAGTGATTCCGATGCAGATCATAAAAATTGGAAACCTGGCGATTCTTGCCATTCCTGCCGAAGTGTCCACTATGGCTGGCAGAAGGCTTCGTTCTCTCGTAAAAAATGTTTTGGAAAACGAATACACAGTCGTAGCAGGACTATCCAATTCTTATACTTCGTATCTGACAACAAGAGAAGAATACTCTTCACAACAATATGAAGGAGCTTCCACTCAATTTGGACCGAACACTTTACTCGGTTATGAACAAGAATTCGGAAAGCTAGCAAGCGCTATGCGAAATGGGTCAACTTCTCCTGCAGGCCCCATCCCACCGGACCTCACCAATTACCAGGCAACTTTCCAAACTGGCGTTGTATTTGATGATGTTCCCCTCTTTAAAAGTTTCGGAACGGTATTTACCCAACCTTCAGCATCATACAGCAGTGGTGCCACTGTGAATGCTGTCTTCTGGGGAGCTCATCCGAAAAATAACATGCTCATCGGAAGTAGCTTTGTGGATGTGGAAAAACAAAACGGATCGACATGGTCAGTGGTAGCAAGGGATTACGATCCATCCACAACATACCGATGGCAACGAGATGGGGTTGCCTATTCCAAAATTAATGTTTCTTGGAATACAACCTCCTTTCCTGCAGGAACCTACCGACTCAGACATCGGGGCCATTGGAAATCTGGTTGGACTGGAGCGATCAGTGCATACCAAGGGGTCACAAACAATTTCACAGTGCAGTAATATCTGAACAACCACTCACCTGACCCTTAAAAAAGGTCAGGTATTTTCTTTACAACGAGATTGACTGGGTAAGATTTTCTAGAAGGCTCGTAATATGGATAAATTGGTAGACGCATCCTTATCCCCAGACCTTGCTTCCAGGCCCTTCAAGTTCACAAGCAAACAGGGAAGAAACAGACGCACACAATTGTTAACAATTGCCTTGGAATTCCTTCGGGAAAAATCTCCAGAAGAGATTAGTTTTGCAGACATTTGCAAAGAAGCCAAAATCCCGAGGCCATCTGCTTATCATTTTTTCCCCAACGTGGAAGCCATTTTCCATGGCATTCGGTTGTTGCATTCAGAAAGCCTTATCGAAAAATCTTTGTTATTAAAAAGAGAATCCTTTGATTCCTGGAAAACATATATTGAAAGATCGATCGATGTTGCGGTAGAAGTAACCAATAAAGAAAGGGCTTTCCCACGATTGATTTATGGGTATCGAATGAGTAACCCTGAGATGCGCCAAGTGGGCCAGGAATTGGATGCAAAGTTAGCAAACCTTGCCAAACTCGGGCTTATGGACAGGTTTGAATTGCCTGAATTAGAACAGACAGACCAAATCTTCGGAGTTGCTTTTTCGATTGCTGATTCACTCTTAAAACATTCATACAGAACCTATGGTGACTTCACAACTTGGATGGTGAGTGAAACTAAAAAAGCAACAATTTCCTATTTAAAAAACTATTTACCGGAAGTTTGTAAACCAAAGTAAAAATTTAGTAATTACCTGAATAAGTAGGTCCGCCAGTAGTCCCCCCGTTAATAGTTGTTATGCTGTTTATGGGGTTAAATCCTTGATCATAATAAAGTGCGGTTTGGCAACCGAAAAGCCTGTTTCCATTAAAACTAATCGGACTTGATCCTCCATCTTCATACAAACAATACTGAATGGAACCACCTGAAGTAAAAAGTGTGTTGAACTGATAGTTCCCGACATCACCGGCGCCTGCACCATGATATATCGCATAACTGGTATTACCTGATCCACCATTCAGAATGTTACCAGTGACAACCGAATTGGAAGGATGGCTTGTGTTAAATGCATAAGAAATATTTCCAATACCGCCATCAACTGTATTGTTAACAATCGTCGGCGTATTTGCATGAGGCGAATTATAAATTCCGTGGGAAGAACCATTGGCAACCCCACCATAAATGGTATTGTAAACCACAGTTGGCGAAGAACTATCTTGGGCTACGACTCCAAAAGTATTTGTGACAGAAGAAGTTCCCCCTTGAATCGTATTATTGGAAATGAATGCCGAAGAAGTGGAAAGAAAAATAGCGACTGAAATAGCATTACTGACGACACCTCCTTCCAATCTGTTGTTTGTGATTGAGGGCGATCCTAATAAACAATTGAAGGCAATTGATGCTGTAGGAGCATTCGGATTTGATGCACCTCTAATGGTAAATCCATCCACCACTGTAGAGGTTGTGATCGTAGCCCCGGCATTGACCGCGATGGAATCGGCGTTTGCCGTTGCTGTATCTATAATCCTAACAACGTAAACACTAGAATTACGATTTAAAAATCCAGAACTAAACCCACCGTATAAAGAAACATTATTTGTCAGATTCACTTGAGTTCCGAGTCCACTGTCCACAGGATAAATCCCTTCCGAAACAAAAACAGCCGCTGGTGGAGTTGCTCCTGTAATGGCAGAAGTAATTGTGAGTTTTGCATTCCCCGGAGTCGTTCCTAAATTTCCATCATTTCCAGAAGGACTTACATAATATAAATTGGTATTTGCAGCAAGAACAGTGTAATTGCCGCTGATAGGTGATAAATGAATTCCAAGTGAATCTGTTGCATCCAAAATGAAGGAATGAGTTCCGACTGGGATGGAACCCGAAAGATCCACAGTGTCATTGGCAACGTAAGTGTCTGACCAAACGGGAGTTAGGTTAACTCCAAGAATTGCAGAGAATGAATCTGGAATCATACTCCGACTGAATATGATTCGAATTTTTGTATTAGCGAGAATGACATTCCCGAGAGAGGGAGTGATGGCCGCTGTTGGGCTCCCATAAAGTCCCAAAAGGAAACCAAGTTGTTTTAGTTTGTCATTTTTTTTGGTTGGATCGAGGTCCAAAATTTCCCTAACAATTGGGTTTAACAAACAATGGAATTGAAAACAAATCAGAACGAAAACAAATAGAAAAGAAACCCTTCCGTATTTTCTATATTTTCGCATAACACAACCAGAGTTGTGTAAGTTATGTTATTTTGTCAATCAGGCAATTAATATATCAATTTAGAATGGACAGTTTGTTCGAAGAAAGGAGTAGATTTTTAACCTGAAAGTTCCGGGTTATACGGATTTCATTCCAACGTAAGCGTATTCTGTCACCGTTTGGATGAATTTTTCCATTTCTTTCGGGTCGTTTTTCATCTGCAATCGGCCTTCTAAAAATAACATAGCAATTCCGTGAATCATCGCCCAAGAAGCTAAGGTTTTTTCTCTGGTATTTCCTTTTTCTAAATGACCCAAAGATTGGCCCAGTCGAATGATCTCATGTAACTGGCGATAGGTTCTCCTGGAAACAGCCAGCAATGTTGGATGGGTTTTTGCATCCACTCCAGTTCCACCAAACATAATCCTTGCGAACTGCCTGTTTTCCATAATGAACTGGAAGTAGGTCCAACCGAGGGCTCTGTATCTTCCTTTAAAGTCTTGGTCAGTTTTTTCTAATTCTTTTTGATAAGTTTCAAAATACTTTTGGAATCCGATTTCGGCTAAGGCTGAAAACAAAGCATGTTTATTTTCAAAATGGTGGTAGGTGGCGACATGGCTCACTCCCGCTTTTGCGGCCACTTTGCGGAGTGAGATATCTTCGAGAGAAGTGGTTCCGAGGAGTTCCAAACCTGCTTGGACCAATGCTTCTTTCACATTCATTCCATTTTCTTTTGAAGGGCGGCCTACTGCCTTCGGTTTTTTTGGTATGGTTTTTTTTCTCGAAATCGCCATTTCCCCAATTCTTGTTCAGACTCTTTTAATGACTAGTGTTAATTACCGGTGGTAATTTTAGGACTTGCTTTCAAAATTCGAAATATTACCAATGGTAAATTAATTCAAACTAGGAAATTGTCAGAATGAATCCAGCATTTACACCGATCCAAATTGGTAATTTTACCCTCCCCAACCGTTTTATTATGGGCTCCATGCATCTTGGTGTGGAAGGAGAAACCGGCACAGCTGAAAGGATGGCCGCTTTTTATGGCAAACGATTCGACGGGGGAGTGGGTCTTATCGTGACCGGTGGGATCAGTGTGAATGAGGAAGGGAAAGGATCTCGGACTTTTTTTAACATCCAGAAAGAAGAACATTTTAATGAATTAAAACGAATGAATGAACTCCTCTCAGGCAAAGGAACCATGTGTGCACAACTTTTTCATGCAGGTCGTTATGCTGCGGATAGAAATTGTGTGGCCCCGTCTGCCATTCGTGCACCAATCAATCGTTATGTGCCAAAAGCTCTGACAGAAGACCAGTGTTGGAAAACCATAGAAGACTTTGGAGTGGCGGCAAAACTCGCACGAGAAAGTGGGTTTGGTGCCGTTGAGATTATGGGGAGCGAAGGATATTTATTAAACCAGTTTTTTTCTCCGGTCACCAACCAGAGAGATGATTATTTTGGCGGGGATGCAATTCGCCGGATGAACTTTTCCATAGAAGTCCTTCGTGTTGTGAAAAAACAACTCCCGGAAGGATTTCCTGTTATTTTTCGTATGTCAGGGATTGATCTGATTCCAGGAAACCCAAACTTTGAAGAAGTCATTCAGCTAGCGCAAGTTTTGCGGGATGAAAAAGTTTCTGCTTTGAATATTGGTATCGGTTGGCATGAATCTAGAGTTCCTACCATTAGCCAACTGGTTCCGAGAGGGGCTTGGGTTCCCATAGCAAGTCGGATCAAGGAAAAGGTCACTGGAGTTCCTATCATTGCATCGAACCGAGTAAATGATCCCATCACGATGCAAAAAGTTTTTGATGAAAACAGGGCAGATATCATTTCAATGGCAAGACCATTTCTGGCAGATCCATTCATTGTCAAAAAATTCCAAACCGGAATGTCAAACCGAATCAACACTTGTGTGGCCTGTAACCAAGCCTGTCTTGACCATGCCTTCCAAGAAAAATTTGTTTCCTGCATTGTGAACCCAGAAGCGGTCCATGAATTAGAATTTTCGAAACCTAAAACCAAAGATCCTAAAAAAGTTCTCGTGATTGGAACAGGGCCTGCAGGGCTTGAGGCAGCACGTGCCAGTGCAAACCTAGGCCACAAGGTCACTCTTGTGGAAAAAGCCAATGTCCTTGGTGGTCAATTCCAATTGGCATCTAACATTCCAGGTAAGTCAGAATTCAAAGAAACCATTCGATACTTTGCCAATGAACTTCCTGCACTTGGAGTTGAGATTCGTTTGAATACAAATGCAACCTTAACATTGTTAGAAACAGAAAATCCCGATGTGACTATTTTTGCCAGCGGTGTGAAACCACGTGAGTTTTCTTTAAAAGGACTAGAAAATCTTCCATCAGGAAATTATACTGAGTATCTTACAGGAAAATTCAAACCAGGAAAACGTGTAGCGGTGATTGGTGGAGGAGGGATTGGTGTGGATGTGGCCCATAGATTGACGGAAGAAGAAGATCCTACTTTAAATTCCTATGATAAAAAATACAATATCAGTTCCTTTACCAATGCTGGAGTTCAGAAAGAAAAAGCACACAGGGATGTGGCTGTCTTTCGTAGGAATGGAAAACACGGAGCAGGGCTTGGGCCTACAACATTTTGGGCCCTCAAACAAGAGTTAGAGTCTGTGGGAGTGGAGTTTTACCAAGGCCTTACATACAAAGAAGTCACAAAAGAAGGTTTAAAAGTGGAACTAAAAAATGGAGAAGAGTTTTTGTATCCTTGTGATTCACTGATTTTATGTGTAGGCCAGGAAAAAGAAAACTCTGTATTAGATGAATTCAAATCTAAATACCCAAACAAACAAACCATTGTGATTGGTGGGGCAAAAGATCCAAAAAATATCGATGCCAAACGAGCATTTTTAGAAGGTTTAGAAGCAGCGCATAGCATTCATTAGGAGGAAAACATGATCGCAAATAACTATTTTTCAGAAGACGAAGACTTACAGGTAATTTTTAACCAACTTCTTGATTGGGATTCCATCATTAAAGAAACAGAAGGGGAAGGTTTTTTTGACCACCAAACATTTGTAAAAACAAATAACCCTCGTTATGAAATGGCTCCTTCTACAAAAGAAGAAGCACTCGAATTATATACTTCTAGTTTGGAAGCAATGGGTGATTTTTTTGGAAACGATGTGTCCCAAAAATCTCAGACAATGGATCGTAATGAATTAAAGTATTCCAATGGAAAGGTGATTTTTCCTAAAGAAACCATCGAGGTTTATGAAAAGTTTCGAAACACAGGTCTTATGGCATATTCTCTTTCGAGAGAAGCAGGTGGTCTTGCTTTCCCGGCAACGGTGGGCGCACTGTATGCGATGCTTATGGCAAGGGCCGATGTTGCTTTTTGTATGACGACTACCTTACTCAACTTAGCACAAATTGTGGACCGGTTTGGAACTCCTGAACAGGTAGAAACCTATGCCACAAAGGCCGCAACCGGAGAGTGTTTATTTGCTATGTCACTCACGGAGCCTGATTATGGATCTGACCTTAACAATGTAAGAACTGTTGCAGTGAAACAAGAAGATGGAAGTTACCGCTTAACAGGAACAAAACGGTTTATCTCACAAGGTTGTGGGCTTGGTGACCATCCAGCCCTTCTTCTCACATTGGCACGCACTGGAAAATCGGAAGGTGGAGCAAGAGGACTCTCTGTATTCATTGTAAAAAGTGAAGATGTATTTGTGGCAGGTATCGAAAAGAAAATGGGAATTCATGCTTCTCCCACTTGTGAAATTGTCTATGAAAACACATACGGGGAAATTTTAGGAGAAGAAGGACTTGGTCTCACTCGTTATACAGCTGGGATGACAAACTTTATGCGTCTTGTCAGTGCCTCCGGTGGTTGTGGTGGGGGAGCTGCTGCTTATTTCGAATGTGTGAAGTATGCAAGCGAAAGAAAACAATTCGGAAAACCCATTGGTGAAATTCCTGCAGTGGCAGAGATGATTCATAAAATCAAACGGGAAACAAATGCAATGCGACTTCTCACTTTAGAAACAGCTCGTGTGATCGATATGTACCAACACCATCAAATCCGAATGGAAAAAGCTGGAAACGAAGATAGAGAAATTCGAAAAGATGAAAAGGTAAAGTATTGGTCTACACTTGCTTCCACTCTCACTCCGATGGCTAAGTATTATAGTTCGGAAGAAGGGCATAAATGTACCAATCTTGCAGTGCAAGTGTTTGGTGGTGCAGGTTACACAGAAGATTACGATATCTCTCGTATGTTTAGGGACTCTCGAATCAATACCATTTATGAAGGCACAAGCCAAATTCATGTTCGAATTGCTACAGGTGCTATTCTTGCCGGTATGGCAGGTGATGGAAATTTCAGAAAGTATCTCAATTCTTTGAAAGCTGAGATTCCAACTCCATCATCGTTTCTTTTGGAACAAGAAAGAATTTTGGAAGAATCCATCCGTGTGATGCGAAACATCCAAGAAGAAGTAAGAAAAGAAACAGTCGCAGAAAACTTAATGATCCAAATGACTCGTTACATCTGTAGTTTGTTATACGAAAAATCAATTTCCAAAATTAAGGACTCTAAGGTCAAAGAAACTTGGGAAAAAGATTGCCGGGCTTATGTTGTTGATAGTGCAGCCATCGCCCAATCTTCTTTGTATCGAATTCAAAATTTTGGATAAAACGATAGAATAGAATTGATCACTTAGCGGTTGTTATGATTTTTTCAACTAAGTCCAAAATTTTTTGGATGGAGGTCGGATCTCCATAACCACCAGCAGTGGTAACAATTACCATATCTAAACTGGGGATGGAGAAAATGAGTTGGCCTCCATTCCCTAGTGCAAGGGACCACGGAATTTTTTTCTCCAAATAGATCGTTTCTCCGAGCCACCATTGGTACCCGTAACCAAGAGACTTCCCATCTTTTCTAAATATTTTTACCTCTGAATCGATTTGAAATTTAAGTGAGTCATTTATCCATTGTTTTGGAACAATTTGTTTCCCTTTCCAGTATCCATGGTTTAAAACCAACCTACCTAACTTTAACATATCCCTCGGTCTTAATCGAAGCCCTGCATGTGGAAGTGCTCTTCCATTTTGATCTTCCACCCATTCAAAGTGTTGAATTTCTAATGGATCAAATAACCATTCTTTCGCCAATTCTTTCAATGATTTGTTGGTTTTCGCAACTAGAATATCAGAAAGAACCGATGTTCCACCTCCGTTGTAATTGAATTTAGTTCCTGGTGGATTTAATATTTTTCTGTCAAAAACAAAACTTGGTATGTCCTTTTTCCAAAGGAGTCGTGTTTCATCACTAAATAAAAATACATACCTCCATTCTTCCCAATTTAGTCCACTACTCATTGTTAGTAGGTGTTTCCAAGTAATCTTTTGTTTGGGATCATCCACTGCAACGGGTAACGCAGGGTAAAAAGAAAGAACAGATGTATCGACTCCATCGATAATTTTTTTATCAATAGCAATCCCAAAAAGTAAAGAAACTACCGATTTACTAACTGATCTCACATCATGTAATGTATTAATATCAAATTTTGTTTCTTCATCAAAAGGGAATCTGAGACCATAACGTTTATTAAACGGATGGTCTTCTCTGGTATTGTAAACTTCTGCGATTAGTTTCCCATGTCTTTCGATGAGGAATGAATGAAATTCACTTTCATCAGAACTAATTTCTTTTATCAACTGGCAAAACTTTGTATCATCAAATTCAGTTTCGGTCGAATTCGAAATTTCCCAATCGCGAAGAGCAATTGGTTTTGCACAGTTTTCTTTTTCAGTTGGTTCTGAATCGATCGGATGGTTTGTAAAAGAAAAAAGGAAAAGTGTTACATTGATCAGAATCTTTTTTTGGTTCACAGTTTGTATCCAAGGATTATGTTTCCGAAACGATAAACGAACGTAAATCATTGGAAATCAAAAAAATAGAATGAATATAAAAAATTTGGAAATGAAAAAATTCAATGAAGGTGTTGACGAAAGGAAAAAAACGATCAAAAATACCGCAGAGGTTTTTCTATGAAAAAAATTCTAACGATCTTAACAAGTGTTGCCTTGGTCGCGACGGCTTCTGTGTTTGCTCATGACCACGACGGTCATGGAAGGAATGCGATGGCTGGAGATCATTTTAAAAAAATGGATGCCAACGGTGACAATAAAGTTTCTAAAGAAGAATGGCAAAAATTTCATGATGGTTTTTTCACTGAACTTGACAAAGACGCTGATGGATCAGTGACTTTAGAAGAGATGAAGGCCGCTCGTATTGAAAAACGAGATGAGAAAAAAGAAGAAATGAAAGAAAAAGTCAAAGAAGCGAAAGCCAAAAAAAACGATAAAAAGAAAAAACCATCCGAATAACATCTGTTTGGGACGGGGCGCCTCGCATCTAGTTCTATCATCGAAATCCAAAGATGAATCGACCGGGCTCTCCGCTCCAATCTTTGCCCTTCGGGCAAAGGATTTCCGCTGCGATCCTTGGCGCAGAGTTTTTATTTTTTACTATGAACGGAATCGAGAAATGTTTCACCGATTCCACTGCAGTTAACTAAAAAACAACCTAAGAAGCTAATACAAATCCAGACTCAATGCAAAAGGAGTAGAATTAGAGAATTTCTAATCTGCTTTAGGAGTATCTACATTCATATCGATCGGCATTGAGTTTCGATTGACGTTGGAAAATGAAGGAAACTAAATTGGACAAACGAAAGTCTTATGAAAGCGAAAAAATCCAAAATCAAACCATCCAAAAAATCGAATCATTCTAGTAAACCAACGAACAAACAAAAAACTTCATCCAAAAAAAAAGAAATCATCCAAGAGAGTTCCACAACTAACTTACGAACACAGGATAACCTTTCTCATCAATCAACGGCAGAACTGATTGATACCATTCATGAATATTCCATTGGACATGAAATTGCAAATGCAGTCACACATGGAATTGGAGGTGGACTCAGCATTGCTGGTCTTTCTATTTTATTGACAATGGCCGTTTTGTATGGAGATGTTTGGCATATTGTGAGTTCGGCAATATATGGAGCCACTCTCATTCTTTTGTATCTTGCTTCTACTCTCTACCACGGAATTTATCACACAGCAACAAAACGCATATTTAAAGTAATCGATCATGCCTCCATTTATTTGTTGATCGCAGGTACATATACTCCATTTACGCTTGTTAGTTTGCGTCAACACTCGGAGTGGGGATGGACCTTGTTCCTAGTAGTTTGGATTTTGGCTTTTGCCGGGGTTCTATTACTGTTATTGTTCCCAGGAAAATATAGTGGTGCCCGAGTTGTCGTTTATATCTTAATGGGTTGGCTTGCGATTTTTGTTATCAAAGACATTCGAACGGCCATTGGAATGGGAGGTATATCTTGGCTTGTAGCAGGTGGGCTTAGTTATACAGTAGGTGTAATTTTTTATCTTTGGGATAGCCTGCCATTTAATCATGCGATCTGGCATCTATTTGTTCTTTCGGGAAGTCTTTGTCATTTTTTTGCAATTTTGTTTTATGTATTACCTTCGGTGACAAAGTAAAAAAAAGATTTGTCAATTAATTGCGACGTATAAGAATCCACTGCTTTTATTGTTTTTAAAACAAAAAGAAAAACTCAGATAAAAACAAATTAAAGATTTAATAAAGCTACCCCAAATTGGCGTGGTAGCTTTGCGAAATTGATTACATTAGCATTCAATCATTGTCTATGTTGATTGCTACATTTCCCTTTTTGTGTCCAGCTTCCACATATCGATGTGCTTCTGCCATTGCTTCCAGTGGGAAAAACTTATCAATAACTACCTTATAGATTCCTTTTCTTGTGAGTTCAGTTAAAATATTTAAATTTTCAAGAGTCTCAGCTATTGGTCCAAATTTAATATTGATACCTTTTGTGAGAGAAATCCAAGCAGCCTGAAACATCTCTTTGAAGGAAGCACCTACTAAAACCAAAACTCCTCCTTCTGAACGATGTAATAAATTGGATGTTATGGAAGATTTCCCAACACACTCAAATACAACATCATATTTTTTGTTATGTGATTCTGATAAAAAGGTTTCATAATCCATTACGAAATCGGCACCTAATGATTTTACCAAATCAAAGTTCTTTTGGCTACAAACGGCTGTTACTATTGCACCAAAATGTTTTGCCAATTGGATCGCTGCCGTTCCCACAGAACTGGATGCTCCATAAACAATGAAAGTTTGATTTTTTTGAAGATTACATTTTTGAATAAAATCAAGTGCAGTCAATCCACCAAAAGATAGGCAAGCACCTTCCGAAAAACTTATTTCCTCAGGAAGGCGGAGGATGACAGAGGATTCAGGTATACAAGTATATTCTGCGTAAGCTCCTAGTCGCATTCCCGTGGATCCAAAAACCTTATCCCCAATTTTGAATTTTGTTACATCTTTGCCTAAAGAATCGACTACACCTGCGATTGATATTCCTAAGATAGGCTGTTTTGGCTTAAAAATTCCAAAATATAATTTTGCCAGTTTAGGATCTGCTTTGCGGATGCGCCAATCACCAGAATTGACTGCAGTATTGTAAATTTTGATTCTGATTTCATTTTTTTTTGGCGTTGGGATTTCCCGTTCTTCCAGTTTTAAAACTTCAGGTGGTCCATAATTTCTATAAGCAATTACTTTCAAAGAGTTGACTCCTGTTAGGATTTGGACTTACACTGTAAGTATGTCAACAAAATTTATTTACTGGGTTTCCTATTTTTTAAAATAGGTTATAGCGATATTTAGGATAAAGAAAGTTTGTTTATGGTAAAAAAGAAAACAGAGAAACCAAATAAAAGCCCACTAAAAACAAATTTAAAAAAGAGGAATGCCCTATCGAAACATTTGGTTCTAATGACAGCAATCCAGTTGGCGGATGAGTCCGGTTTAGAAGAATTATCAATGAGAAGTTTGGCCTTACGTCTTGGTGTTGAAGCAATGTCATTGTACAATCACGTAAAAAATAAAGATGAACTTTTGGATGGAATGGTAGATTTAGTAGTCTCGCAAATCACTTTACCGAAGATAGGCGGTGACTGGAAAAAAGAAATGAAAAAGAGGGCAAGATCTGCCAGGGAGATTTTAAATTTACATCCTTGGTCACCAATGTTGATTGTATCCCGGATCAATATAGGACCTGCTATGTTAACTTATTTTGATGCTACGCTTGGTTGCCTTCATTCTGCCGGATTTTCATTGCCTATGGCAGACCATATTATCAATGCGATCGATAGTCATATCTATGGATATATATTACAAGAGTTGAATTTCCCCATTGATCCCAAAGAATACTCCAAGGTTGCTGAAGGTTATTTGACAAGTTTGGAGAAAAGTCCCTTCCTTAATTTGATTAGTTTAACAAAAAAAGTTGTGTCTGGAAAATACAATGGTCTTCATGATTTTGAATTTGGTTTGGATTTAATTTTGAATGGTCTTTCTCCGCAAATGAATGTTGCGAAAGTCTATAGAAAGAAAAAATAAAAACCCCGGTAAAAAAAACCGGGGAAAACAATCTGTTTCAGAAAAAGCAAATTAAATGGCAAACACACTCTGGAAAGTAAAGTAACTTGAGTTTGGTTTGAAATCGTACCGATGGTATGGATCGGTTTCGTGTGGATTATTTTTTTGATTTCGAATTGCATCTCCCGCATATAAAGAACTTGCACCAAACCAAAAGGAAACATTTTCGAATGGTGTGACGATATAGATAAGATTAATTTCTGTGGCCACATGCCTTCCTAACTTTGGTCGGTTCTGATTATATGCTTCAGTATTATAGTAATCTTCAGTCGACGCGGTTTCCCCTGTTGCTTTACTTCCTGCAACATAGTTATTGTTATCATAATAACCATCTTGGAGTTTTACTTTATAATACCAGTGTGGGTTAATAATAAATACTCCCCACTTTGCAGATTCATATTTAATGTGAACGGAATAGTCTTTGATGTTTTGCCAGAAAACCATTCCCGAATTTCCGTTTCCTGAGAATGGCATCCCACCTCCGGCCATTCGTCTTGTTGCAAAGAGTGGGTTGTACGTCGCAACACTTCCATCATTTCTATTGGGGTCCCCAGAAGCTTGGACATATTGTACGCCAATTCGAAATTCTTTTACAGGTGTGTAACCTAACTGAACGGCAACGATATTTGCTTTGTATTGAACTCGGGATGATAAAGGAGGGGGTTCTCCGGTTTTTTTATCCGTTGTATATGTTCCTGTTTGGTTTAGCCAATCTGGCGATACTCTTTCTCCATTAAATCCTGTTTGCCATGCAGCTTCTACCATCCAGTCAATTCCTGTTTCACTTGCGATTGTATTATTTTTAGTCCTGTTGGTAAGTCGAAATCCAGAAGTGTTGAGTTGGTCTGGACCTCGGTAATAAATTTCGGATCCATAGTTTGCAGTTGTACTGGTTGCTTTCTGTTTTTGTTTGTATAAAGTAAAATTATAAACCTCAATTCCTAACCATTCCCATGGTTTATACCCATAATGAGCACCATAATAAGAAGCATTTCCTGTCCCACCAAGTCTTGTCGAATTGTTAGATACCATACTGTTGGCGTTATTTTCTGAACTAATGATTGCACCAAAAAAATCTAAACTTTGTTTTTGGATGTTAAATGTTGTTCGCACAGCATCAAAAGAGTTACCGTTCAAACTATCATTTCTAGATCCCAGAATTCTTCCGTCTCCATAGTCCAGAATTTGGCGACCCGTACGAACTCGGAACATTTGGTTGGTCGTTTTTAAATCAACAAAGGCTTCGCGAATGCCAGTATAATTGTTTAAAGCAACTTCCTTTTGTTTGGTGGTATCAACTAGAGTTCCACCATTTGGGATCACACCAAATTTTTGATCTGCAGCTCCACTTGTAATTTCTCCACCCCAAAGGCGTACATCCTGCATGGTTATTTTAAATAAAACATTAGGAGTTAAATCCCCAATAATATAAAACTGAGTTTGGTTGCTCACCGTATTCCGATTGTCAGGTGTGGACCTGTCAAAGTCTGTATTATAAAGTGAATCTGCTTTTGGTCGAATGCCAAATCCAACACGGAAACGATCGGCAAACCAAAGGTTAGTGTTTTCTTGCATCGCCTTTCTTTGTTTTGCGGTAACTTGTAAACTTTTTAAGTATTCTCCGGATAAATTTCCTTTCATCGGACTCACGTATTCAACTGGTTCTTCCGGCAAAGCAGGGGGTTGTGGTGGTGGCGTTGGCGGAGGCGGTGGAGTTTCGGGCACTTCTTTTTTAGTGGGAGTGATGAACTGTGCTTCCAAAGGTATGGTAAAGGATGTTAAAAAAATCCCCAACCATAAGAGACCAATGATCATTCGATGATTGCCTGCGTACATTTGATACCACCTCTGTTTTTCAGCCAGTGGATATAGTTTGTAACAACATTCAAATCTTATATTTTTTGATGGGTAGGAATCTTAGGATTTGTCATAGGAATCAAATAAAAATTTGGAAAGAAATTATTGTCCAAGTTGGCGCCATCCTTCATGGCCTAATTTTTTCATCGTTTTTCGATTGTTTTCAAAAATACTGTCAATATTTGGATGTGTGTCAACGATTCGACTGATGGAATCTTCACGTAACAGATGTAATATAGGATATGGAGATCGTCCAACAAAATTAGTTATGTCGTCTATGTGTTGATCAGCAAACTGAAAATGAGGATGGAAGTTTGCGATTTGTATGATCCCTTCTAAATTCAATTGGCGAAGGAGGCGGTCCGTCTCATCTAAAAAATCATTTTGATCAAGAAAATCATCCAAAACATAAGGATGGATGAGGAGGGTAGTTTCAACCAGAAGAGGATCACTCGAAACAATGGTATTTAATTCTGATTTTAGATCGGCTAAAAGTTCTTTGTTGTTTTGAGAATGGCTGATCGTATAACGAATTGTATTGGATGAAAAACTAGGTTTTGCAAAAGGACAAAGGTTAAGCCCTATCACTGCTTTTTGAATCCATTCTTTTGTTTTGAATAAAATCTCATCTGCAGTCTCTGAATGCTTTGGTTGTTTTTCCAATTTGTATCCTTTTATTTCTGATTCTTTGTTGATTTCAGAAAACCGATCATTAAAAACAAGCCAATTGTTCAAGATTCGGATTTTGTTAGTGATTATTTGATTTACGAAGTGACCCTGGGTCAGAAGATTTCAAATATCTCTTCTTATGAATGCCAACACTACAATAGAATTGACTCAATTTCTTTTTGAAATGACAACAAAGTCGGAGCGCGAGTGGTTAGAAAACAAAACAAAAACCAATGTTTTGGATTTAATGACTGCGTTTGTTGCAGCACCTCGGTTTTTATCAAAAAAAAATATTTCTTATGATGATAAAGTAAAAGGAAACTTAATTCCACATTTGCCTGGGTACCAAGTTGACGGGTGGAGCCTTGTTCATTTAGCGAGAGTTTGGTTGTTGTTGCAAATTCCTCAAGATCCAAAAGAAGATTGTATAAAAAATATTGAAACTCTTTTTGATACAGCCGAATTAAATGAATTGGTTGCTTTATATTCCGCCCTGCCTCTTCTTCCTTATCCTTGGGAATGGCTATCACGAGCAACAGATGCAGTTCGTTCAAATATGGGTTTTGTATTTGATGCTATATCTCTTTTAAATCCTTATCCTGAATTATATTTTCCTGAATCTGCTTGGAACCAACTTGTATTAAAAACTATTTTTAACAGAAAACCAATCCATTTGATTTATGGATTAGATCGACGTAAAAATAAGGAATTGGCTATTTCGATTTCTGATTTTATCGATGAACGATTTGCTGCTGGGAGAAAAATCCCTCCGCAAATTTTGCGACTCCTCACACCGTTTTCAAATGAGGAACATTCTTCTACTCTTATTCGTATGTTTGCATCTGAAGAAAGTGGAGAGAAAGAAGCAGCAGCTCTTGTCTGTTTTGAATCCAAAGAACCTAAACTTCGCTCTTTACTAGCAAACCATCCAGAATTAGAATTATCAATACAAAACGGAGAATTGGATTGGTCTAAACTAGAGTCCATCCCTTAAAAAATCAATGTGCCAAAATCCAAACGAACCAAAAAAAAATCCTTCTCATTTTGAATCTATAGAACATTCCGAAGATACTCCAACCCATAGGGATTTGTTATGGGAAGATTATGAGAACCTGATCCAAGGGATGCGATTTTTTGATCCTCATATCCATATGGTATCGCGGACAACTGATGACTACCAAATGATGGCAAAGGCCGGGATCGTTGCCATCATTGAGCCAGCATTTTGGGTGGGCCAACCAAGGACTGGACTTTCTAGTTTTAAAGACTATTATAGCAGTCTTGTTGGTTGGGAAAGATTTCGATCTTCTCAATTTGGTATCAAACACTACTGCACAATGGGATTAAATTCTCGAGAAGCAAATAACGAACGTCTTGCGGAAGAGGTGATGGAAATTTTGCCTTTGTTTGCTTTTAAAGAAGGTGTCGTAGGAATTGGAGAGATTGGTTTTGACGACCAAACAGTTTTAGAAGAAAAGTATTATCGCCTCCAATTGGAACTTGCAAAAAAAGCTAAGTTACCCGTACAAATTCATACCCCGCATCGAGATAAAAAAAGAGGAACAGAAAGAAGTATGTCGATTGCCATCGAACATGGTTTAGATCCTTCTTGGGTTGTGGTGGATCATAATAATGAAGAAACCGTTAAGTCAGTGTTAGACCAAGGATTTTGGGCTGCCTTTACCATTTATCCATTTACTAAAATGGGAAATGAAAGAATGGTTTCTGTCGTTGAAAAATATGGACCAGAAAGGATCATGATTAATTCAAGTGCCGATTGGGGAATTTCAGATCCCCTTGCAATTCCAAAAACTGCTGCTCTTATGATGCAAAGAGGAATTCCAAAGGATGTGATCCGGATGGTCACTTACCAGAATGCCATTGATGCTTTTGCAAAAAGTGGACAGATTGATGTAAAAGATTTTGATTTAGAATTTTCGCCTGATCCTAATGCAAAATTTCATGGTAACTCTGTCCTTAGGGGTGGCCAACAACCAGTGATCAATAAAAACTCTTTGTTTATCCAATAAATGAATTTAAAAGCTTACTTAACTTTACTGAGACCGGCAAATGTAATCACAGCTTTGGCTGATATACTTGCAGGTATGGCCATTGTGGGTTTTGTTTGGAAGGACAATACTCCTATTTTTCTTTTTCTTTCCACCATATGTCTGTATGGTGGAGGTGTTGTATTAAACGATTATTTTGATGTAGTGATCGATACGAAGGAAAGACCGGAACGTCCCATTCCCAGTGGTAAGGTTTCTAAACATTCAGCTTTACTGTTCGGTAATATCCTACTAGGACTTGGTCTTTTATTTTCTTTTTTATATCAAACACAAAGTGGATGGATTGTTTGTTTTATTATTTTGGCAATTCTTACTTACAACCGTTTTGCGAAACACCATCCGGTTTTAGGTCCAGTGGTTATGGGGCTTTGTCGTGGTGGTAATTTGGTTTTAGGAATGAGTTTGGTAACAAATATTGAATCCAACCGACTTTTCCTTTCTCTTTTCCCAATTCTTTATATTGCAGCAATCACGATGATTAGTCGAGATGAAGTCCATGGTGGAAAAAAAACTAACTTAGTGCTTGCTGGTGTCTTGTATTTGATTGTGATTTTTTCGCAATTGGCACTTTCTTTTTTCTTAGGAAATTTTTATTATAGTTTTCCTTTTGGACTTTTGCATTTGGGAATGATTTTCCCTCCTCTAGTCGCGGCCTACAAAAATCCAATTGGACCAAATATTGGTAAGGCGGTAAAAATGGGCGTAATATCCCTTATCATTTTAAATACATCTTTTGCTTCCAGTTTTGGATTTGTTTTTGTCGCTTTTTTGATTCTTTGTTTGTTGCCGGTTTCTTTGTTGTTGGCAAAATATTTTTCGGTTACCTGAAAATTGAATATGTTTGAAAGTTTATATCCTTCTCTTTCTTCTGAGTTCCAAGTTAAATTTCGTTATACAGTTCAGTTTACGAAAAAAATTTTTCATCCAGAAAATCCTACTTTGTCTCGATTTTTCATTTCTGAACAGAACCTAGGAACTACAAAAAAGGCTTTAGTTGTTTTAGATGAAGGTTTACTTTTCCATTTCCCAAATTTAGTTTTTGAAATTCGCAGTTATTTTCAGGATTTGGATCAAGTAGTTCAACTAACGAGTGATATAATGGTGGTTCCTGGTGGTGAAAGTTGTAAAAACAATCCAAAAATTTGGGAATCTTTAGTTGATGCCGTGGACCAGTTTGGGATTGATCGCCATTCTTATATCATCGCCATCGGTGGAGGTGCCATTCTCGACTTAGTTGGTTATGTGGCAGCTGTATCACATAGAGGAATCCGATTGGTCCGAATTCCTAGTACAGTTTTATCACAAAATGATTCGGGAGTAGGAGTTAAAAATAGCATCAACTACCAAGGTAAAAAAAACTTCCTTGGAACTTTTGCACCACCAGTAGCCGTGTTTAATGATCTCAGTTTTTTAGAAAGTTTAGATGATCGGGATTGGCGGTCAGGAATGGCTGAGGCAATCAAAGTTGCTTTGATCAAAGATCCTATTTTTTTTGAATGGATTGAATCGAATGCTGTAAACTTAAAGAATCGAAATTTAGATACAATGTCGTATTTAATCCATCGTTGTGCAAAACTACATATGGACCATATTGCAAATGGTGATCCATTTGAATTTGGTTCTTCTCGGCCCCTTGATTTTGGACATTGGGCAGCCCATAAATTAGAATACTTAACTGAGTTTTCATTGCGGCATGGTGAAGCTGTTGCTATTGGAATGGCTTTGGATACTGTGTATTCCTATCAGAATCAACTTTTACCAAAGGAAAGTAGGGATCGAATCCTGCTTTTATTGAAACAACTAGGATTTGCAATATATCATCCCAAATTATCCGAGAATAAAAAAGAAAATTTATATTTAGGATTGCGAGAGTTCCAAGAACATCTTGGAGGTAAGCTCACCATTATGTTGTTATGTGGTATTGGAATCAGTAAGGAGGTTCACGAAATGGATTCAAAAACTTTGGCTGATTCTGTAAACTTCCTGGAAGAATACACATGAAGACAAAATACGGCCATTTGACCTATTGTTCCAATATTCATCCTGGAGAATCCTGGTCCGATCATTTTTTACACCTAAAATCTCACTTACCTGGAATACACAAATCCGTTTCCCCTGATGCACCAATGGGATTGGGGTTACGTTTAAGCAATGAAGCTTCCTTGGAGTTGATGGACTCTAAGGTTATGGCTGAATGGAAAGAGTGGTTAAACAAAGAGGGGATTTATGTTTTTTTAATCAACGGGTTTCCGTATGGCGGCTTTCATGAAACCGTTGTTAAAGAAAATGTTTATCGACCAGATTGGGCAACGAAAGAAAGGTTTGATTACACTCTTCGTTTGTTTTCTATCCTCTCCGAATTATTGCCCGAAGGAATGGAAGGAGGAGTTTCTACACCTCCATTGTCTTATTTTTATTTTGATTCAAATGAATCCTTGCGTAAAGAAAGGATTTTATCGGCAACTGAACAAATCGTAAATGTGGCAATACATCTGATCCAAATGAAATTGGATCATGGCCAAAAATTACATTTGGATATAGAGCCGGAACCGGATGGAATTTTAGGAAACGTACAACTTTGGGTAGAATGGTTTTTGTCTGATTTTCTTCCAATGGTTGTACCAAGAATCCAGATGATGTTAGGTGTGGATCAGAAAGCTGCTGAACAAATGGCCAAAGATCATATTCGCATTTGTTTGGATGCCTGTCATGCTGCAGTAAGTTTTGAAGATAACAAAAGTATTTTATCCTTACTCGCTAAACATTCTATTCAAGTTGGAAGGATTCAAATTAGTTCAGCTTTAAAAATAAATTTTTCAAACGAAACAAATTCATTACTAGACTTGGTTTCTAGTTTTGACGAGCCGACGTATCTCCACCAAGTGCTCATCCAATCGAAAGACAGTACATTGGAATCTTTTCCTGATTTACCACAAGCAATCCAAAATGGGAAAAAACAATTTGTTGAATGGAGGATACATTTTCACGTTCCTGTATTTTTAGAATCCTACGGGCACCTTTCTTCCACACAAAAGGAAGTATTAGAACTTTTAAATCTACAGAAACAAACTATATTCACCAAAGCTTTGGAAGTAGAAACCTACACATGGGGAGTTTTACCAAAGGAAACACAAATCCCAGTTTCAGAATCGATTATTCGTGAATTGCAGTGGGTACAATCTGTTTTAGAAGATAAAAATAAGTGAGAAATTTTTAAAATGAAACAATCAAAAAACAAAGTATTCCAAAAAACAATTGTCATTGATGTTGTCGGACTTAGCAGTCATTTGGTGGGAGAGTTCACACCTTTTTTAAAAAAATTTCTGGACCAAAGAAGAACTCTCCTCATCGAGCCTATGTTACCTGCCGTAACCACAAGTGTCCAGTCTACTTACCTAACAGGAAAATTACCTAGTGAACACGGCATTGTTGGAAATGGATGGTATGACCAAGAGGATGCAGAAATTAAATTTTGGAAACAATCCAATCATTTAGTTGCTGCAGAAAAAATTTGGGATAGAGCCAAAAAAATAGACCCGAACTTCACTTGTTCTAAAATGTTTTGGTGGTACAATATGTACTCTAGTGCCGATTATTCTGTGACCCCAAGACCACAATACCATGCTGATGGAGTCAAAGCACCTGATTGTTATTCGCATCCACCGGAACTTCGTGAAGAACTCCAATCCACTTTTGGTCAATTCCCTCTATTCAACTTTTGGGGGCCGAATGCAAATATCAAATCGACCCAATGGATCGCCGATGCAACTATCTATGTTGATAAAAAATATAATCCTAATTTAACCCTTGTATATCTTCCGCATCTAGATTATTGTCTTCAAAAATTTGGTCCCGATTTTTCTAAGATTCAGAATGAACTTTTGGAAATTGATTCTGTATTAAAACAGTTAATCGAATATTATGAATCACAAAAAACTAAAATTGTTTTGCTTTCTGAATATGGAATTACACCAGTCAATCACCCCATCCATATCAACAGAATTTTAAGAGAGAATGGTTATCTTTCAGTTCGAAAAGAAAGGTGGTATGAACTTTTAGATCCCGGTGCATCCAAAGCTTTTGCTGTATCCGATCACCAAATATCTCATATATATTGTAATGATCCAACAAACAAAAAACAGATCATGGAAATTTTGAGTAAGGTCTCCGGCATTAAACTTATTTTAGATAAAAAAAGTCAAAAAAAATACGGAATAGACCACAAACGCTCTGGAGATATTGTGTTGGTTGCCGATTCTGAATCCTGGTTTACATATTACTACTGGTTAGATGAAAGGAAAGCTCCAGATTATGCTCGTTTGGTGGATATTCATCGAAAACCGGGATATGATCCTTGCGAAATGTTTATGGATCCAAAAAATCCAATGATTAAACTTAAGGCGGGGCTGAAATTACTCCGCAAAAAACTGGGATTTCGATACCTAATGGATGTCATCCCTTTGGACGCGAGTTTGGTTAAGGGCTCTCATGGGGCCTTGCACCAGAAAAAGGAATTTTACCCTATTTTTTCCTCAAACAAATTATATCCCCAAAAAGAAATTTCTGCTACTAAAGTGTACGATTTGATTTGGGATCAGATGACTTCAGAGATTTAAGTGTTTGACTCGTATCCTTCGGAAACATTATTTTTAACCCAGTGTCTGTAGAAGAAATCAAAGTTGTTAATTATTCCAAAGGTGCTGCCATTGTTGTGCAGAATTCCATTAATACAGGAAACTTTTTTATTGTCAGGTCTGGCCGTGTGTCCGTTGATTCCGAGCACATTGTGGTGGATCATGAGCTTGCTTTTTACGAAGCAGGAGATAGTTTTGGACTCGTCTCCGCTCTCACAGAACATCGGTTTTTAGTGACTTTGTTTGCTGACACAGATGTAGAACTAGTACAAATTCCTATCCGACTTCTCGGCTCCTATCTCAAAGAAAGAAAAGAACTCGCAATGAAAATTTTGGGTTTGTATTCAAGAGAACTCAGAACCTTACAAAAACATCTTTCCAAAGCAAATAAACCAGCCGATCGTGATTACCATCCTGAACGTTTGGTGCTCAATGCTCGGACTTACCTTTCTTGGCAAAAACCAAATTTAGCTGCTTATTCCCTACAGACGTTTATCAAATGGTCAAAAGAAAATAACTCAACAGAGAATTTATCAGAAGCCACTGAATTACTCAGATCCATTGGATCCAATTACAAACCTTTTGTTTGGGAAAGTATGCAGGCCAATTTAGAAGCCGGCGAGATTCTGTTTGTCGAAAGTGAAAAAAATAACGAAATCTATGTTGTGTTAGAAGGGAATGTCAAACTATTCAGCATTGTTCGTGGGTATGAGTATGTAATCGATGTGTTGGGGCCTGGTGAAATTTTTGGGGAGATGTCATTGATTGACAATGCCCCCCGAATGGCCTCGGCCATTACGGAAACAAAAAGTAAAATACTTCGTGTTACTGCAGAAAACCTCTTTGAATCTGTGGGACCATCCTTATTACAAAAAATCTTTGAGAGTATTGCCAGAAGGATATGGTTTTCGCACCAACGTTTGGTGATCCTTCGGTTAAAAACACCCGTGATTCGACTTTATGCCTATTTGTATAATTCGATTCGAGACCAGGACATTCGTTTGGGTAGAACTTTAGATGAAAGCCTTGCCAATGCTCATACCATTTACATCCAAATGGAAGAACTTTGTAATATGTGCGGGATCATCAAAGTCAAACAGGACACCATCCAAGAATTTTTGTCCGACACAAATCTTGTGATTGAACCGAGTCGTATCACGATCAAAAGCCGCAAACGTTTGGAAGAAAAATTGGGACATTATAAATCAAAAGAGGGGCAGATTGTCGCTTAAGGAACCAGGGGGGAGTCTAAATTTTCCTGGTTTTGGGGTCAGGTCAAAAACCGCGTAGATCATTTTTCTAACATTCAAAAATTTGTAATGATTTTTTTTTCCGCTATGTTCTAGTTCGGTGATGAAAAAGTTTCTCGTGTATTCTCTCGGGGCGTTCTACATAACAGCTGGCATCAATCATTTTTTCTCTCCCGAATTTTATTTGGAAATGATGCCTGACTACCTACCTTTTCATGAACTATTGAATGTTACGAGTGGACTTGCAGAAATCACCTTGGGATCCCTTGTTCTTTATGAAAGGATGCGGAAGATGGCAAGTTATGGAATTATCTTACTTCTTTTGGCGATTTATCCTGCCAATATCAATATGTTGTTAACTGCATTGGAAGGCAAAGATTATGGCGTTCCAATCTGGGCTTTGTATGCACGATTACCATTTCAGTTTTTGTTTATTTATTGGGCATGGCTTGTGCGAGAATACAAATGGTCTAGTGAATCTACTGAATCAATGTAAGTTAGGTGAAGGTAATCCGAAGATCGTTCTTTTGATTTTTTAGTGGATGAATTGAGCAGGTAGTATTAGCTGGAGCATTAGGAGTTTATGTTTTTTTAATGGAATCTCCTGTTTGGATTTTAAATAGTAAAAATGATAAAAGAGCCGAAGAAAAAATTGCAAGAGAACACTAAAAAAGGAGGCCAGTGGACTTTTCTCTCTAACCATGCTCATGTTTTGATTTGTTTGAGCAAAGACCCTGAAATTCGGTTGAAGGATGTAGCAACTCTTGTTGGCATCACCGAGAGAGCAGTGCAAGCAATTGTTAAGGATTTGGTTGAAGCTGAAATTTTAGAAAAAAGCAAAGATGGAAGAAGAAACCAATACATCATCCAAACCGAACAAAAACTACGACATCCTTTAGAAGCCAATCATTCCATTTTGGAATTACTTAGGTTAGGTAAATAACGAAAGAAAGTTACCAATTTTTTGTTATAGGCTCTTTTCTAATTCTTTTACTTTCGCAACAATCCATTCGTTTTTTGGAACTTGAATCCTATAGTTGTTTGCAATTTTTACAACTTCACCATTGATAAAGTCAATTTCTGTTTTTCGCCCATGATCTAAATCTTGGACCATCGAAGTACGAATTTTATAATACTTTAGGCCAAGTAAAATTAGTATTAGATGGCGTATCCATGTAGGCATAGCACCTTTTCCACCGCCTAATTTTTGTATTGGAAAAGATCCTGGAACTACTTGTTCTTCAATCTTTAGATGATTCATCAGTGATTTAATTTCTGTCACAGTATCTAATGCATCGATTCTTGAATTTTTATTTAGAAACAACTGACCTAAACTCAACTGTTTGGATGCTGCCAATCCGTTGATGATGGAATTGATTGCAAGTTTATGCCAACGATAACCAGTAATTTGGTCTGTTCGTATTATAGGGATATGTGGAGGAAGTAGTTGGTTCCAGATGGGTTCTGGTTTTGGAACTCCTCCGATAATGAGACTTCCTACATTTGATTGGTAATAAGTTCCATCGGCTAAGGTTTGTGTATTCCAACCAACAACTCCACCGAGTATTTTATTTTGATAGGATTCAAAATGACCTTCTGGAATTCCATTTTGAATGAGAATCCATTTCCCTTCTTGCTTCAAAAATGATTTGGTTTCTTCTAAATATTCTGGAAGATTCTGATTTTTGCATCCAATGAAAATATAATCAAATGAATCATTACAATCATGAATATTCGTTAGGTGTTCATTTAAATCAATTGAAACAATGTGGCCTTGAGGTCCTTTGAACCTAATTGGATTCTCACTTAAAAATTGAAATCTGCTTTCGTTACGACAAAGAATTTTAAATGGAATGGAATTTTGATAAAGAGCATGGATGATGGTAGCTGTAACGGAACCGATCCCGCTAATGGCTATGGAAGGATGTTTCGTTTGCATATCGCTCTGAACAAACAAAAAAGGGAAAGTTATTTCCCTCTGAGTGTAATGACAAGTTTAACGTTCTCTAATTTTTTACCTGTCTTTCTAAAATAACTTTCCTTCAATTCATCCAAAACTTTTGACTCAAGTCCTTCGTCCATCTCTACGTCAGTGATCTCGCCAGTTTCTTCATTGAGGGCATGATGGTGAGGGCCAATGTTGGAATCAAAATGTGTCACACCACTTTTTAGTTCCAAAGTTCCTAACATTCCTTTTTCTGCGAAGAGTTTGAGATTGTTGAAAATGGTAGCTCGCGATGCATGTGGAAAATGGGAATTCACCAAATGGAATACTTCTTCTGCAAAAAGATGTTGGTGCCGCTCTAGGAGCAAATGTGCCATTTCCAATCTCTGCGAAGTGGGGCGAATCCCATGAGATTCGAGGAGTTCCTTGGTTTTTTGGTAACTTAAATCCATCTCAGTTTCACCTTCTCTGGATGCTTTTTTTTGTCAATAATTAGACTAAGTCTAAAAAATCATTTGCTAGGAATGAGTTTTATTTTAGATCGAATCTAATCAAAATGTTTTCTGGAAGGTAAGTCGGTGCATAAGGAAACCCATGTTATTTTGTGAACAGATGGAATGGGTTAGTCTGGAGAAGAACAATGTCCGAAGTGACGGAGTGCTTAAAGATTTACAGAATCGACTATGAGGAGGGTTCTCTGGGCTTTGCTGGGTTCATTCTGCAACCATCTACCGGTGAGAAGCGATCTTTTCACAGTTACTGCAAAAGGAAAGTCACTTACCTTTTTGACTGAGGGAAGAAATCCATTCCCTAACAAAAGAAAACCCATCATCCACTTGTGCCTTGCTTCCATAGATTCCATTGTCTCTTATTCCTCACCTAACTAATGCAGGTGACGATTTTCTCCATATCAAAATGAAACTTGCTGGGTCCAAAAAAATCCTTGCACTTCGGAAAGGTTCGGGTTCAATCCTTTCGGTGTTCTACCGAGATTCTAAAAAACATCGGAATTGCCATCCAATGAGATATTTGTTTCTTCTCCTTTTTTTCTTTGTGTATCCTCTCGGAGCAGAAGTAATTTCCTTGGAATCCGGTTGGACCTTCCAAGAAGAAGGTAAAAAAGAAATTAATCCTGTGTTAGTTGGTGTTCCCCTAGTAAAACAAGGATACAACGTTCCCTTGCGGGGAAAATATCGACTAAAGATTTCTGTTCCAACTTTTCCTGAGTTTTCACAGGCAATCTATATGGACCGGGTACATTCTGCGGATCAAACTTTTTGGAATGGAGTTCCCATTGGCACAACGGGGAGTTTTTCGCCAGAATATTATCCATATTGGTATAAAGTTCGTTACTATGAGATTCCAAATTCTCTCTTGAAGCAGGGTGAAAATGAATTGGTTGTGGATATTGAATGTCGTGAAACACAGTTTAGGTGTGGTATCTTTCGATCAATTCCCTATTTTGGGACCCAAGACGAAATCAAAGATAAAATGGTTTTTGAGGATGTGAACCAAATCCTCATTGGTGCTTTATTTTTTGGGATTTTTTTACAACAGGCTATCGGTTATGCTTTGAATCGATCCTCAAAATCCGGATTGTATTTAGCGGGTACAGCTATCTTCTTTGTGGGTTGGAGATTGCCTTCTATCAATAAGATTCATTTTTTATTGATCCATCCGGAGATTCTTGTAAGACTTTTGTTTTTTTGCCAGTTTATATTTCCCGTCTTTATCATGTTATTTGTTCATACTCTTTTTGATCGACGGATTACTAAACTTGCAGTCATAACTTTCTTTTTAGACACAGTCCTTGCTTTCACACAACTGTTTTCGATGGAACCTGATCATCGATTTTATTTAGTTTATATTTGGTATTTTTTACTTGCTGTTAAGGTTCCAATCCTAATCCAGCTACTGGTTCGAAATTATAAAAAAACAGCGGAAGCCGTAGTTGTATCCTTGGGGGCACTGGTAGCAACTTTTTTTGGAATTGCAGATGTCCTTACAGATTTGATAACTGGGAAAAATGCTTACCTAACTCAATATGGAATTTTAACATTTTTATTCGCCGGTGTACTTGCCATTGCTCTACAAAGTGCTAGGACGAGAAGGGAACTTCGAAATCTGAATGAATCACTTGAAATGCTTATCACCTTGCGCACACAAGAACTACATAAACAATATAAGTTGTTACATGATGATTTGGTGATGGCTGCAGGATTACAAGCTAAACTGATCCCTCCTATGGAATTTAAACACCATACACTCAGTGTTGCTTCTGTATTTATGCCAATGGAAAAAATTGGTGGAGATTATTTTGATTATTATATTCACGAAGACGGCTCCATAACATTTTTGTTATGTGACGTTCTTGGACATGGGATTGCTGCTGCATTGATCGCTAGTATGTTAAAGGTCAATTTTTTAGAGATTGCTCCGAAAGTAAAAGATCCCTCTAACTTTTTGTTAGAGTTAAACATGAAAATGTTGCCAGTAGTCGAAAAAAATTATATCACTGCCGTTGTTAGTCATTTTGATTTAAAACATTCCATTTTAAAATATTCGGTGATGGGACATCCGAGTCCTTATTCCATGAATGTTGTTTCTAATTCCTTAACACCGCTAGGGGGAAGGGGGCCGATTATGGGTTGGAAAAAAGATGTCCTCGTGGAAACATTTTCTCACCAACTTTCATCAGGGGATCGTTTCTTTTTTTATACCGATGGGATTACGGAAAGCCAAAATAAAAATAGGGAATTGTACGGAGAATCAAGGTTAAGAGAACAATTAGTGGGTGGGTTCCATCTTTCCCTTTCCGAATTAAACGAAAAAATTAAGAAGGATATTCGGAATTTCGCATTTCGTTTGTCAGATGACGTAACATACTTTACGATCGATATTAAATGAAAACTTTCTTGGATCGATTGGGAGTATTTCGGTTACTCAATTTAGGGGTGGCTGAATATTTGGGTTTAGAAACTTCCGTTCGTATTCAACTTTCCAATTTGGTTGCCATTTTGGGAATTTTTTCAAATATCGAATATTCCATTTTTTTTGCAATCGCAGGTGCTCCCCATTATCTGGTCATGAATGTCATTCATGTCCTTGTTATCTGTTCTTTAATTTATGTTTTGTATCTAAATACGAGGGGAAGGTATTTTTTTTCTCGAATTCTCCTGGTGTTTACAATTTCAGTTCCGTTGTTTTGTGTTTCCACAATTAGTTTTGGAACATCCGGTGGGTTTTACTATTATTTTCTAATGTTTGCCATTGTGCCATTTGTGATTTTTTCATACGATGAGAAGGGTTGGATTTTTTTTGTATTCCTTATGAATACAAGCTTTTATATCTGGTTTGAGTTTTTTGGCAGTCCAGGTATGTTCGAAAAAGGAACATTATTATATTATAAAGAAGTTCAGGATTTGTTTCGTATCAATTCGGTTGTATCTTGTTTATCTTTTGTAGCTTTGTTTATGTTTTATTTTTTAAGAAATATCAATCGAATCCAAAAGGAAATGGAAAGGATCAATGATCATAAAGATCGTATTTTTTCTATCCTTGCACATGATTTGAAAGGACCAATTGGTACGATTAGTACGTATTTAGGTTATATAACAAAATCATTGCCAGAGAGAGAAGAACTTCTTTTTGGTTTAACGGAGCTGAAAAAAAGTACAAACCAAACGTATTTGGTTTTGGAAAACTTATTGGACTGGGTTAGGAATGAAACGCAAAAAACGCAATGTAATCCCAAAAATTTAAATCTCAATTCAATTTTAAAAAATGCGCTAGATCTACTCAATATTCAAGCAAAAGACAAAGGTATCACTTGGGAAACAAAAGTTTCAGAAGATCATTTTGTGTATTGCGATGAACGAATGACAGCAACTGTCTTACGCAATATATTGTCCAATGCGATAAAATATTCTCACCCGAATAGTAAGGTTTCAATTGAAACTGAAAAAAACTCCGATTGTATCGAAATACGCTTTCAAGATTCCGGTGTGGGTATGGGGCCTGATCTACTTGCCAAGATCCTTGAAGGGAAACGATTCGATTCAGGTTTTGGAACAGCTGGGGAAAAAGGAACAGGTCTCGGTTTGCTTGTCTGTAAAGAGTTACTTGCGGAACAAGGTGGAACCCTAAAGGTCAGCAGTAAACTTACAAAAGGGACAAAAATTAGCATTCAACTTCCCCTTGCCGATTAAAATTATTTCTTTTTTTTAATCATTTAGTCCAATCATTAAGTATGTGGCCATCATCCTATTTTCGTTGGTTAACCAAATCTGCCCCAATGGGTCCTGTTGAAGTTTACCCAGAATTATCTGAATCGTATGAAACAAACTTACCTAATGTTTTTATCATTGGTGATTTAACGGGTGTTCCACTACTGAAACTTGCCGCCGAAAGCGGTGTGAATGTATGGAAACACATTCGTGAAAAAACAGAAGACTGTTTAGATGCAGTGATCATTGGCTCAGGGCCTGCTGGTCTCTCATGTGCATACGAAGCGAAACGGTTAGGCAAAAAGTTCATTCTCCTTGAAGCTAATATTCCATTTCAAACCATCCAAAGTTATCCAAAACATAAACCAATTTTTGCGGAACCAAAAGGATTAAATTCCAAGTCCAGAATTAAGATTACTGATTCAACGAAAGAGGACTTATTAGAGTATTTGAATGCCCTAATCAAAGAAGATACAATCACTATCCAAACTGGGAAACGTGTTGTTTCAATTCAACCTGAGGGTAATGTATATAGAGTGCAAACGGAAACAGGTGAATCATTTTTTACCAGTTCTGTTGTAATCGCAATCGGAAAATCAGGTGATCCAAAGAGATTAGGTGTGAAAGGTGAATCGAACCCTTCTGTATTTTATCGTTTTTTTGATCCTTCTGATGCAAAAGAAAAATCTGTGGTGATTGTTGGTGGTGGTGATAGTGCCGTTGAAGCAGCAATCGCCTGTTCACGTTATGCGAAATTGGTAAATTTGGTATACAGAGGAAAGGAGCTTACTCGTCCAAAACAAAAAAATAAAGAAGAATTGGAAGAGTTGGTCCGAGATGGAAAAGTCAAACTTCAACTTGAATCAGAAGTCACCGAAATTTCTGAACAAAACTTATTTGTGAAAACATCTGTAGGTTCGGCCAAACTAAATTTCGACTTGGTTTATATTTTGATTGGGAATACTGCACCTACCCAATTTTTAAAAAAGTTAGGTATTAAAATTCAAAATGAAAAATCACTTTCTGATTGGGTTGGATTTAGTTCCCTTTTATCTTTTGCAGGTGCAGCTTATTTGGGCAAAGCTTCATTTTATGGGCCTGGATGGTTTTCGCCTTTGGCAACAGTCTTTGCCGCCATTTCCTTTTTGTCCTTATCCTTTTTTATTTATTTAAAATGGAATTTAAATCATCTGAAGACTATTCCTTGGATTTTTTTAAGAAACACCTATTTACTATTTGTGTTTTTTTATTTTCTCTATGTATATCTATCCACCACTTATTTTGGTTATACTCTTTTTGGTAAATATCCATCTTTCCACTATACAATGTTATACTCGCTAACGATTCTATTTTTTGGAATCAGAAGGATTTTGGTTAGAAAAACAGATTATATCTTTTATCAAACGATCAGTTTAATCTTGATTCAGATTTTCTTTTTGTTTTTGTTACCTGAATTAATTTTACCAACCCTTGGTGATTTAGGATATTTAGGTACATCGAATGGTTATGTTAGAACAGAAATATTTCCAAATGATGCCTATTGGAAGGCTTATGGGTTTATTTTGGCGTGGCCGCTCAGTATGGGGGTTTTGTATGATGGTGGGATCACCAATTTTTGGTTAGGTTATGGTCTTTTCTTTAGTTTTGGGTTTATTCCTTTTTTAGTTTATCGTTATGGTAAAGGTGCTTATTGCGGCTGGATTTGTTCTTGTGGTGGACTTGCAGAAACTTTGGGAGATGAACATCGGCAGAAAATGCCACATGGAAAATGGGCCTATCGTTTGGAACATTCAGGCCAATACATTTTGGCTTTGGCATTTTTGTTAACAGTCTTTAAATTATTTGGAGTTTATGGAAAAAAGATCCACCCCGATTTAGAAATTTCTGAAGTAATGGCTGATTCAGTAAAATGGCTTTACGATCTCATTGTGGATATTGGGCTTGCTGGTGTTGTTGGAGTTGGTTTTTATTTTCTTTTTTCTGGAAGGATTTGGTGCAGAATGTTTTGTCCACTTGCTTCTTTGATGCATATCTATGCTCGGTTTAGTAGTTTTCGAATTTTTTCTGATAAAAAGAAATGCATATCTTGTAATATTTGTACAAAAAATTGCCATCAAGGAATTGATGTAATGGGTTATGCAAGTAGAGGCATTCCTATGGATAGCGTACAGTGCGTACGTTGTTCTGCATGTGTGTCACTTTGTCCGACTGACGTTTTAGAGTTTGGGCGATTGGTCCCATCTGGGATTCAGTATGATTCCCTCACTGCAAAAACAAGGAAATAAACAACTGAATGCTTTAAGAAAAGATATTGAAGAACTATTTTGGGAAGGGGTACGAAGTGCAACACCCGAATATCTTTCACCAGAATTTTGGAAAAACCATCAAGATCTTTGTGAAGTATTCAAAAATCCTCTGAAGAAAAACTATGTTTTTGCACTCGGAAAAGCTGCTTATGCGATGGCTTTGTCTTTCCAAAAGTTTTTCCCAGTGGATGCTGGTTTTATCCTTACTAAGTACAACCATCTTCCAAAAGAAATCCAAAAAAACGGACAAATGGATGTATGGAAATGCAGAGAAGCCGCTCACCCCATACCAGATAAAAATTCCGAACTATATGCAAGAGAAGTGTTGAATGAAATTTTACAGCTAGGTGAAGATCACCAATTGATTGTTTTGTTATCAGGAGGAGGGTCTAGCCTTTTTGAAATACCGGAAAATGGATATCTACTTAAAGATTTAATTGAACTAAATGAAAATTTGTTAAAAAAGGGACTTCCCATTCAGGAAATCAATGCGGAAAGAAAAAAATATTCAGCAGTGAAAGCCGGTAAATTCTTAAACAATCTCAAAGCTCAGTTAAAGGTTTATACGTTTGCAATTTCAGATGTGTTAGGTGATGATCCAAATGTCATTGCTTCTGGACCAAGTTATCCAGGAAGTGAATATTATGTGATGGGGAATCTGACTTCTTCTCTGAAGGCAATGGAAAAAAAAGCCAAAAATATTGGTTATGAAGTGAAAACCATATCCGATTCATGGGATTTTTCCAGTGAAATTACTGCAAAAAAAATCGTTGGTGAGTTGTTAGATGGCGATATTAATCCTAAAAAACAAGCCATTTTACTCGGAGGAGAACTTGTATGCCCTGTTGAAGGAACAGGGTTAGGAGGCCGAAACCAAGAAACGGCGCTGCGTGTGGCAATCCTAACCGAAGGCAATAGTATGGATCGGGATTGGTTATTTCTTTCTTGTGGGACTGATGGAACAGATGGTCCGACTGATGCTGCCGGTGGAATTGTTGGACCAGGAATTACCCAAAAGATGAAGGAAAAAGGTTGGGATCCAAAAAAAGAATTATTAAATTCCAATTCCTATCCCATCTTGAAAGACATGGAGGCACTCCTTTTTACTGGTGCTACCGGAACCAATGTCAATGACCTATTGATTCTTTTGTTAGCGGAACGGAATTCCTAATTTTTTATTTTGTCCCGACCAATACAATTGGAAGAGTGGGTTTTGCCATCGACTTGTTCCAATTTTGGAACGGATGAGTTCTTCATCTATTTTTTTCAAAACGTTCACATGATCTTTTAAAAATCTCCATTGGACTTCTTCTTTTTTTTGAGGAGAAAGAAACTCTTTGGAAATATTTAAAATAGATTCTTGGATTCCGATTAATGCAGGAAGTAAAATCGAACGAACTGCTTGGTAATCAAAGTTGGATTTTCTTGCAATTGATTCGTGTAACCACCATAAGGTTTCGGAATAAGTTTTATTAGATGATAAACTCGAAGAATCGATGAAGTTCTTTGTTCCAAAATAAAATGGTTTAAATAAACTTAAACACGGTGTGGATGTTCCTGTATAAAATACTCTGAGTGGGTCTTGGTTGGTCTCTGAAGTGTCCCACTCAACAATTAAACTTCCGTTAGTTTGATTCGGCGTTGTGGGTCCTGTTGCATGTAAACATAGGGATTTCATTGAAGAAGAAGATGGTTCAAATTCATCGTTTTCGATAGTATGGGTTTTTAAAGTGTCCATAGCATTTTTTGTAGTATAACTTGCATTTTCCAACTCTAAACTTTCTGCAGTTTTTTGGTGCAGATATCGTCTGTCTTTGCAATGGCTCATATAAGTATAAAATCGATCGCTGAAATGGTCTTTAAAAGAAAATTCTTGATTAGGTTTTTTTCGAAGTTTTTCTATTAAGTTAGGTGATGAATATTCAAAATCGGAGCCGATTGTGAGTCCATTCGAAATGGCATAAAAAGTATCTATTTTTTTTGCTACCCAGTAACGATCAGCAGTTTCTAATACATATCCATCTTTTCTATCCGCTATGATAAAGCTGTTATGATAAAAGAAGGATTGATTTTCATAACCTCCGCATGCATCTTGCCCGTATGTTTCTAAAAGTTCTGTAATAAGGAATAATCCATCTTTAGCCGATTTACATCTTTCTAAAGCCAAACGGATCAGGTCCATTCCTGTTAAACCATCATTTTTTTTTGGTATTTTTAGATTGGTGAAAACTGCTTCATTGCCAATACAAAGTCCGAATTCATTCACACCCATCTCTGCACCCCACATATGAAATGGTTTGCTCAAAAAAACTTCATAAGTAACGGGAGTTTGTGGAATCTCAATATAAGTTGTACGTAATTTTGAACCTTTTTTATGTTCTAAACGAGGAACATGAAGTATGGATTGTGCTTCGTTTGGTTCGCGATCCGAGTTTTTCGCAAAGATTCTTTTTTGAGTTTTGGTAAATTTTTCAGTGGCAAGAGAGGTGTCGCACATTCTAGAATGTTAAACAGATTTTTTATAAAACACAAGAGCAAATCAAATAAGAATATGCCTTCGATTCCAAAACAAATTTCAGAATATATCCTCATGGGTTTAACCCAAGAACAGGTTCGAAAAAACCGTACGAAGTACGGTGCCAATGAAATCAGCTCTTCAAAGAAGAAAGGGATTTTTCAGATGTTGTTTGGGGTGGTGACAGAGCCGATGATTCTGCTTCTCATTTCCATAAGTATTGTTTATTTGCTTTTGGGTGATCGTGGTGAGGCTCTTTTGTTATTATTTTCCGTTCTCGGTATCATCACGATTACTTTTTACCAAGAGAAAAAAACAGAAACTGCAATCTCTGCCTTACGTTCTCTTGCGAGCCCAAGAACCAATGTCATTCGTGACAAACAAATCATTCGGATTGAAGGAAAAGATGTAGTTTATGATGATCTATTGATTTTGAACGAAGGAGATCGGGTTCCTGCCGATTGCGAATTGATTTCTGATCGAATGTTCTCTTGTGATGAATCTTTATTAACTGGAGAATCTGTCCCTGTTTCCAAATCACAATCCAATTCTGTTTTTTGTGGGTCGTTAGTTGTTAGTGGAGAGGGTGTTTGTCGTGTGAATGCTGTAGGAAATCACACAGAAATTGGGAAAATTGGACGTAAAATTGCTGATGAAACAGTTGGCAGAACATTACTCGAAATAGAAGTAGCACGTCTTGTGCGTAATTTATTTATAGTGGCTGCATCTTTATGTGTCATCCTTGCTCTTTATTTTGGAATTGTAAAAAGCCAATGGTTACATGGTCTACTTTCGGGTTTAACATTGGCAATCGGATTGATGCCAGAGGAACTGCCATTGGTTTTAACCATTTTTTTTGCCTTAGGTGCATTTCGTTTGAGTACAAAAAATGTTTTAGTTAGGCGATCCTCAATCATTGAAACTTTAGGTGCGGCTACGGTCCTTTGTTCTGATAAAACGGGGACGATTACTCAAAATAAAATGAAAGTTGGAATTGTAGTTACAAAATCTGAAACAGTCACCTTGCATCCAGATTCGAAACTTTCTAAAGATGTAAAAGATTTATTAGAAATTGCTTATTGTGCTTCCAAACATCCAAGTTTTGATCCAATGGATATTGCTATATCCGATTGTTTGGTTTCTTTCCATGAAATAGATGATTCGGCTTTGTTATCTGTAAAAGATTTTCCATTGACACCTGACCATCTAACGATGGTTCGTGTGCTGCAAGGAAAAAATGCCTACCATAGTTATGCCAAAGGTTCTCCTGAAGCAATTTTTGATTTATGCCAATTTGATTCTGCAGAATCAAATTTTTGGACAACAAAAACCAATGAATTAGCAAAAGAAGGATACAGAGTTCTTGGTGTTGCCAAATCAAAATCATCATCTTCGAATATTCCTGAAGAAAGAAAACACGTTGATTATTTGTTTTATGGACTATTGGCATTTTTAGATCCCATTCGTGAGATAGTTCCTTTGGCAGTAAAAACAGCCTACGATTCGGGAATTCGTGTGATTATGATTACAGGAGATTATCCAGAAACTGCCAAAAACATTGCAGACCAAATTGGATTAAAGGATTCTCATTTGGTTTATACGGGAAAGGCTTTGGCCAGTTTGAATGAAACTGAATTACAATCTGTTATCCGAACTTGTAATATTTTTTCTAGGGTCAGCCCAGAAGACAAATGGCGAATCGTTCGTATGTTAAAAGCGGATGGTGAGATTGTTGCTATGACAGGGGATGGTGTGAACGATGCTCCTGCATTGCGTACGGCAAATATCGGTGTGGCAATGGGAGAAAGAGGAACTGATGTTGCGCGAGAAGCTGCCGACATTGTTTTGTTAGATGATTCTTTCTCTTCTATATTGGAGTCAGTTAAGATCGGAAGGCAAATTTTTGATAACTTAAAAAAAGCATTAGGATACTTGATTGGAGTTCATATCCCAATAGTTGGTATTACATTTTTCCCTATTATTTTTGATTGGCCTATTGTTGTTTTATCAGCCATTCATATTGTATTTATGGAAATGGTCATTGATCCTACTTGTACAATTGTATTTGAAAGGGAATCGCAAGAGGCAGATTTGATGAATCGAAAACCGAGGGAAACTTCGGAACCACTTTTGGATAAAGAATTGTTTATCAATTCCTTGATCCAGGGTGCCATTTCTTTGTTATCTGTTGTATCATCATACTGGATCACTGAGTTGTTTTTGAAAGGAAATTCCTCTCCAAAGGTTGTGAGTACGGCTACTTTTGTTACATTAGTATTTTCGAATTTATTCTTAATCCTTGCCAATCGTTCACTCCATGAGTCGATGTGGAGTCGGATGCGAATTCCCAATCCTATCATTCGGTTTGTTTTTGCGGGGACAATCGGTGTGCTTTTTTTGGCTATGTATTTGCCCGGTTTGAATGCTATGTTTCATTTTGTGCCACTTAATTTTGTTCAGTTTTCCTCTGCGATACTGGTTGCATTTATTGGAGTATTGTTCTACGATATGACAAAAGTTTTGGTTTCAAAATTACTTCGTGGCTGACATGATCGTGGTCTGTTTCTAAACTTAGCAAAAGCTTATGATAGAACTCTTCTTTCCTAAAAAGTATTCTGCTCTTTGTTTGAAATCCGCCTTTTTTGGATTTTTTGCCCATACAGGATTTGTGCGCGGTTTGCAAGAAATTGGTTTTAAACCTGCCGTTGTTACAGGGTCAAGCTCTGGAGCAATGATCGGTGCCTTGTATGCAACCGGTCGAGAAATGGTCGAATTTGAATCTCTTATTTTGGGACTAAGAAAAAAGGATTTTTGGGAAGGGAACTCTTTGTCAATGCTTGGTCGATTGTTACGCAAAGGGTTAAATGGTTATAGTGGGGTTCTTACTGGCAAAGCAACTCGCAAAATCTTATATCCATATCTTGGAAATAAAAAGTTTTCCGACTTACCAATAAAGTTAGGAATCGCCGTCTCCAATCTATCAAAAAACAAAAGAGAACTGATCACTGAAGGAAATGTTTTAGATGCGGTGATGGGCTCAATCGCATTTCCATTTTTATACGAAGTACAAGAATTTCAAGGGCAGGAATTTTTGGATGGTGGTATTGGTGATGGAGAACCGATCAAAGAACTGATCTTGGATCCTAGTATTGATCGCATTGTCATACACCAAATCAATAATCATAGACCTGTGAGTCGAAACACCATTAAGCGTGCGTTAGACGCATCTGTACAAATTATCGAATCGGAAACAGAAGATTTGAAATCATTGTTGGCTAAGGAAAAAGGAAAAAAACTAATCCGTTTAGAGACAAACACTCCTTACCTTTCGCCCAATGACTTTTCAAAAGGTAAATTTGCTCTTGCCGAAGGGCGTGGAACCGCTTATCGGCATAAGGCAGAAATTTTGGGTGAACTGGAACTACCAGTATTTGGTTTTTTTAATCAATAATTCAAATTATGGACATCCAAAAGAAACTCAATGTATTGATTGTTGAAGATTCCCTTGCTTCTTACAAAGCAATTGTAGCAGTTTTACAAAACTTTGGGTTTTCTATATTTTCTGAAAGAGCTGAGTGGAAATCAGAATTCGAACAAAGAATAAATGATGAAACTTGGGATATCGTGATCTCAGACTTTTATCTTCCAGATTTTGATGGTCGTTATGTGATTTCTAGAGTCAAAGAAATCAATCCAGAGCTGCCAGTGATTCTTGTTACGGAATTTTTACCAGAAGAATCTGCTTCTGAATTTTTAAATTTAGGTGCAGCAGAATTTTTACCAAAATCTTCAATCATCAAACTGCCGTTTGTTGTAAATCGTGAATTGGAAGCTTACCGCCTAAAACAATCACAAAAAAAAGCTTGGGATATGTTGGTTCATGGGGAAGAACTTTTAACACGTTCTCAAAAAATTTCTCATCTTGGTCATTTCGAAGTAATTTTTCCTGAAAAAAATACCTTATGGTCTTTAGAGTTGTATCGAATTTTAGGATTTGATTTTGCGGAAATTCCTTTGATGGAAAAAGTATGGGCACTTTTGGATGAAGCAGAGCAAGACCATATCAAAGTTGTTTGGTCTGATTTACTTAGAGACAATCACTCTAAGGAAATGATTGTCACGTTAAATACAAAATCTGGCAGAAAAAAAGTAAATCTTTGGTTGGAAGCAGAAAAGTTTGAAGGCTCAAGATTCAGAATTTTTGGTACCATTCATGATATTTCGGATTTATCTGAATTAGAACATTCCATTCAGTTGAACGAGCAGTTGTTTAAGGGTATCTTTAATAATTCCTCACAAGCTATTTTTCTTTTGGATTTACAAGGTCATGTGATTCGTATGAATCGTAATGCTGTGATTTCTTTTGAAAGAGAGGAAACTGATGTCCAAGGTTTGGAATTGATTCGATCTATTTTTTCGAATTCCGATGAAGAATCTAAAAAAAAATTAACTTACGGAATGAAGTTAGCTTTAAAAAATCAAAGTTTCGAGGTATTTGTCAGCTATAATTTGTTAGATGGAAGGGAAAAATACTTTGATTGTGATTTTTATTCATTAACGGACACATCTGGGAAAATTTTGTATATAGTCTTAGAAGCCAAGGACATTACTGAGAAAATTGTATTAGAACGTGCATATGCCCAATCGCAGAAATTAGAAGCACTGGGAACGTTTGCCGGTGGTATCGCCCATGATTTTAATAATTTACTCACTCCAATGTTAGCTTATGTTTCTTTTTTGAATTCAGAATGGTCCAAGGGTGCTACGAATGAGGCAATTCAAAAATCCTTACCTGCAATTGAAGGAATTTCCAAGTCTTTGGACAGGGCAAAAAACTTAATCCAACAAATTCTTACTTATTCTAAAATCGATAATTCCATTTCAAAACAATTAGATCTTAGGGAAAATTTATTACAAGTTTTAAAGGAAGTAAGAACTGTATCTTCTAACCAAATCACATTGTTTACCGATTTAGGAAATGAACCTGCTTATGTGAATGCGGATCCAATTCAAATTTTTCAAATTCTATCGAACTTATACGAAAATTCCGTGTTTGCCTTGAAAGATATACCAAATCCGAAAATTACAATTTCTCTTTCAAAAGTTTTATATGAAAAATCAGAATTACTTCATATTGGATTTATGAAAAATACTGAGTATTGGAAATTAGGTTTTGCTGATAATGGAGAAGGAATCCCTCCAGATATTATCGAAAAAATCTTTGATCCATTTTTCACTACCAAAGGTGGGAAGGGTACGGGTTTGGGATTGCCTATCATTTATGGGATCATGGTGAAGATGGGTGGAACAATTCTAGTAAATTCTTCGATTGGGAAAGGAACAGAGTTCGATCTATATTTTCCGGCTTGGAAAGCTATGCTTTAATCAATTGACAAGATCATCCTTTTGTATTAATAAATGATGATCCCATGAATAATTATTTCCAGAGAAAGCACTTCGAGTCCCTCTATCTAGGTTTTTTATGGGGACTTCTTGTATTACTTTTGCTTTCTTCTTTTTTTTTCTTTTATCAAGTGTATGAAAGTCGTAAAGATCGAAATTTATATGAAAACCAGAGTCGCTGGAATGCATTTTTAATTCAATATTCTTCTTATTTAAAGGACGCAGAAACTGGAGTCCGTGGTTACCTCCTAACTTCGGATCCAGAATTTCTGGAACCTTATAAAAATTCTCTCCTTCAAATGCAAAAACTCGAGACTTCACTTAGAGAAGAATGTGAATTCATTTATATTGGAGAGTTAGAGTCCATCATTCGTGCCTACCACCTAAAACTAGAATACATTCAAAATTTTATAAAATATTTTCCCAATAAACGTCCCTCGAAAGAGGCTTTTATTGAAAGCAAAAGACGAATGGATGTTTTTCGCGACGAAGTTCAATTGCTTTTGGATAAGAAGTTAGAAAAAGAAAATTTAGAAAGAGAAACAAATCGTAAATTTACCATTCGGTTGATCGCCACTTCAGGTGGATTATTTTTTATTTTATCCATACTTATATTGTGGATGATCTTTGTATTAAAAAGAAATACGAGAATATTAGTTGAGAAGGAACTAATTGAAGACCGTTTGTTTGAGATCGACGACTTGTATCAAAACTCACCAGTTGGATTTCATAGTTTAGATGTAAATGGTTTTTTTGTAAAAGTCAATCGAACAGAACAAGAATGGTTGGGATACACAGAAGAAGAGTTAATTGGAAAAATAAAATGGTCTGATCTTCTTGCTGACGAGAGCAAACAAGTTTTTCAGACTAATTTTCCTGTTTTTAAAGAGAAAGGTCGGATAGACAATTTAAGATTTGAAGTCATTCGCAAAGATGGTAGTTCTTTGTTTTTGAATATTTCGGCGACGGCAATTTATTCACAAAACAACGAAATGGTGAGGTCTCGTTCTGTTTCTTTGGATATATCTCAAATGGTATTATATGAGAGAGCTCTGATTGACTCTCGAATCCGTGCTGAGGATGCAAACCGAGCCAAGTCAGAATTCCTTTCCAATATGAGCCATGAATTAAGAACCCCGCTGAATGCAGTGATCGGGCTTTCTATGTGGCTTATGGAAGACAATCCAAAACCAGAACAGATAGAATACTTAAAAAACTTACGTTTCTCTAGTGAAACACTTCTTACTTTGATCAATGACATTTTAGATTTTAACAAAATTGAAGAAAGAATGATCATTATAGAAGAAATTGATTTTAGTCTGAAGGATTTTATAAGCTCTGTTTCCTCTTCTTTTGAGATTAAGGCCAAAGAACAACTTCTTTCTTTCCAAGCTGAAATTGATGAAAAACTACCCGAATATATTTGTTTTGATCCCACACGAATGTTGCAAGTACTTAATAATTTATTATCTAATGCCGTGAAGTTTACTAAAGCAGGAAAAATTACACTTCGTGTTCAATTAGAATCAAAAATTGGTAATGACGTTGTAATTCGATTTGAAGTGGAAGATACGGGAATAGGAATTGCATCTGAGAAACTTAAATTTGTATTTGAAAAATTCACCCAAGCAAGTGGAGACACAACCAGGAAGTATGGTGGCTCTGGCCTTGGGCTTGCCATATCAAAAGGTCTTGTCGAATTAATGAAAGGCAATCTTGAATTAGAGTCGGAATTGGGGAAAGGATCAAAATTTTCTTTTACCTTCCCATGTAAAATCGGAAATTCAAACATAAATAGACAAATTCCTTCATTAAAGGATTCTTCTGATTTAACCGGAAAAAGAATTCTTGTTGCTGATGATATTGAAATTAATCGGTCTATCGTGATTCGTTTTTTAAAACGTTGGGGTATTGAATCGGAAGAAGCAGCTGATGGTGAGGAAGTATTACAAAAGTTGGCCAATGGAAAATATGATTTAGTTTTGATGGATTTGCATATGCCAAAAATGGATGGTTATATGGCAACGAAACGAATTCGCGAAAATCTTTCTTGGAAAAACTTGCCGATTATTGCTTTAACTGCTTCCGCACAATTAGAAACACAAGATAAAATTCATTCAGTTGGAATGGATGATTTTATCTCCAAACCTTTTTATCCCAATGATTTGTTTCAAAAATTAACGCACTGGATTGTAATTTAATTTTTTTTATCTAAAGAGATGGCGAGTATTGTGATGTCGTCGTCCGAACGTTTTGACTTTTGGAATTTTTCCACTTCTGCGATTACTTGATCACAAATTGTCTGAGGGTCTTTGTCGGCTAATGTTTGTAAAATGGAAATAAATCTTTCTTCTCCAAAAAGTTCTCCCGTTGTTGATTTTCTTGCTTCAATTACACCATCCGTAAATAATACCAGAGTACCGGATTTAGGAAGGGGTAATGTTTTTTCAATTACTTGAGCTTCAATGTATTCGTTTATGGCTCGCCCTGGACTTGTGATATGTTCGATATTTCCATTTCGATCTAAATAAATCAATGGGTGGTGCCCAGCATTGGCTATCTTCATGATATTTTTTTCTGGATGCAGATAAACAAAAAAGGCACTCAGGAAATGTCCAGAAAGAGAACTAAGAAGAGATAAACGAATTCGTTCGGCTGCATAGGCAGGCCTATCGAGGGAATCATCCCAGATTTGAAGGGAAACTTTTGTCATGGATGCAATCATTGCGGCAGGTATTCCGTGGCCCGAAACATCGCAGAGAAATAAACCTATTTCATTTTCTTTAACAATGAATTGAACAAAATCACCACCAATGTCAGAGGCGGGTGAATAACGAAAGCCTAATGCATAACCATTTGCATGTGTCCTTTTTTGTGGCAATAAACCACTTTGGAGTTTTTGTGCAATTTTTAACTGGAGGTCTAATTCTTGTTTTTCTTCTGTTGCTTTTCTGTAATCAGAAACTTTTAGAACCAATGCCATCGACAAAAAGAAAACTTCTATTGCGGAACCTAACGGCAGTGAGTAGGAAGATAAATGGATGGGTTTGATGAAACCTTGAACGGTTAAAGTATTTAAAGCGCCACCGAGTAGAATCGATCCGAAAGCCAGTAGGAAAAGAATCACTTCAAGTTTTTTTTTGCTTTTGATCACAGCCATAAGAGAAATGAAGAGGACAAGCAAAATGGGTATGATCACTAGAGAGACACCTAACTGAATGAAGTTTCTCAGTTCTAGGAAAAAGATTGTAAAGATTAAAGAAATAAACAATAAGATAAAACCTTTTGTAAGTTTATTCACTTTAGGAAAGTTTTTTTCTGTTTCTAAAAATTCTATCGTAAAAAGTAAACCAAAGACTGAAGTCAGATAGATCGTGATCGGAAATAAATAGTTTTTCCAGGTATGCGAATTTCCTATTTCAATGTATTGCATAAATCCAGTGGAAAACAAATTGATCAAGAGAACCGTTGCTAAATAGAAAAAGTAAAAGAAAAATTTTCGATAACGCAGTGTATTCGCTAAGAATAAACTGAATAAAAACATCATAAAACCTGCGCCGAAATAAGCCGCAAAGAATATATCTTGTTTTTTTGAAAAGGCGATGAAACTTCGCGAATTATAAATAGAAACAAAATTAAAGATTGGATTTGCTGAATTAATTTTTACGTATATAGTGCGTGTTTCATCTGGTGAGAGAGTAATTGGAAATGCCGGGATATGGGAGTATATAGGTTTGTTTCTTTGTAGGACCTGCTCGCCGGATACTTGTGTAATCCAGTTCCCTTTCACTTGTGCATGCAGTTCAAAAACATCCACCACCGGACTTGAAAAATGCAAAAAGAATGTATGTGGTAAATTTCCATAGTGGATCAATGTAATTCTTAACCAAAGTGGATCTTTCACTTGTGAAAAAGAGATAGTCGCTTTCGGATTTGGTCGCCAAATTGTGTCCTCTCTTAGAATTCTGTCCAAACTAGATTCCTGTTCTGGAACAATGACATATTCAAAATATTTTCCAATGTCCCTATAGTTTTTTGATTCCTCAATGGAAAGAGGAAAGGCCGAAAGAGAGGACTGAAAACAAAGAAGAACCACAAAGAGTGGAATCCATAGTTTGGGGATTTTGAGAAAAGGGAGATTCTTGTCCGTTTTTTGTATTTTGGTTTTCCTTCCTGTTTCGTTCGAAGGAAATTTAGGTGAGTTGGGGAAAAAAGAAAGCCAGTTTCGAAACATTCGCACTATAATAGGACGAGAATTGGAGAGAGAAAGTGATTTTCCGAGAAAAAACTTGTAACAAGAACGAGGAATTGGCAGTCAAACGATTAGAGTGCTAAAAAAGGGGAGACACAATGAAACAATATGATTCCAACGTCCAAGGAGCTTTGGACATTGCACAGACAGAGGCCATGAGGAGACAAAATACAGAAATCACTCCTTACCATTTGGTTTGGGGGTTTATGACCCTGCCAACTTCTGTTTCTGGCAAAACATTAATTAAGTATAAATCGACAGTGGATGAATTTTTAAAGAAACAAGCCCGTGCCTCTGGAGAGATTCCTTTTGAGTCCCTTAGGACCTCACCCAAGTTGGCTCAATGGTTTACGATGGCTTCTTCTCGGGCCGCAGAAAATGGACGTGAAGAACTGAAAGAGGCTGACTTTCTTAAATTTTTACCGCAGGTCCTTCCTGAATTAAAGATCAATTATGAAGATTTGCAGGTAAAGGAAACGGATGAAGAAGTACCTAACTTTCTTGTGAATTTGAATGATTTGGCAAGAGAAGGGAAACTAGATCCTGTCATTGGAAGGAGCAAAGAGATTCGTTCCGTGATGGAGATTTTGGGAAGAAGGTCAAAGAACAATCCTGTGTTAGTTGGTAGTGCGGGAGTTGGTAAAACTGCCATTGTAGAGGGTCTTGCGGAACAAATTGTAAAAGGAAGAGTTCCCGATGTACTCAAAGGAAAAACCATTTATTCTTTGGATATGGGCCAACTGATGGCTGGGACAAAATACCGCGGTGAGTTTGAAGAAAAACTAACTGCCTTACTTCGGTACATTAAAGGCCAAGCAGGAGAAGCAATTCTTTTTATAGATGAGATCCATCAATTGGTGGGAGCCGGTAAAACAGACGGGGCAATGGATGCCGCCAATCTTTTGAAACCAGCTTTGGCAAGAGGAGAACTCCATTGTATTGGTGCAACCACTCAGGATGAATTTCAAAAGTACATTTTAGGTGACCAAGCTTTAGAAAGAAGATTCCGGGCGGTTCCAGTGAATGAACCTAGTAAGGAAGATGCCATCGAAATTCTTATGGGGATTCGTGATAAACATGAAATCCACCATGGGATTAAAATTTCGGATGAAGCGATTTATGCATCTGTGCTTTTGTCTGACCAATATATTACCGATAAATTTTTGCCGGACAAGGCAATCGATTTAGTGGATGAAGCAGCATCTGCTTTAAAACTTTCAGCTGAAGCAATGCCTACGGAACTTGTGGAATTGGAGAGCGAAATTCGTTCCAAAAAAATCTTTGCTCAAGTAGAAAAGAAAAATGAAGAGATCTTAAAGGAAATCGAAAGTTTAGAAAAAAAATTCCAAGCTGGCAAAGTTGTTTGGGAAAAAGAAGTAAATTCGTTAAAACAAATAGCTTCTATCAAAAATAAAATTGATCGAGTGAAATTTGATTTGGACGCTGCCCAACAAAGAGCGGACTATACTGAGGCTTCTCGTTTGAAATATGCGGTCCTTCCTGAATTGGAAAAAGAACTTAGTAATTTCCAAAACAGTTGGATTTTAGAAAGAAATCATATAGCGGCTGTTATTTCTAGACAAACAGGAATCCCAGTAGAGAAAATTCTAAAAACGAAACAAGATAATTTGCTTCATTTGGAAGAAGATTTGAATACTGTTGTTTATGGTCAGAAGGAATCCATTCGCGAAATTGCGGATACTCTTCTTACTTCTTATGCCGGTATATCTTCAGATTCAAGACCACTTGGATCTTTTTTACTGAAAGGACCTACCGGAGTAGGAAAAACTGAAACTGCAAAAGCCATTGCCAAATTTTTATTCGATCAAGAAACAAATTTGGTTCGTCTGGATCTTAGTGAGTATTCGGAAAAACATTCTGTTGCAAAACTGATTGGAGCACCTGCGGGTTATGTTGGTTATGACGAAGGTGGAATTCTTACGGAAGCCATTCGAAGAAAACCTTACTCCGTAGTTCTTTTTGATGAAGTAGAAAAGGCACATCCTGATTTTTCTGACATCCTACTTCAAATTTTGGATGAAGGTAGATTAACTGATAACAAAGGTAGAACTATCAATTTTAAAAATACCATTGTGATTTTGACTACGAATTCAAAAAACATTGAGATGGATTTTAAGCCAGAAGTTTTGGGAAGATTGGATGCGATTCTAACCTATCATTCGTTAGATTCTTCGATTATGGAGAAACTAATTGAAAAACAAGTTCGTCAGTTGAATGAACGTTTGAAGGTAAAAGGAATTGTCATCGAACTTTCGGAAAGCACAGAACATATTTTGCGAGAACAAGGTTTTGATCCAAAATTTGGTGCAAGGCCCCTTGGCAGTGTGTTCAATCGAATTGTCAATCGTCCTTTAGCAAAAGAAATTTTAGCTGGATCCATTGGTGAAGGAACCTACCGAGCCGATTGGAATGGGGAGCTATTACAATTTGCACCCATTCCTGAGCCAGTCGGATTCAAGAAGTAAATTTTCAAAACTTTGAAATGAATCCAAGGATAGTGGTTCTATCCTTGGATTTTTTTAGTCTAAAGTCTACTCTATGACAAATCTCAAAATCTCATCTGTTTTGAAATCCAACCAATCGGTCTCCGTCCCACAGTTGGGACTTGGCGTTTGGAAATCTCGTCCGAAAGAATGCCTAGATGCTGTCAAATCAGCTTTATCACTGGGATATCGCCATATTGATACTGCTGCCATCTATGGAAACGAATCGGAAGTGGGCGCGGCAATCAAAGAAAGTGGTGTAAATCGAAGTGATATCTTTCTTGTCACAAAACTTTGGAATGCCGACCAGGGTTATGATTCCGCATTACGTGCGATAGATGTTTCTTTAAATAAATTGGATACAGATTATGTTGATATGTATTTAATTCATTTTCCTGTCTCAGGGAAAAGAAAGGAATCGTGGAAGGCACTGGAAAAGATAAAAGCAGATGGAAAAGCAAAATCCATAGGGGTAAGTAATTTTATGGTTTCACATCTTGAGGAACTATTAAAAGAAACTGGAACCGTCCCTGCAATGAACCAAGTGGAATACCATCCTTTTTTGCAGGATATCGAGTTAAAAGAGTATTGTTTGAAAAAAGGAATTCTACTCGAAGCATACAGCCCTCTTGCTCATGGGCAAAAGTTGGAAGACCCTCGGATCACAGCACTTGCAAATCGTTATCAAAAATCAAATGCACAAATATTAATTCGATGGTCTTTACAAGCAGGGCATGTGGTGATCCCAAAATCAAAAAATCCAGTTCGTATTAAAGAAAACGCAGATGTATTTGATTTTGTTTTATCAGATGAAGATATGTTGGAAATTTCCAGTTGGAATGAAAACTTCCGGACTTGTTGGGACCCCACCACTGTGGAATGATGGGACCGAAGGATATAGATTTATCTTTTTATTTTTTAGAAAAAACAAGGACTGCCGATTGACGGTTGTCCTTGGTTCCTAAGTAACCATAACCAAATGGAAAGGGAAGAGTATTGTCATTTGAATGATCACTCAAACTTTTTAATTCTGGTTGGGTTTCTGGGGTGACAGCTCCAGATAGATTCCATGATTTTTCATACCTTCCAAAAACTTGACGATTCCAACTTTCTTCTGGAAAAAATCGAATCGGAAAGCCTGATTCATCTTGGACAATAAATTCTGCATTTTTGAGCAACAGTTCTCTAAATAATTTTCTTTTTTCACCATGAAATAAATATTCTGCTGACTTTGTAAAGATTCCTATATTGGAAAGATTTGAAAAGTATTCATATAAGCCATCACCTGAAGTTCCTTCATTCCCAATTAAGAATATTTTAAAATAGGTAAGTGATTCTTGTTTATGCAGTTTTGTATCATAAAGGGAGATTGTAAATCCCTTATAAGTAATGCCTTTGCCTTCAATTGTTTCTTCTTTGGAATCCAGAATTTCTTTACCCATACGACGAAGGAAGGCGACAAATACAGGGTAAGCTCCATTGAGTTCCTTTTTCTTTGTTTCTTCTTTCATTTTTCGGTAAGTAAAGTAATTTCTTCCAGCTAGGTGATCAGAGAGATTTCTAATTCCTTGTTTAACTATTTGTTTTTCTTTTTCTGAAAGTGAACTGTATGAATTTGGATAACCAGGATCTTCTAATCCAAAAAGAATATAACGATCGGCGTTAGGATAAAATGAGAAAAGATTTAAAACATCAATTCCACTAAATGGATAAACAACGGTTTTAACTTTGGGTTGATAGTTTTTTCCTTTAAGGAAGTCGGTGATCGTATCTCTAGTGTTTGTTAGTTTTCTCCAACTGAGATCCATTTCATTTTTGTGAAGAATGTCTGTGTCCGTAAGACCTGCCCATTCATCATAAACGTGAGTTTCGGCAAACGCGATTTCTGTTTTCTTTTCTTGGAGTTGGCATTGAAGGGTTAAAAAAAATAAGCAAATAATTAATTTCTTCGTCATATCTTGTCGGTAGGTTTTGTATGGAAATCAGCGAGGCTATCGATAAAGTACTAAGTGCAAAGAAGGAGTTGGAAGCTGCCTGGGATGGAAACCCATTGCCTTCTTTTGTTTTAGACAATCATCTTAAGATCCTCAGATGCAATGCTTCTGCGACGGAACTTTTTCAGACATCTTTTTTTCATCTTTTAGGTAAGGATTTCGTTGAACTATTTTGGAAAGAAGAAATCCAAGAGGAGATCCGAAACTCGTTAGTTCGTAGGTCAGAAAAATCTTCATTTCCTGTAATCCTTTCTCGTTTGGGAGGTTCCTTCCAGCTGCTTTCTCAAGCTATATCTGAAGATCGGAGCGTTGTTTACATTGTAAATCTAGATACAATTCGTGTTCCTGAAAATCGAGAGGAGGAGGTCCGGCTCAAATTAGCTTTAGAAAGTGGACAAAGTGGAGTTTGGGATTTTTCGCTTCGTTTAGGTAAGGCTTATTTTAGTCCTGAATACGCGAGAATGTTAGGGTTTGAACCGGAACGTTTCCCACAAAATTTTTCCCATTGGGAGACTTTGGTCCACTGGGAAGACCGTGAACAAATTCGATCCTTATTTGAAAACTATCTCAACGGTTCCATTGATTCTCATGATTTAGAAATTCGAATGTTTACAAGGTCAGGAAAAACCATTTGGGTTTGGAGTCGTGGCAAGGTTGTCGAAAGAGACGAAAATGATCTACCAGTGCGTGTGATCGGAACTCATATTGATATAACAGAACGTAAAAAAACAGAGATCCGAACAGAAGCTGTGATTGAAATCGGTCAAAAAATTTCTCTGATGGAAAGTGAAGACAGCATCTTACTTCTGGCTTTGAAATATTCCTTGCAACTAACGGAAAGTAATTGGGGTGTCGTTCGTATTTGTCGTGATGGACTTGTCATTAAAGAATCTGGTCTGTATACGATGAGAGACCAATCTAATTCTGTATTTGTACCTATCGATTCCACAACCACTTTACCACATATAATTCGAGAATTGCCTCTTAAATTTAATTTAAAAGATAATGAATCGATTGAACTAGCCCTTTATAATAAACGAACTGAATATGAGAGTATCGATTTTAAAGAAGTGGAATTACTCGGTACAGAACTAGTACATATTATCATTCGGAAAAGAACCGAAGATTTGCTTTTGGCAAGTGAGTGGAATCTGCAATCTATTGTCGAATGTTCCCCGAATGGTATATTGATTTTAGTTGATGGTAATATTCAATTTTATAATCGAAGCTCAGAGATTCTACTCTCGCAGAACAAAAATCAGATGAGAAATAAAAAAGTGTCTGAAATATTTGGTTTTTTAAATGGTGAAGATCCTTTTGAGTTCATTCAATCGTTATCAAATAACGGATTTGCACCTGATCAAAATGTCGTAGAAAAAAATATAATCCTTTCGAATGGTCAAAAAAAATGGATTAGTTTTTGGGCGATAGAGATCATATATAATGGGGAAATTTCTATTTTAGTTTATTTAAATGATCTTTCAAAAGCAAAAGATACAGAAACACAATTGTTGCAAAGTGAAAAGTTGGCAACAATCGGTCAATTGGCGGCCGGGGTAGCGCATGAGATAAACAATCCAATGGCATTTATTTCAAGTAATTTGGAAACGATGAAGCGATATCATAAACAGCTTGCTACAGTAATGGCAAATGTACATTCAGTGCTTCAGAAAAACCATATGGATCCTGCGATTTCAAAAATTCTAACTGATTGGGATCGTAATGATCTATCTAATGTTCTTTTGGATACATCTGATATTTTGGAGGAGTCAATTGACGGTGCTAGTCGTGTTGTTGAAATTGTTCGTAATATCAAAAGTTTTGCTCATGTAAATAAAGAAGAAAATTTTGTTCGTTGTAATTTGAATGAGGTGATCAATTCCGCCATTAATATTAGTCATCATAATATAAAATACGATAGTGTGGTTGAGTTTTCCTTTGATAAAAATCTTCCCGAAATATTTTGCCATCCGCAAGAGATTGGCCAGGTGTTTATAAATTTACTAGTGAATGCTGGCCACGCAATTGAAGAAAAGAAAAACCATGGTTTGTTTCCTGATACCCAGGGCGAAAAACCAGGAAAAATTGAAATCAAAACTAAGTGTATTTATTCTGAAAACAACCAACAATTTGCTGAGATAAAGATTAAAGATAACGGAATTGGAATTCCTGAAGACATCCAGTCAAGAATCTTTGATCCTTTTTTTTCAACGAAAGAAACTGGTGAGGGAACTGGACTTGGTTTGTCCATCAGTATGGATATCATTCGAAAACATAAAGGGAAAATTGATTTGGAAAGTGTACGTTGTGAAGGAACAACGTTTTCGATTTTGTTGCCAACAAATCTGGAGGATTAGTATGGTTCCGAGTAGCATAGACCAATTGATACAAGAAGTAGAGTCTCAAGTAACGGACGTTAAGAAAGATGAGAAAGTTTATAAAATTGTCATGGTAGATGATATTAAATCAATTTCTTCTTCCATGAAACGAGAGTTAACCTTTGTCGCACGTAAATTAGACAATGTTAAATTGTCGATTGTAGATATTCAAGATCCTGAAATTGCTTATGAGTATTTGCAAAAGTGTAGACCCGATCTTCTTATTTCTGATGTTAAGATGCCATACCTAACGGGCGATAAATTAGTGGAAGCGGTAAAAAAACTTTATCCTGATTTACCTGTAATTGTTGTGACTGGGTTTGCCACAAAAGAAAACATTCTTTCTGTTTATAAATCGGATAAAAACAGTATCATTTTATCGAAGCCCTGGGAACCGGAGAGGCTTGTAGGTGCTGTGAACCAAATGTTGGGAACTAATTTCCAGTGGAACGATTGATCACCTGCATTTGCCTTGAACAAAAAAAAACCGGCCCGGGAAACCCCGAACCGGTCAATGGTTCCTAAAAAGAAAGCCGAATGGTTTTATTCTCCGACAGCAACTTCCGCTTCGGTAGAGAAACTAACTGGTTGTTTTGATTTTGTTTCTTTAGTTTCCTTTGGATCCCTTTCTATGGATTTTACTTCTCTCGTTTGGATTTTGGATTGGTCCATCAGAGGGAGGCTGTTGAGATCCCGAACTTGGTTTTCGATTTTAAATGCAATGTCTGGATTTTCGAGAAAGAAGTTTCTGACTTGTTCCTTTCCTTGTCCAATCTTCTCTCCACCGTAAGAATACCATGAACCAGCTTTGGCAACAAGGTCATGACGAACCGCAAGATCAATGAGAGAACTTTCTCTGTTGATTCCATTCGCATACATGATGTCGAACTCTGCTTGTCGGAATGGAGGGGCACATTTGTTTTTGACCACTTTCACTCGAACGCGGTTTCCAACAGGTTCTTCCTTTTCCTTTAGAGTTTCGATACGACGGATGTCCAATCGGATGGATGCATAGAATTTTAATGCGTTTCCACCGGTAGTGGTTTCTGGACTACCGAACATCACTCCAATCTTCATACGGATTTGGTTGATAAAGATGACTGTGGTATTGGATTTCGCAATGGTTCCAGTGAGCTTACGTAGGGCTTGGGACATGAGTCGTGCTTGGAGACCCATATGAGAATCTCCCATATCCCCTTCAATCTCTGCCTTTGGAACAAGTGCAGCCACGGAGTCTATGACAATGAGGTCGATGGCATTGGAACGAACGAGGGACTCACAAATTTCCAGAGCCTCTTCCCCGTTGTCCGGTTGGGCCACGAGTAGGTCGTCTACGTTGACCCCGAGTTTTTTAGCATATGATGGATCGAGAGCGTGTTCTGCATCGATGAAGGCAGCAATGCCTCCTTTTTTTTGCGTCTCTGCAATCGCAGAAAGAGTGAGGGTTGTTTTACCAGAAGATTCTGGTCCGTAGATTTCTACAATCCGACCGGAAGGAAACCCGCCAATTCCCAAGGCGATGTCTAAATCCAAAGATCCAGTGGATACGACGCTCATTTCTGCCATGCGTGTATCAGCACCAAGGCGCATAATGGAACCCTTACCGAATTGTTTTTCGATTTGGCCTAGGGCAGCGTCAATGGCCTGCTTTCTTTGGTCGGTTTCTTTTTCTTGAGCCTTGTCAGCTTTCTCTTTTTTCATGAATCAAACGTTCTCCTAAAATCGGTGTTCCGAAAGACTAGGTAGGGGACTAGGTCAGTTGGTCTCAAAAAAACAGATCTGACCGACTCTCTCAAGGATGAACCCATCCCTTCCGAATTCCACTCTTTTTCTCTTCCAGATTGGCTCCAGTATGCATGAGACCTGGGACAAATTAGAAAGGTGAGGGAATTTTTTCTGGATTATGTCTTTTTTTTGTCGTTTTCAACACTAAACAAAATGTAAGTACTTGTATAGTATTTTTTTGCCGTAGGAGAAAGAAAACTTTGCCGATAGTTTCTTTGTATGACCCTGCCAGCTCTTGAAGTCCAAATCCCTGACCATTTTCCCCAAGCCATGGCTGAACTTTTCCGAAGTTACCGAACTTATCTTAAAATTGAAAAAAATTATTCGGAACATACTCTATTTGCCTATTTGCGTGATTTGAAATTTTTCTTTGAGTTTTGTTTGAAAGAGGAAATTGACATTTTGAGTGTTGATGTCTTAGATGTGAGGGCTTATTTTGCTGATTTAAAATCGGCGAAAAAACAAGACAAAAGAACCCAAAGCCGTAAACTTTCTTCCTTACGTACTTTTTATAAATTTTTATTCCGCGAAGAAAAGATAGGTGCCAATCCTATTTTACAAGTCAGTTTTCCTAAAACAAAAAAGAAGTTACCGAAAAACTTCACACCGATCGAAACGGAAGACATCCTGGATTATGAAGATGGTGATAAAGCAGAAGTTCTAGGGAAAAGAGACAAAGCCATTGTGGAAGTATTGTACAGCACTGGCCTTCGAGTATTCGAGTTAGTCAATGCAAAGTTAAGCGATCTGAATCATGAATTAACATCACTTAAAGTGATGGGAAAACGTCGTAAAGAACGCTTTGTATTTATTGGCGAAGAAGCACAAAATGCACTCCGAGAGTATTTGGAAGAAAGAGGAACGGACGGCCCTGAGGAAATCTTTTTAAACCAACGTGGCGGAAAACTCACCACTCGTGGGATTCGTTATATTTTATCGGAACGAAGAACTGTGATGGGAATGGAAAAAGCCATCACACCTCATAAATTTCGACATACCTTTGCGACTGATCTTTTGAACGCCGGTGCAGACATTCGCGCCGTACAAGAGTTACTCGGTCATGCATCTTTATCTTCTACACAAGTATATTTGAGCGTTTCGAGAGACCGGTTGAAAGAAGTGTATCGGAACGCCCATCCTCATGCGAAGAAGTAGGGATTGGATTTAAGTTCCGCGCGCGGATAGAATCTCCCCGCCCTGATTAGGGTGGGGAACTAGACCCGCCACCCAATACGCTCCCTTTACCATAACCCCCTTTTTTTCGAAACCAAATCTCCTTTTCGTCTTAAAAAAATAACCTATTTGTTCGCCTTTCGGATCTATTTTGGATTTTATTATTGTTGACTATAAAAATATATAAGGCTATAATTATAGTCATGCCTCAGAATTTGGAAAAAAATTTGGAAACCCTTCGGCAATTTCCCTTAAAGGAAAGAAAGTTTGCCAAAACCCGGACCAACCTTACCTTCGCCTTCCTCTCCGAACTAGAAACAAAAACCTTTGAAGAGATAAAAATCAAAGACCTTTGCCAAATGGCAGAAGTATCAGAGCCAACGTTTTACAATTATTTTCCAGAAAAGGGAGATTTAATCCTCCATTACATTCAAATTTGGAGTTTGCAAGTTTCAGTTTTTGCTCATGAAAAAAAATTAGCTGAATCTGGGTACGGTATCCTTTCCGCTTTATTTCGTTATACGGCAAAAGAGTCCAAAAAAAATCCAAGAATCCTTTTAGAGATTATTTCTTTTCAAGCGAAAACCAAAAAGCCGATTCAAATCAACAGGTTAACAGTCGCTGAACGAGTGTTACTTTTCCCTGAAACACCTGGGATCGAAAATCTAGCGGCCGATGGAATCGAAGGAATCATCCAGAAAGCACTCACTGTTGCAGCAAAAAATGGAGAACTTCCCGAATCTACCAATTGGCAATCTTTTTCATTGTCCATCGCTTCCTGTTTTTTTGGAATTCCTATCCTTGCTTTTCAATTAAACCAAAACTTGGAAAAACTTTGGTTAGATTCGCTTCAATACTTGTGGTTGGGTGCAGGTGGGAAAATTGAAAATTAAGAGTCACTAATCATTTATATATCTATATGATAAAGAAGGAAAAAACTAATGAAGTATTTTGATCAAAAATGGTTTTTGTTGTTGGTAGGTGGACTATTGATAGGGTTCACAGGGATGAATTGGAACATACCCATTTTTGTTTGGGTTGCAATGGTTCCTTTTTTGCGTTACATGCGACTTGGATACTCTGTTTGGACTTTGTTCTTTGTTATGACATTGTTTCAAACGTTATCTACAATGAGAATCGTTTCAGAGCCATTTCATATTATGATTGCTGTGCTATCTGGAATTCAAAGTGGGATCGTTTTTACACTGTTACTTTGGATTTGGAACCAACTTCGGGTAAAATTCTCGAATCAATTGTCATCTATTTTAAATTTTTCATTTCTTTTTATGATCACAGAATGGATTGGAGGTTCCTTCTCCGAGTTAGGTGTTTGGGGAATGTTTGCAAATAGCCAAATTAACAATTTAATTTTGATACAATCGGCTTCGTTGTTTGGTGCCACTGGAATTAGTTTTTTAATTTATTTTGTGAACGGAAGTATAGAACAAACTTTATCTGATTTCCTTTCGACTAAAAAAATTTCAAAATCATCCTTTCTTTTTCTTTTTACCTCTTGTTTTCTCTTGATCGGTTTGTATTTTTATGGTACGTTCCGTTTGACCATACCGATTGAAGGAAAAAGTATAAAAGTAGGCACTGTGACATCCAAAATGGAAATTCAAACCATGTGGTCAGATCCTTTACAGAATCAAAAAAATACTGAAATTGTTTTAAATCGCACCAAACAAGCCGCAGATGAAGGTGCAGAGGTAGTTGTTTGGAATGAAGGAGCAATTCTCGTCAATCGAAAGGATGAGGATTCCTTTCTGAAAAGAGTAAGCTCTCTTGCCTTAGAAAATAAAATCGAAATCATTGCCGCCTACATTATTCCTTTAAAGGAAAATGAATTTTTTATGGAAAACCAATTGCATTGGGTTGGAAAAGACGGAACCTTTCGCCAAATTTATTTCAAACAATTCATTCCACCGGGAGAAGCAATCTCCCATATTCCTTCCGAAATCAAAGCCCTTGATTTGGGTTGGGGAAAAGTTTCTGTTGCCATCTGTTATGATTTCGATAATCTCAAATTAACTAAAAAACATGGAGAATTGGGAACAGGAATTAGTTTGATCCCTGCTTCTGATTGGAAAGGAATCAATCCATTTCATACGGAAATGGCTGCTCTCCGAGGGATAGAAAATGGTTCTTCCATTGTTCGTTCCACTCGAGGAGGTTTGTCAGGAATTTATGATGCTTACGGGCGCGCCAAAGGTACACTCGATTATTTTGAAGAAAATGATGGGGTGCTTGTCGCCTCTGTTCCAACAATCCAAACCTCTACAGTTTACAATCTATTTGGAAATTGGATGGTGGGGATTGGCTCATTCTATTTTCTTTTAGGCAGTATTTTCATTGTAGTGCATGTACTAAAGAATAAAAACTAACAGAGATTTGGGTAAAGCGATAAGGGGTGATTTTTTTGTTTAGAAAAATTCTAAATATTTGATTGAATTAAATTTCCTTTTTGTCATCATTTGTAGTTTGTGAATTCCTAATATAGTCATTGGGAATTTGCAAAGGATGTTTCATGACTCTAGTCGCTGATAAATCCATCTTGCTTGTGGAGGATGAAGCCCTCCTGGCAATGTTTGAGAAAAACCAATTAGAACAAGGTGGTTATCTCGTCACCCATGTTACAAATGGTGAAAATGCCATTCAATTGGTCATCCGTGAAGAAAAACCTTTCGATCTAATTCTTATGGACATAGATCTCGGAAGAGGGTTGGACGGTACACAAACTGCTACAGAAATTTTAAACCATAGAGAAATCCCTGTTGTATTTCTTTCTTCTCATACAGAGAGAGATATCGTTAAAAAAACAGAAACAATTACATCATATGGTTATGTGGTTAAAAACTCTGGATTTACTGTACTTGATGCTTCTATTAAAATGGCGTTCAAACTTTTTGAAGCTAATGAATTAACGAAAAGTAAAAAAGAACATCTAGAGACAGTCTTGCATTCAATTGGTGATGGTGTCATCGCCACAGATAGTGATGGAAAAATCATTCGAATGAATCCTATTGCCGAAAAACTGACTGGTTGGACGCATGATGATGCAGTGGGACTTGAAATAAATCGAGTATTCAGAATTGTGAATGTAAAGACCAGGGCTTTAGTAGAAAATCCTGTTGATAAAGTCCTACGAACCAACTCAATCGTAGGACTTGCAAATCATACGGTCCTACTTTCTAAAGATGGATCAGAATACCAAATTTCTGATTCAGGATCTCCCATAAAAGATTTAAATGGTGATACGAGAGGGGTTGTACTTGTCTTTCGTGATATCACTGCAGAATACAATGTACAAAGCCATATTGCGAAACAGGCAAATATGTTGAATAATGTATTGGATGCTGTAATCGGAACTGATTTTAATCATCGAATCAACTATTGGAACAAAGCTGCGGAGAAAATTTATCTTTGGAAAGCTGAAGAAGTGATGGGAAAATCCGTTTTAGATGTTCTGCATACGGATTATCTTAGCCTAACAGCTGATCATGTCATAGAAAAAGTAAATTTGGAAGGCAGTTTTATTGGAGAAGTAGTTCAGTTTGCAAAGGATGGTAACATCCGAAATATTGAAATCAACCAAGTTCTGTTAAACGATGAAAGTGATTTGCCGATTGGTTACATTGCAGTAGGAAGAGATATTTCTGAACGCTTGAATGCTATGAATCATATCAGAGAATCAGAAGCAAAACTCACTCAAATCATTGAATCTGCAATGGATGCAATCATCAGCATTGATCAATCTAAAAAGATCATTCTTTTTAATGGAGCTGCGGAAAAAATGTTTGGATACCAAGCTTCGGAAATCATTGGACAACCCTTAGATGGTTTGGTACCACTCGGATTTCGAAACCAACATGAAAGCCATATTGATTCATTTTCTAAAACAGGAGTGAGTCGTCGAGCTATGGGAGCTCTTGGTGAAATTCGCGGGCTTCGATCTAATGGAGAAGAGTTTCCCATCGAAGCATCCATTTCACAAATTTCAGTAAAAGGTGAAAAATTATTCACTGTGATCCTAAGAGATGTTAGTGTTCGAAATTTATCAGAATCAAAAATTCAAAAACTATTACATGAAAAGGAAAACATACTGAAAGAAATTCACCATCGTGTGAAAAATAATATGAGTTCCATCTTTACGCTTTTAACTCTACAGGCAAGGGCTCAGTCGGAAAGTAATGTACAAACCATTCTATACGAAGCGGCAGGTCGTATCAAAAGTATGATTGTATTGTATGATAAATTGTATCATTCGGAAACTGATAACTCAGTCTCATTACAGGACTATTTTCCGGCAATTTTCACAGAAATCGTAAACATCTTCCCAAAAGTTGTAGAAGTAAAGATGGATATTTTGGAAGAGCCAATTGAACTAAATGCAAAACTTCTTTCTTCCCTTGGGATCATCCTGAACGAACTCATTACTAATTCAATGAAACATGCGTTTGGAGAAATAACAAATGCAGAAATTGGGCTAAGAATTTTTCGTGAAGGTAAAAAGATATTTTTAGAATACTCTGATAACGGAGTGGGGATACCTGAATCAATTTCATTCGATCACTCACCTGGGTTCGGATTACAATTGATTGGGATGCTTGTTGATCAGATCGAAGGTAAAATTAGCATTGTTAGAAATCCAATGTCTAAATTTCTTTTAGAACTATCTGTTTGAACTATTATAGATTCTTTTCCAAAAATATTCTAATTTTAAGAAAATAGATACGAATTTATTGTTTACCAACTCTTGGGTTCGGCTCCCATTCTCACATGGGCCAACTCCAATTCTTCGTGGTATTGTGTTATTCAATTCCATTTCTAGTGATTCTTTTTCCTATCGGTTTGTCTTTCTCTTACATCTTTAAGATCACAGGTCTTGATCGCTGGTCGAATCGGATCAATAATTATCTGGGATATTTTTGGTATCGTTCTTTTTTCCTACTCACAGGTAGAACTTTAGAATTCAAACAAGGCAACTGGGACCCTAATGGGAACAATCGCTTTTTAATTTGTAATCATACAAATGCGATGGAAGTCCCACTCATCGTTGCTCTTCCTTATTTATCGAATTCAAAAGATGTAAAGTTATCTTATTTAGGTGGAGATATCATTCAAAGGTATAAAATCATTCCACTTATGATGCATAAGACGATTGTAGAAGCAGTGATCTATTCTGAAAAAAAACCGAATTTCAGAAATTTCAAAACTGATGTTCTCAGAGTTTTAAAAACAAGGTCTATCTTTTTGTATCCGGAAGGAGAAAGGACTTTTACAGAAGAAATCAAACCGTTTCAAACTGGTGTGATGAAGATTGCATATAAATTTGATGTTGATTTGGATGTATTTGTTGTTAGCGGGATGATGGGGTATTCCAACCTTCCCGAATACTCTTATTTGAAAAAAACAAAAACTGTATATTTTCATTTTTGTGGTTCCATTAAAGCAAAAGATTTTTCTACTTTTGAATCATATTTATCAGAAGCAGAAACACTTATGAGAAATAAAAAGAAGGAAATTGAAGAGCTGGAAAAAGCTGCCGTTATTGCTTAACGGCTAACTTCTATTTTTTATCTTGGTAATGTTTTTGTAAATGCCACTAGTTGGTCTAAGGCAGTACCCCATCCATCCATAAAGCCCATGTCTTCATGTTGTTTTTTTGTTTCAGGGTCTTTATGTTTGGCAATTGCTTTATATTTTGTCGCAGTTCCAATTGATTCCATTGTAACAAATGCAGTCATGAAACTATTTCCAGAAGGCCTAAAACCTGAAAGTAGGCTGTCGGTGAAAACCAATTTTTCTAGCGGAACCACTTCCAGAAAACAGCCGTTATTTGGAAATTGGTTGCCTTCAGGTGATTGCATCAAAGTGTAAAACTCGCCACCAGGTTTTAAATCGATTCGACAATCAATTGTTTTCCATGGAACAGGAGTAAACCACTGTTTTAACTGCTCTGGCTTTGTCCAAGCATTCCAAACCATTTCCACTGGTACTTCAACGATTCTTTCCAACACCAAATCCAATTCGGGATTGATTGTTTCATTTGATTCTAACTTCATGTTTTCCCCCGCGTTTTTAATAAAAATGAGTCCAATTGGTTTAACCTAGTTTCCCATTGTGACTTTTGTACCTGTAACCAATTTTCCATAACTGAAAATGGATTTTGGTTCAAATAACAAATCCGAACCCTTCCTACTTTTTCCGTATAGATCAGTTGGGAAGATTCCAAAATATCCAAGTGTTGCATAAAAGAAGGCATTGCCATCGAAAATGGCGAAGCCAAATCACTCACACTTGTTGGTCCTATTCCTAAACGCTCGATGACTTGTCGCCTTGTCGGATCTGATAAGGCATGCAAAACAACATCAATGCTGTAGTTCCTTTTGACCATATAGGCATTCTAAATGATTTCAATACTTAGGTCAACACCTAAGTATTGAAATTTTGAAATTTTAAAAGTTAGTTTTCGATGAGATCTATTTCCATTTGATGGAAAAGGTAAGTTGATGGAAAATTCCAGCCCCAGTCGTAAAAATACCAATCCCAAATTCCAACCCCTTTTCTTTGGAATTCAATGGATTCTGGCCATTGGATGGATCGCTGTCTTTGTCGGTTCGGCTTCAGCTTTTTTCCTCGTGACATTAGAAAAAGTAAGTCAGTTACGTGAATTACATTCCTCGTTGGTTTATTTTCTTCCTTTAGCGGGATTCACCATTGGTTGGTTTTATTTTCACTATGGAAAAAATGTAAGTAAGGGAAATAATCTACTCATTGAAGAAATTCATTCTCCTACATCGATCATTCCGATTCGAATGGCTCCATTTGTATTTTTAGGAACTATCATAACCCATTTATTTGGTGGTTCTGCAGGGAGGGAAGGGACAGCTGTGCAAATGGGGGGAGCCATTTCCCATCAGCTGGTTCGTTTGTTTCCTTTGAAAATTAAAGACCAACAAACTTTGATTATACTAGGAATTAGTGCGGGATTTAGTTCAGTATTTGGAACTCCATTGGCAGCTACTATTTTTTCTATTGAAGTAATTCGGATTGGAAATTATAGATGGAATTTATTTTTCCCTTCTTTGGTAACAGCATATCTTTCGCATTGGGTTTGTTTGTTTTGGGGAGTTGGTCATTCTCATTATCCAAAAATTCTTTTCGACTTAAATGGGACTATCATTGTTTTTTTAGTGGTCATCGCAATATTCTCTGGTTTAGTTGCTCGGTCATTCAGTTGGTTTGTTCACAATCTGTCTCAATGGCTTTCTGATTGGGTAAGGTATCCTCCTCTTCGACCTTTTGTTGGTGGAATTGTTATTATCCTTTTGATTGGATTTGGACTTAGCCCAATTTATTTGGGTCTTGGACTTCCCACAATTCAAGCAGCATTTCAAATTCAATTGCCAATAGAAACTTTTCTTTTGAAGATACTAGTAACGGTTGTTACGATTGGTTCTGGTTTTAAAGGAGGCGAGGTGACACCTTTGTTTTTTATAGGTGCCAGTTTAGGAAATATTTTTGGTTATTTTGATCACAGTCATTTATCTTTGTTTGTTGCTCTTGGTTTTATATCTGTTTTTGCAGGGGCAAGTAATACTCCTATTGCATCTGCGATCATGGGAATGGAATTATTTGGATGGGAAGCCGGAATTCTTTTTTTTATGGCTACTTGGATCGCTTATATTGCTTCTGGTCATACCAGTATTTACCAGTCGCAACTCATTGGGAAACCAAAACTATTGAGTAGGTCTTCCGATCTTGGTAAAAAAATATCGGATTTAAAAAAATAAATTTAGAATTAAATTTTCTTCTATCAATTTGAAAGGTCTGAAGTCGGAGAAAAAATGTGTTATTTCTCTGTCAATCTAAGCATAAATTTTGGGCAGTAAACTCTTGTTTATTGGTCCAGTTTTAGAAACATTGGTACCATTTTAAATTTGTATTCTAAGTTTCCTGGTAGTGCACGGCCTAATTCCTAGAAACTTTCAAAAAAACATCACCATTCGGGTGTTTTACTGGGACCACTCCCAACTGTCTTTATTTTGTAATGTTAGGTTAGGAGTTTGGCAAAATCCTATTAAATTTTCTAAAAAAAAAATTGTTTTTACAAATTTGAAAATGGGATTACTTTGAATTGTTTCTCCTAATACAAGGCTTAGTTGGAAAAAAAAATATGAAAACGAAAATGATCCTTATCCCAATCCTCCTATTTTCCTTACAATGCAGTCGTTTCCAATTTGGTTCGAATGCAACAAATGACCAAACTGCTGGTGCAGTGGTGACTTTTTTGCAGGGAAATATCACCATCCTATCACAAGGAAAAGAATCCAAAGCAAAAATTGGAGATGTCGTTCGACCAGGGGACCGGATACTTTCCAAACTAGGAAGAGTCGATTTACAAACTTACAGAGGTGAAGTGATCCGGATCAAAGACAATTCTGATGTATTGTTTCGAGACATCGCTGGAGAAAACCGTCCCAATACCGAACTTCATTTATGGGCAGGAAACCTCCTTGTAAAATCAGTAAAACTAAAATCTTCACAAAATCTTTCTGTAACTTCACCTACGATGGTGGCTGGTGTCCGTGGAACAGTATTTTCATTTGAATTAGAAAAGGGATCCGTTCCTAAAGTGAAAGTTTATGAAGGAGCCGTTTCGGTAGCCTTTAAAACTTCTCCTAAATTAGTAGAAATCAATGAAGGTCTGTCTGTGGAGAATTACAACCGTTTGGTGAAAACTCTAGAAGAAAATGAAGTTGTTTTGGAACCTGGTGAACGTTTGGAAGTAAATCCAAATTTAAATGAACTTGTGTATTTGATCAATGCAAAAGTGGCAGCCAATGCATTAACAAACGAAGAATTAACAGGTTTTTCCGATTTTGATAATGGATTGTCCAAAAAAGAAAGTGTTGTCACTCCTCAAGAAAAAGCCGAAGCAGAAACTCTTGTTTCCATTCGTTCGGAAACAATACAAAAACAAATCGAATCGCCCAAAGATAACTCATCAAATCCATCAGAAGTAGCGGTTGCGACAATCGAAAAAGAACATGCTGGAAAAAGAGAAGAAGCTTTGAATAAAATTGCTGCTGATGCTGCGAAAACCGGATTTGATGATGAAGAAGAAATTCACAATCATTATAGTGTTTTGGAAACAATTCATAAATCAAACGGAGATGTTCTCTCTGGTGCAGTAGTCGCTCAGTTAGGTGATATTTTTATTGTTCATTCGACAAAAGGTGTGTTTCAACTTTCAATTGATGATATTGAATATGTGGAATACAAAAATTTCTCAGTAAAAACCAAAGTAAAAAAATAAAGGTTCATAAGGAAAAAATAGACTTATTTTCCTTTTTCGCAAAGTCACCGAAGATCTAAGGGATAACAAAATTTCCTAGGTCTTCATTTTTTTTATTAAAAAGTAACAGTGATCAGTTGGGTGCTTCCGACTGATTTTATAAAAATCGCAAAAACTCTCTACCAAATGGGAGATCTCAGCCTAATGCGACAAAGTAAATTGTTGAATCAAGGTAAAACCAGAATTTAAAAAACTCAATCTTAGTAAAACTACCAAAAATGAAACTATGGAAATTAATTTCCATCCGAATCGAAAATTCAGATTTCAAACCTAGGAAACGGTAAACTATTTACAAAATATAGAAAACACCTAAGATCGATCCTTATGAGTATACGCCAAAGGGTTTCTCTTTCCATCGCCGGAATTTTATTTATTGGATTTGTTGTGTTAACCACATTTCAAATCTATCGCACAGCCACTGACCTAAATGCCGAAATTAAGGAAAATTCAAAAGTCACTTCTGAAAAATGGTCTTTTGAAATCCAAGAACATCTCAATGCCATGATGGGGGTGATTCGGGGATTCCGATTTGCTTTGTTTTATACCTCACCTCCTCGAGAATCTATGATCAGTAGTATGAGAGAGATCCTTGAACGTAACGATGATATTTTTGCTATTTGGCTTTGTTATGAACCGAATGCCTATGAAGGACGAGATGTTGCTTTTGCAGGAAAACCTGGCCATGATAAAACGGGGAGATTTATCCCCTATATCCATCATACACCGGATGGAAAAATCAGTTTGGAGCCATTGGTGGATTACGATAATCCGAATGGAGCAGGTGATTATTACCTTCAAGTTAAAAAATCAAATAAGGCAAAAGTATTTGGACCTTACGAATATTTGGCGGGTGGAAAAAAAATTCAAATGATTTCACTTGTTGTACCAATTTACCCAAAGGGTAAATTTTTAGGAGCTGCGGGTATTGACTTAGATATTGCAACACTCCAGGAAAAAATTGGAGAGACTAGACCTTTTCGGGGACAAGGAAGAATAGCATTTTTGTCATCTAATGGAACTTATGTGATGTATGGTCAAGACCAGACCAAATTAGGAAAAAAAATAGAAAATCCGGATCATCTTAAATATTATTTAGAGAATCTTAAATTGGGGAAAAGTTTTACAATCCAACATGATGGATATACAGATTATTTTTCACCTTTTCATATTGGAAAAGATCCGCAATTTTGGGCTTTACAAGTAAGTATCCCTGATTCGATTTTTAGCGATCAAATTACAAAAGTGATTCTTAGTTCCACTTTGATCTCCATTGCTATTTTAGTAGTGGTTTTGTTTTTTCTTAACTTTGTATTTAAAAAACAAATCAGCAATCGTTTGGAAAGGGCGATGGAATTTTCATCTCAAATTGCAAATGGAAACTTGGCGATCAATGCAGAAGAAATTAATCAGGATGAAATTGGTAGTTTACTACATTCAATGAATCGAATGAAGAATAGTTTGGTTTCTATCATTGCCGACATAAAATCCACTGTTGAAAAACTAGGCAGTCAATCGAACAAGATGGCGTCCACTTCACAAAACCTTTCTGACACATCACAAGCCCAAGCTTCTGCCGCTGAAGAATCCTCCGCTGCTGTTGAAGAATTATCTGCTTCAGCTGATAATGTTGGTAAGTCGATGGAGGATGCTGTTGTCAAAATGAAAGAGATCGATAAATCAGTGTTAACTCTCAGAGAAGAAGTCCAGAATATTAATAAGGAAATGGAGTATCTCGCTAAGTTTGCATCTGAATCGAGAGAACATGCAGTAGTGGGTGAAACTGCAATGAATGAATCCACAAAAGCTATGGAAGACATCGGAGAAAAAGCCGAACGAATTAGTGAAGTATTGGATATCATAACGGAAATTTCTGAAAAAACCAATTTATTGGCCTTAAATGCAGCAATTGAAGCAGCAAGAGCTGGCGATGCAGGAAGAGGGTTTGCCGTAGTTGCAGAAGAGATTGGGAAACTTGCATTACAAACTGGTGCTTCGGTAAAAGAAATTGGTGATCTAGTTATCTCTACAAACTCAGCTGTCGAAAATGGAAACAGAAAGGTGACTGAGGCGGCCCAAGTATTAAATTTACTGAATAGCCGAGTGAAAGAATTTGAAACATCCGCAACGAGGGTTCTGGAATCAGTTCTATTACAAGAAAATAATGCGAAAGACATCGCTCAAAATTCAAATCTACTCACCAACTTAAACTTACAAATTGAAGATGCAGTATTTGAACAAAAAAGAGCAACGGAAGAGATATCCAAAACAATTATAAGTATCTCGAATGGAACCCAAGATGTAGCCACTGGATCTGACCAGTTAACGATTGTTGCTGCAGAAATTGCTTCTCAAGCTTCCTACCTTTCCACTCAGGTAGAAAGGTTTAAGCTAAAGTAATTTTATTAGTTTTAGTTCTTTCAAACAACTCAAATGAGCCTAGTATTTGCGGTTCCTCTTTTAAATCGCAAATACTGTTTGGAATGTAGCCATTGTAGCTGTAGGACTCAGATCATATCGATGTAGTGGATCAGTTTCCAATGGGTTATTCTTTTGGTTGCGGATTGCATCGCCAGCCTTTATCACAGTTGCTCCAAACCAAAATGATACATTTTCGAATGGAGTGATGATATAGATAAAGTTTAATTCAGTTGCGACAAGGTTTCCTAACTTGGGTTTTGTTGGATTGTATGCTTCTGCATTATAATAATCTTCTGTTGATGCTGTCTCTCCTGTTGCCTTACTTCCTGCAACATAATTATTGTTATCATAATAACCATCTTGTAATTTCACTTTATAATACCAATGTGGGTTGATGATAAAAGTTCCATAATTTGAGGATTCGTATTTTAGATGTAAGGAGTAGTCTTTAATATTTTGCCAAAAGACAAGACCAGAGTTCCCATTCCCTGCAAACGGTAAGGAACCTCCCGCCATTCGTCTTGTTGCAAATAGGGGATTATAGGTGGCAACGCTAGAATCATTTCGGTTTGGATCACCTGATGCTTGCACGTATTGAACTCCTATTCGAAATTCTTTTACTGGAGTATAACCAAGTTGAACTGCAACGATATTTGCTTTGTAACGAACTGCTTCTGAAAGAGGAGGTGGTTCTCCGGTTTTCTGATTTGTTGAGTAAAGCCCATTTTGATTTAACCAATCTGGAGTTACTCTTTCTCCATTAAAACCAGTCTGCCAAGCTGCTTCCACCATCCAGTCTATTCCGGTCGTGTCAGGAAGGGCGTTATTTTTAGTTCGATTGGTTAGTCGAAAACCTGAGGTATTCAGTTGATCGTCACCACGGTAATTTCTTGTTTCTGAAAGGGCTGGAGGAGTAGATGCTTTTCTTTGTTGTTTAAATAAACTGTAATTATACAAGTCAATTCCAAGCCAATCGGCTACTTTCCAGTTATAATGAGCTCCACCATAATAGGAATCTCCTACACCACCTAACTTTGTTGAATTGTTTGATACAATGCTGTTTGAATTATTTTCTGCTCCGATGACTGACCCAAAAACGTCCAATGTATGATTGCTGATTTTGCCAGTAAACCTGAGAGCATCAAATGAGTTACCATTTAAGCTATCATTTCTGGAACCAAGGATCCTACCATCTCCGAATTCTAAAATTTGCCTACCGGTCCTTAATCTAAATGCCTGATTCGTTGTTTTTAAATCTAAAAAAGCTTCGCGGATCCCTGTGAAATTATTAATGGCAACTTCTCTTTGTTTGGTTGTGTCTACTGTTGTTCCTGCATTTGCAATGGCTGCATATTTCTGTTCCGCATTTCCGCTTGAGACTACCTCGCCTCCCCAAAGGCGTACATCTTGTAATGTAATTTTGAATAGTACATTCTCGTTGATATCTCCTAGGATAAAAAATTGTGTTTGAGTCAACGCATTGTTTCTGTTATCCGGTGTAGATTTATCAAAATCTGTATTATTCAAGGAATCCACTTTCGGTCGAATTCCAAACCCAACCCGAAACTTATCAGCAAACCAAAGGCTTTTATTTTCTTGGATTGCCTTTCTTTGTTTGCTCGTGACTTGCAGACTTCTCAAATATTCGCCAGATAGATTACCGATCTGTGGGCTTTGGTAACCTTCCTTTTTTTCTTCTTTTGGTAGCTGGGGTAAAGGTTCGGAAACTGTCTCTACTTTGGGAGTTGTGTTTGGCTCAGCTTGGGCATAAATACCACTGACTGGGAATCCTACCAGAATGAAGGAAACCGAAAGGATAAGAAAGGGAGTTAATTTTGATATTCGCTTACTCATAGGTGAAGTCAGTAATTGTCCAAGGTTTCAGTATTGCAAACAAAAAATCAATATAACGGACAAAAAATCTGTAAAACTAGAAGTTTCGCTCTATTTCATATCAAATTTTTTCATTTCAAGTGCTAATTACTAGTAAAAGGCCATATTCGATTCTTTTGGGAAAATCAATCGCTTGGTTTTTCTTTCTTTTGTTCAGTTGCGATTTGTTTTTCGTTTTGAATGGGGAGAGGTGCGACGACGGGAAAAGGTTAGCTGGGTGAAAGCGAAAGTTGGTGAAAAAGGTAAGTCGCTAAATAAGGAAAGTGACTTACCTTTTTCGTGCGACTTACCAAAGTGAGCCAGTTTCGAAGGAAACTTGCTCACTAAGTTCAATGGTTAAAAATATTCTTAGTTTGAAAAGAATCGTTTTTCGACTTCATCTGGAAGTTTTTGTCCTGTGAGTTTTGCTCTTTGGACAAGTTCCCAGAAATATCGGTATGTAGCTCGGTCATGTAAGTCACCATCATGTTGGATTGGACCCCATTCTGCATCTTGAGCTTTGATTAGAATGTCACAAGCTGTTTGTGTTTCTGCAAAGTTAGGAGCCATTGCATCCAAAATAGATTGGATTTGCGCAGGATAAATGGACCACATACGTAAAAAACCGAATTCATCATGCGCACGTTTTGCATCCGCATACGTTTGGTAAATATTTTTTAGATCCAAAGTTACGTTATGAGCAGGAATCACCCCATTCATAAGTGCCGCTGCTACCAAGTTTGCTTTTCCACGGCGAAGGAGTTCGTGGTCAAATTGACCAGGAGATTTCATACAAGATGCTGGAATCGCACCATGGTGTCCGGAAATAAAGTCCATTAAACCAAAATCTAAAACTTGTAACCAAGGAAGTGCTGCAATTTCGAATACATCGTTTAATGCACCGTGAGTTTCAATGAGTACGTGAATTGGAATTTCTCTTTTGATTCCTGCTTTTTTGCACGCCTCTTGAATGTAAGTGATTTGCTCTTTCACCTGACTTGCTTTTGTAGGCTTAGGGATTGTGATGTAAGCAATTACATTTCCTGCTCCAGGTACAAGGATATCAACATCGCCTCGCCAATGTTCGTTTGTATAATCATGGATACGAACTCCACTCATTTTATGTTTGTTGAGTTCAGAGTTTTGGATACGAACAATCATCTCTGCGTGTTCTTTTTCTTTTCCAGTTTGGGCACCGTCTTCGCAGTCCATCGTGATGTCGAAAAGTCCACCGAGTTTATTTTGCAACTCAAGGGCTTTAGTGATGAGTTTTTCAGATCCAGCGAAGTGTTCACAAGCAGGGATGATAGGGAAAGGTTTTTCTCCTGCAAAGAGTGCTGATTGCGGGTGAGTCAGTGCCATTTAGTATACCTTTTTCGGATTTTTTTACCAAGTTTTGTGAATTTTGCCTGTCGTCCAGGAATTAATGCCAAAATCTGAATGGAACCAATCCTAGAAAGAAACTCACTTACCTTTTCGAGAACCTTTCCAAATCTAGGGACTTTCTTTTGTTTGGGGCGACCCCCTTCGTCCCTCGGGTCCGGGCCAGTCCGGGCTTCGCCTTCGGCTCCGGTCGAAAATTCGACTTCCCCTTCCTGTCCCTTTCGCGAAACTGACTATCAATTTGGATCCTGATTATATTTATACACCGCCAGGTGGTCCTCCCCCTCCAAACCCCAATGTAAAATTTCTTTTTGAAAAATGGGGAGAATCTGCCATTCGCCAACTTGTCTCCGATTTTTATGACCTAGTAGCTCATTCTGAAATTAAATGGATGTTTCAGGGGGACTGGGATTTGGCCAAAGAGAAACAAGCGGATTTTATGATCCAAGTGTTAGGTGGTCCAAGTTATTATATCGAAAAATGGGGACCTGCTAGGATGCGGATGCGCCATTTTGTTTTTCCTATTTCTGAAAAGGAGAGGGAAGTTTGGTTTCGTTGTTATGACGAAGCCTTACAGAAGTTTGATTTTGAACATGATGACAAAATTGATTTTTTATACTTTTTAGACGGTTTTAGCGCATGGATGGTAAATCGGAAAGATTCTAATCCGTAAATGTCTCCTTTAGCGAGTGTTAAAAGGTTTTTCTTTTCCGATTTGATTTATCCTAGAAATTCGGAAGTCAAATTAGTTCTTGTATAAATTGAAGTTAACTCAATTGTTTGTTGCATACTTCCAAATAGTGAGACCTTATGTTTTTAAAATTCGTCACTTCGGTTTTGTTCCTCACCTTGTTTTCCTGCGCAAGTAGGGGGATTCCATTAGAAACTCGTTTACATACAAAATCGAATATTTCACTTCAGTGTCAGGCGGTAGAATCTGAAATCAGAACCTTCAGAGTTTTATTTCTGCTCCCGGTTTATCATTCTCAAAGTTATGAAGCAACAAGTAACGGTTATGTGATCGAAACAAAATCTTATGCAAAACCTTGGGACATCATCATCACAACTTTGGGTTTTCTTTTTTCAGTAAATTCCTCAACGGATTATATTCGTTCCTGTCCTTGGGAACAAGTGGAAAAATCGATGAAAGGGAATGGTGACGGCGAGAATAACTTTGAAAAATCGAAACTTGCTTTTTGGAAACCAGTGGGAAGTTCAGAACCAATCGAATCTATTTTTTTTGAGCCGGACGACCATAGATTAAACGAAGAATCTATCAATAAATTGGTTGTTTTAGGACAAAAGATACTAAAACCCGAAGAAAAAGTGCAGGTGATTCTATATGGGAAAGTCAACACTGTGGGTGATGTAGGATTCCAAATTCGACTTCTTAAACGTCGTTACGATGAAATTAAATCAACGCTTTCTAAAGAATCGTCGATTGATACCAATTCAATCATCCCAATTATTGGTGAAAAAGAAAATACTGCAGATTCAAAATCTAATTCTACAATACAAATATATTTATTAAAGAATTAATCAAAAACCCAAGCGGAATTGAAATTTCGTTTGGGTTTTCTTATCTAATTGTGGTTTTCTAAAAGTTTTAGGATAACAGCCTTTTGTGCATCCAACCTGTTTTCTGCTTGAGTGAAAATGATTGAACGATCGCTTTCAACCATCTCTCTAGTGATTTCATAACCTGCATGGATAGGCATATCATGCATCACTTTTGCCTTTGTGTTTTTTAAGAGTTCCGAATTAACCTGATATGGCATCATTAATTGAATTCTTTCTTCTTTTTCTTTTTGAAACTTTGGGTCATTAAAATATTCCATATCCACCCAAGTGTCTGTATAAACATAATCTGCAAGAGTCACAGCTTTTTTGACATCTGTTTCCCAGGAAATAGTGCCTTTCTTTTTTGCTCTTTCTATCGATTCTTTGACAATGGAATCATCTGAAGCAATCGGTGTTACAAGTGTTAAGTGGATTTCCAGAGCGGCAGTGATTTCAATGAGAGAGTTTGCTACATTATTATGTACGCCAATATAACATAGGTTTTTCTTCTGCCAGTCGTTTGGTGAATCCATCACTATTGTTAGTATATCTGCAAGAGATTGGCAAGGATGAAATAAATTGCAACATCCATTGATCACAGGTACAGTCGAACCAGACTTTAATACAAGAAGATCTTCGTGTTTTTTGAGTCGAGCCATAATGATGGCAACATTGCTAGAAAGATACTTTCCTTCGAAATCAATATCAGACAGTAGGAAGTTGGAAGCCATCCAATCTAGAAAAATTGCGTGTCCACCAAGTTCAGTCATTCCTGCTTCGAAAGATACCCTGGTTCTTGTTGATGTTTTTTGGAATAACATTGCAAGAGACCGCCCGGCCATATGTCCGGAAAAATAAACGCGATTTTTCTTTACATAGACTGCAAACTCGAGGAGTTCTCGGATTTCTCCGTCGCTCCAATCTTGCCAAGATATCAAATGTTTGACTTGGGACATAGCTTTCCCCACTAATATCGGATCAGATTGGATCCAAATCGAGAGATTCTCGTTAGAAACTAACCTAGAATCCTGATTTTTTTAACCTTTAAGCTGCCGATTCTGCGATTGACCTGGCTATGATAAAATTAGGTAGGATAAGTTCTTCGGAAAATTTGATCCCGAAGAGGAGTCCTTGGTCAGTTTCTTTCATCCAGGCAATTTTTCCTTTGAATGAAATACGAGATCTAGTTAAGTCACTTTCAATGATTCCAGTGACCAGGTCTCTGTCTTTGATTTGGATATCCTGGTCTACCGAACCACTCACCCCAAGTTCCGAAATATTTCCAATTTTTGCGAGTAGGAATTCCGGCCTTTCATTAATAGAAAAGAGTTTTAAGACCAAATCATCCCAGTCCAAAGATTCAATTCGATCGGTTCGTCTTGTATTTAACATATATAGCTCCTAAAGATCTAAAGCAACTATAAGCATAAATCGTGCCAATAGAGTCAGGGAGTTACTTTTTACAGTTTGTCACTTTGGTGCAATTTGGATGCCATTCATTTGACTAAATCTGTTTGTTTCTGACGAATTCCTTGGAGCAAGCTGCTCTGTAAATCTTCCAAACTGCTTAATCTCGATACATATTAATATTATTCCAAATTTAGACTCAATGTATAATAATTCCAACTTGCCGATTCTGAACAAATCTCAGCATTATCCGTTAGAGGATCGATATGCTCAGAAAAATATTTACACCTTTTCTTTTTTCCCTTTTATTCTTGGCGTTCGCTAATTGCGGACCTTCACCTGAAACCAAAGATTTGCAAGTGAAAGCAAAACAAATCATTGGTGCACTTCCTGCTAAAATGCCAGGCTCGGAAAATGATAGTCAGGAACTAATTTCACTCGGTAAAAAACTCTATTTTGAGAAAAAACTCTCCCTTAATGAAACGCAATCTTGTAACTCTTGTCACAACGTGGAAGGAAAGGCCGCAGGAGTAGACAACCTTTCTACATCTCCCGGTGCATTCGGAAAAAATGGAGATAGGAACTCTCCAACTGTGCTTAATGCCGGATTCCATTTCGTACAATTTTGGGATGGAAGAGCTGCTGATTTGAAAGCACAAGCCAAAGGTCCAATTCTTAACCCAGTGGAAATGGCGATGCCTTCCGAAAAGGAAGTTTTAAAACGAATTAACGAAGATTCTGAATACCCTGCGTTATTTGCAAAAGCTTATCCAAATGAAAAAAATGCTGTCACTTACGACAATTTAGCTGGAGCGATTGCTGCCTTTGAAAGAACCTTAGTGACTTCTTCACGTTTCGATGATTTTATTAATGGAGATTACAAGGCCATTTCGAAAGAAGAACAAGAAGGGTTTAAAAGTTTTCTTTCTGCTGGATGCACTTCGTGCCATTCAGGAAATCTACTTGGTGGTAATTCTTACAGAAAAATTGGTTTAGTGAATGAATACAAAACTGCTGACCTTGGACTTTATAATGTAACTAAAAAAGCTGAGGATAAATTTTCCTTTAAAGTTCCAAGTTTAAGGAACATTGCTTTGACTGGCCCATACTTTCATGATGGCCAAATCAAAACTTTGGACGAGGCAGTTCAAAAGATGGCATTCCATCAGTTAGGTATCAAGCTCTCTGAAGAAGAAACCAAAAAAATTGTTCTCTTCCTTGGGACACTTTCGGACAAAACACGTATCAATTAATTCTTTTCTTTGTATTTGAATATCCTTGGATCCCTGACAGCATTTGTAGCGATCCAAGGAGCCATTTTTCCAAAGCTCGATGCCTAAGTGCAATTGGTATCGGTTGTAAGTATTCTTTAAAGGCTTTTGATCCTAATATCCGAATAACGGATATCATTTGTCCTGATATGACTCTTAAAATTGGATTAAACTCGTTCTTGTCACTCTCTAGTTGCAGAGCGTCTGCTAACCTGATTTCATAATGTTCCCAAAGCAATAGGTATCTCTGTTCCAAATCAGGACTGTCCATCCATGGATGAAAACCCGGCAATGATTCGATCAAAACTTCCGGATCAATCGATTGAATTATGTTCCAAAGAAACTGTTTGAATGCCTCAAACAAAGACTCGGATTCTTCTCTCGCTAAAAGACTTCTAATCAGTTCATCACAGAATAAAATTTCATCCTGAAATGCGAGGTCTTCTTTCGATCGAAAGTATGTGAATAGGGTTTTGACAGAAACATCTGCCGAATCTGCAATTTCTGATACAGTAACAGCAGAATATCCCTTTTCTTGGAACAATAGTTTTGCCGATCGCAATATGGAGGTTTGAATGCTCTGTTTTTTTCTTTCTCTAAGAGGTAATCTGAGGATCATTTGGCTCATTGGGGTTGTTTTTCTCTACTTTGGTCCTATAAACCAACCCGAATCTTCAAAAAAAGAATCTTAGGGTTAGGTCAGTTTTTGGATATAGTGAGGTGCTGTAAAAAGTAACTTACTTTATTTAGAAAGTCACTTTACTTTTATAGTTGCTTACTTTAGAAACTAAGTGTAAAAATAAAGTCACTTACTTTTTATAGTCAAATAAAATAATCTCCCTAAAAGAAAAATATACTTTTCCCACCAGAATTGGAAAAATAATTGGAATATGTCTCAAACACTTCGCGATCAGCTCTTCCTTTGGATGAAATCTCATGTTTACCGTTATTCAGAAGCACCATTTCGTCTGGCGAGTGGATTAGAATCTCATCATTACTTTAATTGTAAGGAAATCACTCTTCATCCGGAGAGACTTGCCGTTCTTGCTAATTGTTTTGTAGAGGAAATCATTCCAAAACTAGGATTGGAGTTCCAAGCAGTGGGTGGTTTGACATTAGGAGCAGATCCATTAGCTTATTCGATTTCTTTGGCGTATCAAAGGAAAGGGAAACTCATTTACCCGCTTGTTGTTAGAAAGGAAGCGAAAGGACATGGGACTGGCCAACAAATCGAAGGTTTTTGGAAAGAAGTTAAATCTTGTTTGGTAGTGGATGATGTGATTACTACCGGAGGATCAACTCTCAAAGCAGTCCAAGCATTAAGAGAAGCAGGAATTTCGGTCACCAAAGGAATTTGTATTTTGAATCGAGAGGAAGGTGGGGCAGAAAATTTAGAAAAGTCTGGAATCCAGATGGAATCAATCTTTCGTAAAAGTGAGTTTTTTTAAATGAGTGCAAAAATGATATTTCTATATGACGTAAAATTGTTCAGGAACAAGTTATTAAAGAGAACTTGGGCAGTCATTTCATTGTTTGTCGTTTTTGTCGCGTATAACAGCCTCCAGGTTCCCAAGGAAGGGAGGTTACAGTTTTTTACAATTTTTCTACCATTGTTAGCATTGTTCTTTTGGTTTTTGAGAAAAAACTATTTGAAACAGATTGAAATTTTATCATCAGGAAAAATTGAAATTGAAGGTGGGTCGCTAAAACAATTTGATTCTAACGGAAATTGCGCAAGTATCAGGTTAAAAGATTTAGAACAAATAACCACCGATAAATTCCGTGGTTATGACCGAATTGTATTGGAAACAAAAGAGAAAATTCATCCTATCGTGAATATTGAATCACAAGATGAGTTGGTATCCATTTTAGAAAAAGAATCTGGGGTTAAGAGACTTGTTGATTTAACTGAAGATAGGTTGTGGAATTTGAAAACACCTTTGTATTTTGTTCCAAGTTTACTCGTATTAGTAGTTACTTACATTCCGTTCATAAAAAGTAAGTTTCCAATTCTATCTCCAGAATTTTTGGGTCTATTTTTTAATGTGAATTTAATTATATACTTACTGTATTTACCTGAAAAACAGAATCACACGATTAGTCAGTTCTCTCTTAAAAGGAGAATGATATTTATTAGTTTGGTTGTATTTTTCTTTCAGGTGTATATCCAATTGGATAAGTCAGGCTGGCTTAAAAACTAAGATCAACTTTCTTGTTTTGATCCAACACTTTGCCTAAGCAAATTCAGTTTTGCTTGGGCATATCGTCTTAGTTCTATCATTTCTGTGGCATACCTTTTCAAAAGATTGTCTTGCTCCAGTCGATTCTCCATTAATTGCAGAGTGTCTCGAACATATTTAATATCTTTTTCTTCTTTTAATTTGCCTGTTTGTATTAGTTTTTTGACCACATCGAATTCATATTTTCTAAAATGAACTCGCAATAAGAACTCAGTTGAAAAGTTCTCTTTGGCTTTGACCCAATTTTGGTCAATTTTTTCTTTTGGTCCTTGTTCTTTTAATTGGTCGACTGCCCGTTTTGTTGGGTCCAAGTCTCGAACCGAACTAGCGTTCGCCAATTCTTCTGCTGCGTTGATTTCATCTTTGAAAATTTCTTGGAGTTTGTTTCTCCGCCACTGGTCAGTGTATTCATAACTTTGTGCCGTGAGCATTCGTTGAAACTCTTCGAGCATTACTGAAACATTGATGGAACGTCCAAGAGGCGTGTTATTAAATTCTTTGATTTTGGGAAATAACTCTCTCGTTATTTGAAATGCTGATTTTCTTTTATAATTACTTGCTTCGTATAGCTTTTCTAACGAGTCCTCAGAATGTTTTTTTAGTTCATTCAGAATGAATGGTTCGGCAAACACATAAGCGTCTTCACCATAAACAAATAAATTTGGATCAGGTGCAACAACTGATACGATAAAAATATAATGGCTGTCTCTAAGTGCTGTCAGAAGTTTTCTTAAATCTTCTTCTGTTCTTGAAAGTTGCGAAGACCAGATTCGTAAGTGCGAATCGGAAGTAGGGATTTTTTCTCTTGATTCGAGGTTTTCTTTTCGAATCATATCTGCCAGTTCCAAACAAACTTTGATACTTCCCGCCATAAATAAAAGTTACAGATAGCACCTTTTCGGTAAAGAATTATTCATATTTCAATTCTTTTGAAATATTCATCTGTTTTAGAAAGTAGAAGGGTATCAAGCAAATTATAAATGTAATTACGGGTATTAATATCGGGAGTTTTACTACAAATGAGAGTGGGTATTGAAAATCGAGAACCCATCCAAAAGCATTTCGATTGATTCCAAAAATGACGATTGGTGATAAAACGATACTATTAAGAATTCCAGATAAAATTCCAAAAGAAACAAGAAATAATGCCTGGTAGTAGATCAATTGAAACATTTGAAATGAACTCATTCCAATTGATTTTAATCCAGCTAACATTTGTGATTTTTCCCTGATAAAGTAAACTAGTGAAGTTGTTAGTGCCAAAATCGAAATTATTAGCGCAGATACCTTTAAAGTATCTAGTATTGAGAACACTTTGTTCATTCCTTCAAGATAAAGTTTTTTTAATTCCGCTTGATCTATATACTTTAAATCGTATTTTTTTGTTATTTTTCTTAGTAGTGTGATTGTATCTTCTTCTGAACTACTTTTGTTCCGTGTGATTCTGATAGAGTTTAGATGATTGACTTTGAAATTTTTCTGAAAGAAAGAGTAGTCCATCATGATGGTTCCTCGTTCTGAAAAAAAATGTTCTTTGGTATCCTGAATTTTTATCTGTAATTGAGGTGTTTTTTCTGTATTGATGGTGATCAAATCACTTTTGCAGATATGATCTAAAAAACATAAGTTGTTCGAGACAATAATTTCGTCTTTGTTGTATTGGTTTGAAAAATTAAACACGTGTAATGTATAATATTTTCCGTTCACAATAAATTTGGAATCAATGTAAAAAGGTTCAACTGCTGAAAAGGTTGGATCATTGGCTATTGTCTCTAAAAGAAAAACAGGAACACCTGGTTCTCCCGAGTTCAACTTTTTTTCGTTGATAAGTGAAAAGTCTGATTTGTTTTCTTCATTGACCCAACGAACAACCGATTGTTCATAACTTTCAGTGAGGCTCGTGAGGGTTAGGACAAGAGAACTCGATAACATGATGGTTGATGCAGTTAGCCCATGTTTCCAAGGTTCGGATTGAATTTCTTTTAGTCCAATTTTTACGCTAGGGTGAAATCGGATCTTTGATAAAAGTTTGTCTATCTGATGAATCACGAAAGGTAAACAGAGAAAATTTAATAATACAAAGGCGAATATAATGAATCCTATACCGATCATACCCGGAAGGATTTGTTTGGCGATTTGAACAAATCCTAAGTAAATTCCAAGGGACAAGGAAGCGATGGAGATTAGAGAGTTTGAAAATTTTGAAAATCCAAAGAGGTTAGTGGGATTTGCAGAATCCTTTTCCCTAATCAAATCAATGGGTAAAATTTGAAAGGTTTTGTATGAATTATAAATTGATGCAATGATTGAGCCAATGACGGAAATAGTTAGACCTAATAAGATGACAGAGACTGGAATGTTTTGGTATGAACTGATTTGGTTGGCATCAGTGATTGTATTTACCGTTGTTAAGAAGTCGGTGTTGGCAACCAAAATTCCTAATAAAACTCCGGCGATCCCGCCTAAAATTCCAATGACTATGGCTTGGGTGAGAAATAATAAAAAGTTATTTTTTTTACTGGATCCAATGGATAATAATATTCCAAATTCCTTTTTTCTAGATAAATAAAGGCCCGTAAACATATTCGATACCATAAAAAAAGATATCAGAACGGAAACCAACGAAACAATTGTTAGGTTTATTTTTAATGAGCTTAATACTACACCTGCTCTTTCTATGATTTGGTTTTTTGATTCAAAAGTCCATTCATCTGATTTTATGATAGGTGTCTCTGGTGATTGTGTTTGTTTTACTTCATCGATTAGCCAAATGGATGTAAGTAGTTTCTGTTTGTCACAGATGGATTGTAGTCTAGTGATATCCATGACGAGAAAAATTCCTTCCATCGGTAAAATATCAAAGTTGTCTTTTTGTAGTTGGATATCTGTTTCGCAAATCGATAAAGTGATTTTATCCGTATGTATTTTCAATTGATCGGCAAAAGCTTGGCTGAGTAAATATTTTGGAATTTTTTCTATTGGTGTTTTTGTGGTATTAGTTATCTTTGTTTGTAGGATGTCTCTTCCAATGACAGGGATACTTTGGATTTGATTGTTTGTAGTTGAATACGTGGCTTTGGTTTGTAACTCGGGTTCAACTCGAATGTTCTCAGAGACACTGGATTCCACTATTTTTAAAAATCGATCATCGGCCCCTTGGTTTTGGTTATTGGCAATATACCTTCCCATAAAATTTTCTGAAGAATAACCTATCATCTGGTCTAAGACACTTTTTTCAGCTCTCCAAGCATTGATTTGGGTGCTTACAAATAAGGCAATTCCAAGGCTAATACCAGAGATTGACAGTAACATTTTTGGAAAATGGTCTTTAAAATACCCTAGTATAAATGAATAATAAATCATTTTCATTTTGATCTGATTTTACCATCTAACATCCGCAGGTTAATGTCTCCCGATTGACCAATTTGTTCATTATGTGTAACAAGAAATACTGATATACCTAGGTCTTTTACACATCGACCGAATAATTCCATAATCATATCCGAAGAATGGGAGTCCAAGTTACCCGTTGGTTCATCCGCAAGGACTAGTTTTGGTTGGTGCACAATGGCTCTTGCAATTGATACTCTTTGTTTTTCTCCCCCTGACATTTCTTTCGGGGTGAAATCTTTTCTATGGTCAAGTCCCACCAGGGAAAGGACCTCTTTTGCCTTGGATTCAGCGATCTTTTTCGTTGTGCCGGAAAGATAAAGGGGCAAAGAAACATTTTCTATGGCAGAAAGATAAGGGAATAAATGAAAAAATTGGAAGACGATTCCTATTGTTTTTCGTCTGTACATGGTAAGGTCATTTTCTGTTGCTCCGATGAGTTGGTTTCCGAATACATTGATTTGTCCAGAATCTGCAGATTCAATGGCTGAGAGTAGGTTTAGTAGCGTTGATTTCCCACTCCCTGAAGGACCCATCAACGTAACCAGTTTTTTCTCTGCAATTTCGAATGAAATATCATTCAAAACGGGGAAGGTTGTTTCTCCTTGTTGGAAACTTTTGTTTACATTTTGGATTTGGATGGTTGTTTTGTTGGCAGACTCTTTTTTTTCATTGCTCACGAAAAATAACTTCCCATATATAAGACAGTCAAGAATATCAAGATTAAGGTAAAACTGATTGTTAGCACGTATATTTTTCATACTAATTGTATCAGTTTTAGTATTCGGTAAGTCGCAAGCTTGGACTTCTATTGCGGAGTTTACCGAGTCTGGAGAAATTTTCGTTTCTGAAAATAATTCCGAAGAACCGCCTAGCGAAGAAGAGGGTTTTATCTATATTCCTTCACTTCCCGTTTCCGTTTCCATCGTAAAATTTTACTCTTTCTCAATTGCTGCTTTACTTGCACCTAATATCATTTCTATTAAATTCCCGGATCGTCGGGGATCTCCCAAATTTATATAACAAACTTATTTCTTTAAAATTTAAATTTTGAGGTAGTTATGTTAGAAGATGAAAGAATTTCAATCTTCAGATCGGTTTTGGTAGGTATATCTGCGCTTTCGCCGCTTGCTATATTCTTATTTTCTAATTATGATGTATTGTCAGTTGACTTTCCGATTTTGGTTGGGCTTTTCATCCAAGCATATATCGGTTTTTCTTCTTTTATGTTGGTTCAGTCTTATGAACCGAAGGAAAAAAACAAAGTCACCATAGGGTATGTTATTTTTTGGTCTGCGCTTGGTGTTTGTTATTTATCAGGTAAGTCGCTCATTCTTCCCATTGCCTTGGAAGTAACTTCTTTTTCCACGATTCTGATCTATTCAGGAACAGAGTTTGGAAAAAAACAGATCGAAAGTTTAGGATCTTTACTACTGGCTTCCGGTATTGCCGCTTTGTTTCTTTCCGCTTGGGTTATGTTACCCGATGGAGATAATGTCGGAATTATTTTACTTTTGATAGGGCTTTTGATCAAATCAGGTTTTTCTGGATTCCATTTGTGGATACCTAAGGTAAATGAAGGTGGTCCATCTCATGCACTTGGTTCCTTTGCAGGGGTTCTTGAAGTATTCCCTTTGTTATTGTTCTATAGATATGTGCTTCCAAATCAATTAGATCCAATCATTTATCAAATTTTGTTTCCGCTTGCTGCATTAGGAATTTTTTTTGGCGGTATTACTAGTTTCTTTCATAAAGATCCAAAAATATCATTAGCATATAGTTCTGTGGAATCTATTAACTTCCTTTGGTTATGTTTGATCATTGCTGGGATGTTTCAATTTTCAGTTGATTCGGAGTTGATGAATTTGAGTAATTCGTTTCGAATTTTATTTTTTCTTGGATTGTTCCATCATTCATTTTCTAAAACATTCCAATTGTTTTCAATCGGGATGGTAGCAAGGCTTAAAAATTCCAGTTCAAGCGACGAGTTAAAAGGAATTGGAAGATTGTTGGGAATCTCTCCATTGTTAGTTGGAGCAGGAACTTTTAGTTATGCAGTTCTTCCGGGAACATTGGGGTTTGTATCTGAAGCAACTTACTTTTATCTAAATGCTCGGATTTTGGACATGCCGATCGGACGTTCTATTTTCCTTTTGCCTTCGATGATATTTATTTTCTTTGGAATTGTTCTGGGTGGATTTACGCATATCAAATTGTTTTTGAGTTTGTTTTTGTCAATCCCAGATAAAGACATCAATATCCAACCATTTGGACCACAAAAAAGAAGATGGGTGAAAATTTCTCTATTTAGTTTGTCTTTGGTCATTTTGGGATTTCCATTGGCGATGCCATACTTTGTGAAACTTCCGATGCTTAGCCCGTTCGTTGATCCGCAGTTAGCTGAGTGGTTTTGGACATTATCAATTGTTTCGTATGTAACCATTGGTACTGTGTTTGTTTTCCGTTTGTATGATCGTTATCAGTTAAAAAAATATGGGGAACAAAAAACTAAAAACTGGGATTGTGGAGGAGGTTATAGTGGTCATGAACTCTCCATACCAACATCTGTTTTTTCTGAACCATTGAGAAATTCCCTAGGAAGGTATTTTTTAAATAAATCTGGTGAATCAAAAGTGGATTCTTTTCTGATCAAAGGGATTTCTTCCGTGTTTCGTTTTGGAACACGATTTGTATCGGCGACGAATCATCCAAAAGAAGAAGATGTGAGTAAGTATCTCGCGATCTCTTCTATGTTTTTGATTTTCATCTTCTCACTTTTGATTTTGGGCGATTTTGGAGGTCTGTAGATGAATTCAATTTTATACTATATTTATCTTTTTGTTTTGTTTCTTGTTCTTCCATTTTTACTAACGGGTATTATCCGAAAGGTGAGGGCTTTTGCACAAGGAAGGCGTGGCCCTCGGCTTTTACAGTTTTTTTGGGAAGTGGATAAGTCATTAAGAAAGAATCCTATTTCACATACAAATATATCAGATTTCACTCATTTGGCTCCGAGAGTTGCTTTGTTTTCTTCGGTGATGATTTGGAGTGTTGTTTTGTTTGAATGGGCGCCCTTCATTTTGATTCCATTTTTTCTGGCTTTGTATCGATTCTCTTACGTGAGTTTTGCGATGGAAGGAGCTTCGTCTTTTGGGGGTATGGCTTCGGGAAGAGAAATTCTCCTTTCTGTGATGGCGGAACCTACTTTTATTTTGATGATACTTGCAGCTCAGTCTCATATTGAAATTTCAGTAAGTCCACAAGGAGCATTGATTGGACTGCTCTTTTTGTCTTTGTCTTTTATTGCGATTCTTGCAGAGCTCGCAAAGCCACCGTTCGACGATCCAAGAACACATTTGGAATTAACGATGGTTCACGAAGCAATGATTTTGGAAGCATCGGGAAAACAGTTGGGAGTCTTTGAGTTGGCAAGTTCAATCAAACTTTCCACATTGTTAGTGTTTCTTGTAAAATTGGCACTGGAACATTCGAAGTTATTTAAAAACGAAGTTTTGGATAGTTTTGCTCGTGAACTTATGATTGCACCAATGGTCATCTTACTTGCAATCATTCTTGGCTTTTGGGAATCAAATAGCGTTCGTAGGAAATGGACTTGGATTCCTGAGTTTATGGGACTTACTTTCATTGCAATTTTAATATTAGGCACTTTGGTTAAGTTGTCTTAAGGATTATTATGATATACGATTTTATCTATCTATTGTTGTTACTCACCGGGGTTGTTGTTCTAGTAGAGAACCGACTCAGTCGAATTATTTTTTTCTTAAGTATCCAAGGGTTTCTTTTGATTTTCCCTGTTTTACAAACTCACGAAGGTGATTGGACACATGCAATTTCGTTGATAGTTATGGTTGTTTTGTTCAAAGGAATCCTTACTCCATGGGTTTTGAATTGGACAGCCAATAAATCAAAAATGAATGAGAGTACTGCCCCGCGCTTTGGATATTTAGCAACTTTATTGTTTATGGTATTGGGTTTGGTTCTTGCTGTGAAGATTACAGAAGGAGTTTCCGTTCTCACGATCCCTGTTCATAAAATCGGACTCATCTACGTAATTTTACTCGTATATGTTGGAATTCTTTGTTTCGTTGTTAGGCGGAACTGGCTTGCTCTTATTGCTGGATTTTGTGTATTTGAAAATGGAATTTTTGTTTTAACTATGGTTCTGGATAAAGGATTACCGGTAGGACTAGAGTTTGGTTCCTTTTTAGATGCAATTCTTGTCATTGTCTCTGGTGGGATTTTGCAACTCTCTCCTCACATGCACACAAAGGAGAGAAAAATATGATGAAAGAATTATTTTATTTTTCTGGCGTTCTGGCCTTCGTAATCATTTTTCTTGTTTCTGTTTTTGCGCCAACAAAAGGACAAACTCGAATTTGGTTGTGGAGTCTTTTGAAAATTTGTTTTTTCGGTTCCTTGTTTTATTCTTGGTTTACCGATAACATTGTACTCAAGTGGATTTTAATTGAAGCATCAACTTTGTTCGGGGCTCTGTTAATTTCTTCTAGTGGAACGGAACGGTCTTTTCATGTGGGTTGGAAATTTTTATTAATCAATTCCTATGCACTTGGGTTGGCATTTTTGGGGATTGTTATTTTGCTTTTTGCTTCCACTCCTTTGGAGAATTTAGATTTTTTAAGTTTGAAACAGGGGTTAGTTGGCCAAAGTGGATTGCTCATTGAAACGGGAATTTTACTCACTGTTTATGGTTACAGTGGAAAGTTAGGACTTGTTCCAAATCATTTTTGGGTTGGAGATACTTATGCAGAGAGTCCAAGTCAAATTTCTTCATTGATTGCATCGTTTGTCCCGGTAAGTGTCGTTCTTGCTGTTCGACCTCTTATTCAATTGGAGCGTGAAATCAATCCGCATATGATCAATGCTGCCAATGGTTTTCTTTTTATTGGAATTTTAACCATTCTTTACTCTACGTTAATATTATTTTCTCGCGAGGACATTCGTAGAATTTCAGCGAAAGTTGCCTTGTTTCATACGGGTATGTTGACTTTGTTTTTATGGTTAGATGTATCTGATGATGTTTTCTATTTTCTATTAACAACTACAGTGTTAGTGAAACTTCTGGTTTTTCTCTCTATGGGGATTTTGCGAATGGATGCTGGGAAAAGAAATATTTCGCAGATTTTGGAAAATTCTTCTTTGAGTCATAAAGCTTTATATATGTATTTACTAGCCTTACTCGTTGCTTTTGTTTTTCCGTTATCACCAGTTTTTGTTTTGGATTTAAAAGTCATTGAAATAGCTATCAAACAAAAGATGTTTTTTTTGTTTTTGTTTCCCATTATCGGGGCTGTCTTTTTCTTTATTGCACTCAACAAAGTACTACCTTTGGTTCGATTGCCTAACCGGAATTTTGAATCAAGTGTATATGGAATACTCCAAACTAGATTAGTATTCTTTTGGTTTAGTTTTTTATTCACCGTAGTAATTGGAACATACGGTTTAACTTACTTGATGGCAGAGCATATATGGAAAAGATAACAGGCCTTACTAATTTTAATGGTGTTTACCACCAATTTATCATTCGCGACCAAAAGATGGTTCGAGAAGAAGTAGGATCTAAAAAAAGTAATATCGATTTTTTATTAGATCCTCAATATCCAGTTTGGCTTGTTCGACATGCATTTGGCCAAGACATGGGTGCAGAAGATTATTCTGAGTTAAAAGAAGAAGACTATTTATCAGAGAATAGAGGAAAAAATCTTTCCTTACATCAAAAAACGGGCATTGTAAGAGATTTATCTTACCACGGACTCTCTGTCCCTTTTCATGAAGGAACATATTCTCATGCAGTGGGACCCATTCACGCAGGAATCATTGAACCTGGTCATTTTAGGTTTGTTGTGGAAGGTGAAGTCATTCGCCACTTAACCATCCGATTGGGTTTTCAACACCGTGCCATTCCTGAGAAAATTAACGGAAAATCAATGGCTGAGGTGATGCCCTTTTCTGAAACTATTTCTGGTGACACTAGCGTTGGTTATGCGAAGGCATTTACTCAAATTTATGAAGAGATGTATGGAATCTCAGTTTCCAAAAGTGTATCTTTGTTTAGATCTTTTCTGATTGAACTGGAACGTATTGCGGTTCATATCGGAGACTTGGGTGGTATCTCTGAAGATATTGGATATTATCCTTTGTATGGAGTATGTGTGACGGACCGCGGGGCTGCTCTTGGCCTTATGGAAACTTGGACTGGAAATCGATTTGGAAAAGCAGCAATTCGACCGGGAAAGGTTCGAGTCAATCGGCGTATTACCGCAAAACAAGCAAAAGATGCCTTTTTTAATTTAAAGAAGGTATATTTTAAAAAAGTTCGTCCACAAATTTTGAGAGCATTGTCTGTTTCTACGTTGAAAGAACGGATGCAGGGTTGTGGTTTTATTTCTGAATTGGATGTACAAAAACATGGTTTTTTAGGAATGGTGGCACGAATGGCGGGAGTAGGTGACGATTTAAGAATCAATCATCCTGATTATCCTGGTTGGACAGCCTTACCATTACAGGAAGAACACCACCATTATAATGGAGATGTTTGGGCTCGTATGTACATTCGTTATTCAGAGATCGAACAATCATTAGGTTGGATGGAATCACATTTGGATGAAATTGATTGGGAATCTTTATGGTCTGATAATGAATCTGCGACTATAAACTCAATTGAAAAAAATGGGAAAGCCAAGGCCGGAATTTATACAGCCGCTGTTGAAGCCTGGCGTGGTCCTTTGCTTGTTTCTTTGGAATTGGATTCTGAAGGATTGATCAAAAACTCTTATATCCGGGATCCTTCCGTTCTCAATTGGCATGCCTTGGAGTTGGCAGTTCGAGGAGAACAGGTAGGTGATTTCCCTTTAAACAACAAATCATTTAATCTTAGTTATGTTGGGTTTGATTTATGAATTTTCTATATGAACTAAAAAGTTTTTTATTCCCAAAGAATGTATTAAATTTTAATACAGCGTCTCCTGTCCATCCTGCAAGTAGAGGAATTCCTGTGCCTACTAAAAAGATGCAAGAGGGCTCTGGTAATTTATCAGAATCGGCAAAAGTTTGTCCGACAAAAGCAATCCGAATTGTATCAGATTCGGAAGTCCAATTTGACTATGGAAAATGTTTGCAATGTGGACTTTGTACAGAACGTTCGGAAGGAAAACTACGTGATTCAGGTTTTATTTATACGTTTGCCTTAAATCGTGAGGAATTGAAAGTCACTTACCTTTCTGGCCGAATGAAAAAAGTAAGTGACTTACCTTTTCCACTGACTGCAAATCAAAAACAATTTCAGAAATTGACCAAGAAACGAGGTTTTCTCTATCGTGAAGTGGCTGCAGCTGGAAACAATACGGTAGAGTCAGAGCTAAATGCTTCTTTCAATTCGGTTTTTGATTCGGAAAGAGAAGGGGTTCGTTGTGTGGCAAGTCCCAAACATGCCGATGCCATTGTGTTTTCTGGCCCAGTTGGTCAGAATATGGCAGCACCTTTGGAAACAGCTTGGGAGGTGATGGCAGAACCTAAAGCACTCATCGCTTGTGGAACAGAGGCAGTGAGCGGTGGTTTGTACCCAATGGGCAAGTTACCCAAAGAACCGGATCTCTATATTTCAGGAGATCCCCCAAGACCAGACGTCATTTTGCAAGGTTTTCGTCTTTTAATGGGAAGATTTTCCTTCCAGTTTCAAGAGGCGCTTCACAAAATTTTAGAGAATGAAAAATAAGGTGCGTGGATTTAGAAAAAGAAGAAATCGTTCGTGTCCTGGTCCTAGAACCTCAAAAGAAATCGTATGATACCGTCTCCCAACTGCTCAGTGAGTGGTTTGGAGATTACATCGAGTTAACTTGGCGATCCGTTTTCGAAAACGGAGCTCAGGAAATCAAAAAAGCTCAGTATGATCTTTTAATTACTGAAATCCAATTCCCTGAATTAGAAGATTCACCCGAAGCAATATTAGAAATGATTATGGATTTAGCCGGTCCATCCGAACTTCCCGTTGTTGTGTTTACCAAAGCAGAGGGAAAACAGCTCCCAATCCAAGCCTTTCAATTAGGAATTAATGAATACTTCGGCAAACGACGGTTAAAGAAAAATATTTTAGAGCATAGATTTCGCAATTTGTTTCGAGAAATATATCGCAAAAAAGTTGTCTCGATTCAAATGGATGATAGTTTAAAAAGATTCCAGGATCTTTATGGAATGAACCAAACAGAGATTCAAGATTTGAATACGATGGTCAAAAAATTTAAGAAGGAACTGGAAAAAGAATACGAAGAGAAATTAAATTTAGAAACCGAAAAAAAGAAAATGCAAAATGTTTTCGGTATGTATGTAGATCCTGTTATTGTTGAAAGTTTGATGAACAATACACTTTCTCTTGATCAAAAAGGAAAAGAACAGGAAGTTTCTGTATTGTTTTCGGATATTCGTGGTTATACGACACTTTCTGAAAAAATGAAACCTGAACAGGTCATTTCTTTTTTAAATGAATACTTCACTGCGATGACAGAAGTGATTCTTGGTTATGGCGGAATGATCGATAAATATATTGGAGATTCCATCATGTGTTTGTTTGGTGCTCCAGTGTTCCAGGAAGACCATAGGCAAAATGCTTTAGATTGTGCTGTGGAAATGGTGCAAGTCTTTGAACTTTGGCAGCCAAAATGGGAACAAATTTATGGTTTTGTTCCACAGATCGGAATCGGCCTTGCATCAGGTAAAGCAATTGTTGGAAACGTTGGTTCTTTTCAAAAACTCTCCTATACGGCGGTTGGAGATACAGTCAATATGGCAAGTCGATTGGAATCAATTGCGAAACCAATGGAAGTTTATGTTTCTGAGGGGTTGTATAATTTTTTACCAGAGGAATATGCCAATAAATATAAATACGAAGAATTAGAGCCTGTAAAAATTAAAGGAAAGGAAGGTTTACACCGAATCCTCAGTGTAAAACCGATTTAACTTATAACAAAGATTAAAAAACTTTATCGAATCTAAAGAGTACTACAGAACTGGTACAATTCGTTTGATTTTAGTTTTTGATCCTTTGCAGTTAAAAATTCTTTTTTATCTTCAATCTCTAAACCAAGAGTCAACTTGTATTCTTCGAATTTTTCTTCCATACCTGGTTCTTGTTTTCCGTGTCCAGTGGCTTTTGCAATCACACCTGCAAATCCAATGATTTGACCAAGAACTGTTTGTTCTGCAACTGGTTTAGATAAATCTTCTATAGATGAAATAATAATATTTGGCATTTTCCAAAGTTTGGCTGCAGCACTTCCTATTTCATAAGAATCTACACCAAAAGATTTTTTCTCTAAGGAAATCAAACTTACATCTGAAGTTTGGAATTCAGTGAGAACTTCCACATATTTTGTTCGGTCAATGGTATTGAGTACGATTCGTCCGAGATCTTGCATAAGACCACATGTGATGGCAAGTTCCGCTTCTTTTTTTAATTTTTTTTCTTCACAAAGAATTTGTGCGAAGATCCCTTTTGCAACGGAATGATCCCAAACTTCATCTCGAAATTTTTTATAATTTCCTTGGCTAAAAAGCGAGTCGGTCATTGACATCGCTACCATACTGCGTACTGTTTTGAATCCTAAACGAGTGATGACCTGTTTCATATTCGCAACGGGGTTGCCTCTGGAGAAAAAAGGTGAGTTCGCCAGTTTCAAAAGTCTTGCGACAAGCACTTGGTCAGACTGGACTTTTTTCTCCAACTCCCCAAAGGAAAGTTCATTGTCATCATCTAGGGAAAGTACGGAAAGTAAGACTGGCGGTACAATCGTCAGGTCTTTGATTTTGGAAAGGTATTCTTCAACAGTTGCCATTCGGATAGGGACCTAAAGTCAGATTCTAGAATCATTGGACTAAGGAAACTAAAAACTCCCAACTATCTAGCAACTATTCTTGCGAATTCGATTCCTTTGAAATAATGTTGTAGGATTTCCCTGTGGTTGAATTGGCTTTTTGCCATAGCAAAACTCCCCCATTGGGACATTCCCACGCCATGACCGGAACCAAGTCCTTTTACGAAATAATCTCCAGAGTCTTCCTTGCGGATCCCAAATCGTGTGGACTTCAATTTAGTGGCACCTAGTTTTTTTCGAAACTCAATTGCTTTGATTTTTTTGGATCCAGAAGTTCCAATAATTTCCATTTCATTCACACGAGAAGAGGGGAAACGGCTTGTCACAAGGATGTCTTGGATTTCTCCAACACCTAAGTCTCGTAAGTTGGTATTTATGAAGTCAGTTTTCCATTTTTCTTCCCAAGAGTATTGTTCTCCATCTTTGTCATATTCGGATGGAACAGGTTTTAAGTATTCGACAGGACTTCCCCAAACATTGACTGGATCTTCTGTATACCCACCAGCATTCGAATGGAAAAAACTTTGGATGGGTTGTCCTTTGTGAATCAAAATTAATCCTTCTGTTTCAAAAACTGCTTCAGATGTATTTTTATGTTCTTTATTTTTTCCTTTGTAAACTTGTGTATTGGTAGAAGTATCTACATCAAACTCTTGTTTTTTTCGGTTCAACATTTCTCGTACAACATAAGTCCTTGCACAAACCGCTTGTGCTTTCAGGGCTTCTTTGGGCCAAGAGGCACTCACTTCAGATGGAACAACAGACAAAAGATACAATTCGATCGGCACTAAATTAATAATAAAAACTTTTCCTTCGATAGGTTTAAGTAAAATAGAACCTCGGTAACTAACTCCTTTGTATTCTATCCATTCTGAATTACTTTGGATTGAGATTGGAGCTTTGATCGCAGTCGGATTTAATGATAAAAAATCATAAGCCTTTTTTATTGTAAGGTCATTGGCATCGCGAACAATGATTTCACCTGAAGATTTGAATACTTCTTCGTCTGTCGCATAACCAAGAAAAACTCGAACTGGTTTGGATTTAAAATTTGGTTCTTCAGGAGACCAATTGGTAACCATTACACTCGCACAACCGATTTGCCCTAAAATGGCCAGACAAAGAATGATCATCGATTTTTGAATCTTCATAGTACCCTCCCTTCTAGTTTCGGAAAAATTCTAAAATTGGTGAAGGGAATTTATTTGGGTTTTCTTTGAAAGAAAAGCACTGATTCTGTATGAGGAGTGTGCGGGTAGGGGTCTATGATAATTCCATCCACAAAATCATATTGGGGAAGAAAAATTGAGACATCTTCTTTTTGTGAATAAGGATTACAAGAGACATAGAAGACATACTCCGGTCCAAAATCTCTGATCCACTGGTTTACTAATTTTCCGGCTCCCGCTCTAGGGGGATCTAAAATCAAAGTTGCGTTATCTCTTTCTTTTAATGGTTCAATTGACATAAACAAATTGGCGATTTGAAAAGAATGAGATTTGTTCGGATAGGTTCTTTGGAAGGTTTGGGTAGCAATTTCAATTGAAGACTCAGTGAGTTCATATCCATCTATATGTTCAAATGAGTCACCGTATAACAGAGAAAAGAAGCCATTCCCACAAAATAAATCGATTAGATTTTTTCCCGTTTTTGGCAAACGTTCTTTAATAAACGATAGGATTGGTAAAAAACCATTGGGATTGGGTTGGAAAAAAGAATCGAAAGGGATTTCAAAAGAACGACCAAGGACAGATTCAATAAACGTTGATTTCCCTCGTAAAATTTCTGGACGACCAAAGGCTGAAACTTCGGATTTCGGTCGGTTATAACAAAAAAGTAAGGATTCTTGTGTTAGTGAATTTAAACATAGTTTACGAAAATTTTCCATAGAAGGATGTGATTCATAACCATCGGTAAACGTAAAAATCAAAATTCCATCATTTGTGTTTTGGGCTTTTCTGATCGTGAGATATTTTAATCCGCCTTCTTCTGATCTTCGATCCCATATTATTTCTGGCATTTCGTTGAGTACAGATTGTACGTCTTTTAGGGCCTGGTTTGCCCAGTTGGATTGGATGGAACAAGATCTAATTGGCACAACTTTTCGAAAGTTTCCACGTTGCCTTTGTCCGATGATGGGACCAGGGAATACAGAAAAATCCATTCTGGATCTATATTCATAAATTTGTTCAGAAGGAATGTATTGGATTGAAATACCTAAGTCTTTTTGGAATCCATCAATGATGGGTGACAGTTTTAAGTTTAATTGTTCTTTGTAGTCGATATGTTGGCCCGTACATCCTCCGCACTCACCAAACACATTACATTTCACTAATTTCCAGTCGTGATTTCGGATGGTTTCATTGATCCTCAAGGATCTTTGTCTTGGCCTTCGTTTGACATACTCTACAATTAATTCATCTCCAGGGTAGGCAAAAAAAACATTCACCTTTTTTCCGTTAGGTGCTGTGACGATTCCCGAAAAATCGGAATCCAAACTTTCCACAATGACTTTGTCCAATGTTTTATACTTGCCAGTTCCTTTTGATTTTAATATGATTTCCGACATGGTTTTTTCGAAAAGACTCTTTTGTTTATTTCTCAGTACCCTTAGTTTTACGGGATTTCTCTCAACCCTTTCTGCCCAGGTTTTGCTCACCAACCAAATTTTGGACCTTAGGTCAGAGACTTCTTTTGGTCAAACAGTTCACAAGTGGAGTTTTAAACCGGGAGACTCTCCTCTCGTCTCAGAAGAAAAAGAAGATGATTTATATTTAGATGAAGAAAATGGCCAAACCAAAGCATTACGTTTTGCACATGCCCAACCTCTTTTGGAAGAATCTGCGCGAAATGGTTGGATCTCTGGGTTTCAAATCCAAACGGCCTGGGACAAAGTAAGAGACGGAGATGGGGAATTGTATTTCCCTGACTTTGTTCAATTCCAAAGTGCTTACCAAGGATATGCTTGGTATCGAACAGAAATTCAGATTTCAGAAGAGGACATTCGGTCAAAATTTAAATCCAGAAATTTAACAGTTCGTTTGGGTCAAATCAGCCAAGCAGATGCAGTGTATTGGAATGGAAAGTTTATCGGTGGAACTGGCCTCCACTTAGATACAGATGTCGGAACAGCATTAGAGGATAAGTCCCTTTACACCGATAAAATTCGGTTTTATCAGATTCCCATAGACCAACTCAAAACAGATGAACCTAATGTTCTTGCAGTTCGTGTGTATGCAAAATATCCATTAAGCCCTGGTTTATCACATGATAAGTTTTATATTTCATCTGTAAAATATGCGGAGAGAGCAGAGTATTGGAACGATTTCAAAAAGATATTTGTGATCGTATTGACCATGTTACTTGGAAGTTTTTATTTATACTGGCAATTTTTGTTCAGAAATGAAGACGACGCTACCATCTATTTTGCGTTAGGTTCTATCTTTATGGCATTGAATACTTTGTTCCAAAGCCAAATTATTTATTCAATTGTTGGTGATGGATTTTGGATCAAAAAAATAGAATATTTTGCTTGGATAGGACTTGTACATTTACTGTTCAATTTTATCGTTCGTTTTGCCCACGTAAGATTCGGGTGGATTGCTGTCACCAATCGATACATTGATATTGCTGGAGTTCTGTCGATGGTAGTCGCTCTATTTTCTCCGAATTTGTTTTTTCTTTCGAAGTTTTTTATCTATTGGAGTTTTGTGACTATATTACTTGGTGTTGCCTTGTTTTATATTATTTTCCTTGGAAGAAAAGTCCCTTCTATGGGGACAGTTTCACTCGGATTTTTAGCCTTCATCACTCTGATACTCAATGATATCTTTGTTGAAATGCAATGGGAATGGTATCCAAGTCATACTTATTTAAAGGATTATGCTTTTGCAGCTTTTTCTGTGTCGGTTGCTCTTTCGATTGTAAAGAACATGATTGATTCTAGAAGACTAGTTGAAAAACAAAGAGAAGAAAAAGATAGGCTCTCTCGGTATTTTTCGCCAGCAGTAATGGAAACCATCGTTGCCGATAATATAAAGTTAGGTGGCGAAGAGAGAGACATTGCTACTTTGTTTTCTGATATCGTTGGTTTTACCACTTTTGCAGAAAAAAATCCTCCAGGTGTCGTACTTGATCATTTAAACACAATCTTTGAATCCTTGTCTGATTTGATATTTCATTATTCAGCCACTTTGGATAAGTTCATTGGAGATGCCATTATGGCATTTTGGGGTGCACCAAAACAAACAGAATTAGATGCTTACCACGCGATTGCTTGTGCTGTTGATATGCAAAAAAAAATGGAAGAAATCAATCGTGATTTAGGACTTCCTCCTGGAACTTTCCGGTTGCGAATTGGGGTCAATTATGGAGAGGCAATTGTTGGGAATATTGGTTCAGTGAAACGAATGGATTACACTGTCATTGGCGATGCAGTGAATACAGCTGCTAGATTAGAAAGCCATGGGATTCCGGGAAAGGTGGCAGTTTCTGAAGCTGCTTATTTGGCTGCTGGTGGGAGTGAATACATTGAATATGAAGATATCAAAGAACTCTCCCTCAAGGGAAAGTCGGAGCCGGTCAAAGTGTACTTTGTGACAAAAGTAAAACCCAGAGCATAAATCAAAAATTACTTAGCGGATAACCAGAATTTTCTTTCAGATTCTGGAAGTTTTTCGATTGCATAACGTAGCATTGTTCTTGGCATCTTTGCTGCGTTAGATTGTAAAAAACGATTTAGGATTTTTTTGTCTCTGTTCCCAACCTCACGTAACATCCATCCGGTGGCTTTATGGATCAGATCATGTTTGTGTGTTAAATAAGATTCACAATATCGTAACGTATCGTTAAAGTCATTTTTTCGAATAAAATAAAATGTGCTTAAGATTGAAATTCGATTTTTCCATAGATCCTTCGATGTATGAAATTTATTTAGGACATCTCTCTGTCTTTGAAATAAGAAGGCACCAAGGATTTTATCGGCACTTGAATCGACTAGATCCCAATTGTTGATTGAACTTGTATGTTTGAGATAAAAATCAACAATTTCTTTTTGTTTTTTTTCAGTGATATCCTTGGACTCAAATTTAAGAACTAAAATAAATAGAGTTGTTAATCTTACTTCGTGAAATGGGGAAGTGATGAGTGATTTGAGAGCAGGGATTTCGATCTCTTTATAATATTTTTTTGCTACCTTTCTTTGGATGGGAACAGTGACTCCTAAAAACTTGTCACCTTCTCCATATTCTCCTGGTCCAGTTTTAAAGAACTTTGGTAAAAATTCTGCCTTTTCTTTGTTTCCTTCTTTTTTTAAATCAGAGAGGATCTGCTCTTGTATTTGTTTCATACACCTAAAATCACAGTTAAGTTGGCACTTGTCATATTCTCTGCAACAGTTTCACATTCTTCCATACTACCTTGAAAACAAACTGCTTTCCCATTGGTATGGGCTTCCATGGCAATTTTTTTTGCTTCTTTTTTTGTTTTGAAACAAAGTTTCATCAAACAATCTTCTACATATGAAAATTCATGAATGGAGTCGTTAAAAAGAATGACAAAGTAAAAGTAAATAGAATCAAAATTGGTTTTTGTTTCTTCAAATGTAGTCGGTAGGTTCTCTTCTGTCATGGAAAAAGTGAGTCGGAGTTCCCACTCAGTTCACCAATATACTCCAAATAGGATTTCATTTTAAACTTCTTTTTTGTGGAATCGGAAGACATAAACCGAACATTCCCGAATACATTTCGTTCAGGAAACCATGGTCTATCAAATAATCCAAAACACCATAAAATCCCTGTATAAGAATTAGGATTTCTGCCATCATAAGCATATTTGTTATTGAGATGTTCTAAAATTTGGAAGGCTTCTTCGTAAGTTTTTGTCCATTCGATTACTTTTTTCCCCCATAACATGCGCATATAATTATGCATCCTTCCTGTTTTGACAAGTTCTGTTTGGGCTGCATTCCAAAGTTCATCGTGAGTTTTGGCAGATTCAAATTGTTCTAGGGAATAAAGATATTCTCTCGTATCTGATTTGTGTTTTTTGAAATTAGTTTTAACCCAATCTGGTAGATGATCTAAATTAATATTTTGAGGTTTTGATTTCCAAAAAAATAAATATCCTATATCTCTCCAAGTGATGAGTTCATCTAAGAAATGATTGGCGGAAGTTGACTCAGAATAAAAATGTTCTCGGTCTCCCGGTTTTTTGTGACTCAAACGTTCTGGATTCCATTTCCCTTTTGAGGAAATATCTAAAACAGCATAGAAAATTTCTTCGATTCCAATATGTCCAAAATGTAGGTAAGGAGAAAGGCCACTTGTTGCAGTTAAGTCAGGGGGATTCGGATTGGATCTACCAGTCTCATATTCTGTTATTTTTTTTGAAATAAATGTTTTTAAAATCTTAAGCGCTTCATTTCGACCACCTTTCACATCTTTGGCGGGGATTACATTGTCTTTGAAATCAAAGGCACTCAAAAATGGTTTCAATTCTTTTGGTAATCCAAATCCATTCGGTGGTTTCGAATTTTGGTGAAGGCCTTTTAAATCTTCTTTTTTCCAGATTGCTTTTGCCCTTTCAGGGATTCCTTTTAAAAATTCTTTATGAATCCAAATGCGTAGAATCCTTGCAGCACTTGCTTCTTTTTCAAATCGAGAGAATGGAATGAGTGAATTACTATCCACAGCAAAAAGAGCGCAGTTGATTTTTCCGGCCAATTTTTTCGTTTGTTCAGGAATGATGAAACAAGGAAAGTCATCAGTGACAATTGCCGCAGCATTTTTGGATAATTCTTTTAAAATTCCACGAGCGGGATTTGTTTTAGATTCAACAAATGGCCAATAATTGATGCCTAACTCGTCTGCTCTTGTTTGGTTATCATACATCCCTTCCATAATGAATTTATGGATCCTCTCGGAAGACCAAGGATAGTCGGAACGTAATCCCTCATACACAATCAGTTCTTTGTTTTGTTCCTCTGCGAGACGGACAGCAAAAGAAAACGCATGGTTTGAATCAAAGCGGCGGTAGGCCTGCATCCAATAGAGGATGTACTTTCCATGGTTCTGAATGGGGTTGGCATTACAGAGACGGATTCGTTCCTGATTCACCTTTATTAGAGGGGGAAAAAGGTAATTCGGTTACTTTTTTTCCTAAGTAAACTAAAGCCAAAGTCCAGAAGATTTGTGTAATAAAAATACGTTATGTTTTATATTTAATCACATTGTCTTTTGTTTGGGATTCCTTTCCTATCAGATTCTTGCGAATTGTCTTAAGAATTTAGACAAAATGGAGGGTTTTTAGGCACGAATTGTTTTTTTTCCAGTCTCTGGTCCCTGGAATTCAATTTGGGTACCAATCTTGCACTGTTACTAAGCAAATAACATGGAAAGGAAACATGGTAATATGAAACAGTATTTCAAATCAATCGCCTTCCTGCTCCTGGTTGTTCCGATGTTCCTTTTTGCAGATGAAGCTGCAACCGTCGCGAACCCGGCGCAAGAAACCGCAAACGCAATCCAAACTTTAACAGTTGGTTTAGACACCTTATGGGTGCTAGTCGCTGGTATGTTGGTATTCTTTATGAATGCCGGTTTTGCTCTCGTTGAATCGGGTTTTGCTCAATCAAAAAACACCGTAAACATTCTCGCAAAAAACTTTATCGTTTTTGCAGCTGCAACATTCTCTTATTGGGCAATTGGTTGGGGTTTGATGTTTGGTGACGGATCTCCCTTTATGGCAACGGAAGGTCTTTTTTTCTTAGGTGGAGCTGATAATTCTCCTGCCATTGGTGACGCATACCAAGGTGTGTATTCCTCTATGAATTGGACTGGTGTTCCTCTTCTTGCAAAGTTTTTCTTTCAATTGGTATTTGCCGCGACGGCAGCAACCATTGTTTCTGGAGCAGTAGCAGAACGGATTAAATTTCATTCTTTTCTTATCTTCTCTTTTATCCTTGTAGCAGTTATGTATCCATTCACAGGTCACTGGGTTTGGGGTGGTGGCTGGATTTCCGCACTTGGTTTCCATGACTTTGCTGGTTCTACCGTAGTACACTCCGTAGGTGGTTGGGCAGCTCTTGCTGGTGCAATCGTTCTTGGAGCAAGAAAAGGAAAATTTTTACCTGATGGTAGAATCAAACCAATTCTTGGTCACAACATGACTTCTGCGGCACTTGGAACTCTTATCCTTTGGCTCGGATGGTTTGGATTTAACCCAGGTTCTACTATGGGTGTAGGTGACGGAAGTGTGATGGCACATGTGATTGTTACCACTAATATTTCCGCAGCACTTGGTGCACTTGCATCAACTGTGACTGCTTGGATCATTTTGAAAAAACCTGACCTTGGTATGATTCTTAACGGAACTCTTGCTGGTCTTGTGGGAATCACTGCTCCCTGTGCGATTGTAAGTCCTACATCTGCTGCTATTATTGGTGCAGTGTCTGGTGCTCTTGTTGTATTATCTGTTCTTTTCTTTGACAAAATCAAAATTGATGACCCTGTTGGTGCAACATCTGTTCACTTAGTTTGTGGTATCTGGGGAACATTAGCTGTTGCAATCTTTGGATACGAAGGTGCACCTGCAGGAGTAGAAGTTCCTTCTATCTTAACACAACTTTATGGAATTCTTGCGATCGGTGGTTTCACATTCGTAGTTTCATTAGTATTGTGGTTTGTGTTGAAACTTGCTGGTGGAATCCGAGTGGGTGAAGAAGAAGAACTCAGCGGTTTGGATCTTGGGGAACATGGAGCGGAAGCTTACCCTGATTTCAACATCCGAGCACGTGGTTAAGGGAATAGGAGTATAACATTATGAAAATGATCATTGCAATCATCCAACCACATAAGTTGGAAGAAGTTAAAGCAGAATTAACTAAAAACGAAATCTATCGTCTAACAGTGTCTGACGTTCAAGGTTACGGACAACAAAAAGGAAAAACAGAAGTTTTTCGTGGTCACGAATACACTGTAAACTTACTTAGAAAGGTTCGTTTGGAAATCGCGGTTAATGATGAATTCGTAAAACCAACTGTTGATGCAATTTTGAAAGCAGCAAAAAGTGGGGATGGAAAAATCGGTGACGGAAAGATCTTTATCTCTCCTCTCGAAGAAGTCATTCGAATCAGAACTGGCGAAAAAGGAAAAAGCGCCATTTAAAAACTTCCTTTCCTCAAAGGAAAAATCGGAAAACGTGTGGGGAAAAAATCTCTACACGTTTTTTCTTTTTTATCGTAGTGTCAAAATCAATTGATTGTGATCGTTTTTTAAATTTAATTCCAAGTCTCTGAACTTTACTCGAATGCAACCTCTGCGGTAGCGGTTTGCTTCTCTCTGGAATGCGATTGGTTTTCCATTCATATCGACTGATTCTATACTTGCATTTTCTGATTCTACACGGTAAATGATTTTTAAATCTTTTTCTAAAAAGCGAACATCCCATTCGAATCCATCTAAACCTTTTGGAAGGATAGGATCTATTTCGAGGGCGTCGAAAAAAACACGAATCCCAAACAAACATTCATAAACTAGTTTGATATAAATTCCTGGACCGCTGGAATAAACACGCCATCCGCCTTCCAAAGGGATTTTGCCCGCTAACAAATCTTTATATTTTTCTTTTGCTTCATACCTATCAAAAAATAAACCATCGGAACTCGAATAATAGCAGTTAGATTGTCTATGGTTACTTGCGGGAACCTTCTTTTGGATTCCTATGGGGTTCACTAAGTTTAAGTTGTGAAAAAAATCTTCGGACTTACCCATATAGGCCAACGCTTCACAATAACGTAAATGGGCATGGGTATACATAAGTCCAATTTCCCTTCCAAAGTAACTGGCTGTTTCTGCTCTCTTAAATTCAAGGTTATTTCCATCTGAATAAAGAATAGGTGCATCGAATAAACGAACTCCATCAGGACCAGTTAGAAAATTTTTAATGAGGGTTAGGTGAAACTCTGCCTCTTTGGGATCCAAAACCTCTGCTAATATTCCATAAATCATGGGAAGGATGCTATAACGGATTCCGGTTTTTGTATCACTTGGATGTAAAAAGAATTTTTGGGAATCGGTACCATCAAAGTATCGTAAACCGGTTAGGGTTTCCTCCGCCATACAATGTTCTTTGATATTTTGTTTGATGGTCTCTAGTTCTCTTTGGTAAAATTCTACTTTCTCTCTATCATCTGTTTGTTGGTAAATTTGGATCAATGCCTGATAGGTAAGCGATTGTAATTCGGCAGTCCAAGTGCTGACTGCATGAGTTCTGAAATTTTCTTTTACTGGTTGTAAGGAATCATTCCAATCCCCATTTCCATAGATAGGAAGGTTTGTATTTGCCACCAAACGTTTGTTTATGAGAGAAATTGTTTTCTCCACTGCGTCCAAAATCTTTTTTTGTTCTTTTCTATGAATTCCATTGGTTTTAAGATCAAGGAAGGAAAGATCACCTGTTCTTTCTAAGTAAGTGGAGAGAGCAAGAATGGGCCAATATACAATGTCTCCATGTGAATCTCCAGCTCGAATCGTTTTGTCACGAGGATAGAGCATAAACCATTGTGGCCAATCACCATCCTCATTTTGTTCCTCAAATACAGTAAGAAGTAGTGTTCGGCAGGATTCGAAATCACCGGTGGCAAGTAAATACTCAAAAGCACCTTGGCAGACATCTCTCGTTCCCCATCCTCCTCCCGAATATTGTTCGAGTCCTCTTGGATTTAAATAGTGAATGTGTGCATTTTGTTCGAACCAAGGAAGGATTTCTTTGATTTGGTGGAAAACTTCTAATTCCTGGTTTTTGATTTTTCCTATTGGAAGATTCTTTGTAAGAGAAAAAATATGCGTTAGGTTATCTTTTTTGGTTTTGGGTTTAAGAGAAGGAGTCATATCTCCTTGGATCGAAAACTGAAGGTTCGAATGTACTTGTATCTTTGCTGTGAGATAGGATTGTCCTCTTGATTTCCCATCCAAAAATAAAAGTGAATCATCGGAAACTTTCCAATCACTGAGGTCTTCTCCACAGATTCGAAATCCTTTTCCTTCCAGTCTTTGGAATAGGGGAGAATTTGGATTTGGTTGTATATAGATATTGGTTTTATTTTTTGTGATCACAGGCGGGAGTTCTAAAGTTCCGTTATCTCCATCAAGGGCAATGTGAAACGATAAAAAAATCTGTTTCGCCTGTGTGTTGTTTGTTGCCATTTGAATCAAAAATTGATGATCGTTTGTGGCCTCTACCTGGATACGTAAAATTTCTTTTTCTAGTAAGTAGATCCATTCCATTTGGTTAGGTTCCATTCGTAAAAAAGAAGGTGTGTCCAAAAGGGCAAACCCAGAATCCTCTTCTATAAAAATACGAAATCCATAAGAATGGAAAAAATTTAGATAACTATGGTTACGTGATAAGTATTGGTTGATGCTCGTATGACCTTCTGTCAGTTGAGATAAAAAAATCCCATTAAAATAGCAAGTTCCCGTGAGCGAAGATTCCTCTGGAACTTTGGGAACCCCTGTCCTTAGAATTTGTCCGTGAGGTCTGAGACAAAGTGCCTCTTTTTCTTTTGAGACTACATGGGTGGACTCATCTGTAAAAAAAGAAAGAATCTTACCCGAAGGAGAAAATTCCACTTCTCTCCATTCGTTTGGAAATAGAGTTTTTAAATCAGATTCTGTGGCAGTTTCACCTTCGATTCGTTTTGCGGAAGAAAAAAGACTTTGCGAACTTTGCAAATTTTCGGTTCCCCAATTTGGACTCTCGTTCCAGCCCATTCGAATCTTTTGGATTAGGGTTTGAACTTCAGGAAAGGATGATAGGGTTTTTAGGTCAGCGAATAGATAACCATAAAAACATGTTTCTTCTGACTCTCCTGGAAGTAATCGGGTTTTTAGTCTTTCAAGGCCAATGATCGAATGTTCACCTTGTCTTCGTTTTGCGGGAAGTTTTTTCCTTATACCATCTGGATATAAGTCCAATCCATCAGTAACAAAAGAGGAAATGGGACTTGTGCTAAACAAAAAAGAGGCTGGGTTTTTTCCTGCTATGGTTTCGTTTTGCCTAGAAAGAATGCCATAACCATATTCTTTTGTGTCGATCGGTTCATGGTGGATGTAATGGCAAACAAAGAATTCATTTAATCTAGCAGCACCATAATCGCAAATTCCTATATCTTGCACATAAACCAAATCATAGTCCAATGTTTCCTTGTTATTGTTTGTGATTTGTATTTTGTATCGCCAAGCAGGGAGATTTGGATGGAGTTCCAAAGACAAGTTGCAATCCAATCCATGAATTTTTCCTTGGGAAAGATAAAAAGAATCAATAATTTGAAATTGGGAATTTGTATTGGATCCAAACAAGGGATATAAAACCAATCCGTCTTTTGTATGGATTCGTAAAAAAAGATTATTTATGTTCGGCTCCATCTCATTTCCAAGATAAAGATTCACAAACAAATCTTCAAAACGAATGGAATGTATATTTCCATTGGATAAAAATTGAAATTTTAATTGTGATTGGTTTTTGATGGATTGTTTCAATGTTTTTCTGCTCTTGTGGTTGAACTTAAGGTCCATTTCCCAAAATGAGAAATGTCCAGGTGATGATCATATTCCAAAACGGTCTCTTCATCCTTGGCAATGACAACAGTTGTCACTCCCAGTTTGTGAAAGAGTTTTAAAATTTTTGAAATTTCAAATTTCCCAAGGCTTGATCCTGGACGATCCAAAATCAAAAACTTTGGTTGGGCAAAAAGAACACGGATGACTGCAATTTTGTACTTTTCAGCTAACGAAAGTTCTTCGTTCCATTCTTTTAAGGTTCTTAGACCACCAAAACGACGCACCAAAGTTTCAAGTCCCATTTTTTTAAGTTCAACAAGAATTTCCGAATCGGACACATCGAGGTTTCTGTATGCAGGAACAATCACATTGCGGAGTCTACCAGGCGGCAAATAAGGTTGTTCTGGCAAAAATAGAATTTCTTCTAAATTCGGTTTTTTGATTTTACCTTCACTGTGATTGCTGATCCCAGCAATGGATCTGAACAAACTCAGTTTCACTGTTTCATCTGGTGAAGTCAAAAGCCAACGTTCTCTTCTTTGGATCTTTAGATCTAAACTATCAACTAAAAGTTTAGATCGGTCATTGGAATATAAAGTAAAGTTTTCAAAACTAATTTCATCAGAACTATAATTTGTTTCTCGTTTTTGTTTTTCATCTGCTTCTGAGTGTAACATAGCTGTTTCCAGTGAATTCAGTCGTTTGACCACAGCAGAAAAAGCAGAGATGGATTGGAATTGTGTCACAATCAAAGAAAAAGCATTGAGTAAAGTAGTAAAAGCAAGAGCCGCCTGCGTGATGACTCCAAATTCAATTTCTCCTCTCATATAACTGGGAGCGATGATGAGCATGGGTATGATCTGAATGAAGTAATTATAATTATTTGTAAAAAAACTAAGTCGCAAGTTTACAGAAATGAGTTTGCGAAAATTATTCACTAATTTACGAAGTCTTGATTTCAATCGAACGGACATCCTCGCTTCTCTATGAGTCACAGCAATGGACTCTGCATGTTGGCGGATATGCAAAAGATCGGCCCTGTAACTTGCTTCCATATCCAATTGATCATAGTTAAGACGAATGAGCGATTTTCCAAGAAAGATGGTGGAGATTGTTCCTAAAAATGCATAAGTGACTGCCACCAAAAACAATAAAGGGTTAATGCTCCAAAGAACTCCAGAAAAGGAAATTGCAGAGAACACTCCACCGATAAAAAGTAAGGTGAAAGAAATCGTTGTGGTGGTGAATGCTTTGACATCATCGGTAATCCTTTGGTCCGGGTTTTCGATGCCAGGGCCACCAATGATTTTTTGGAAGGTTCTTTCGGTTAAATAGTTTTCAGTGAATTTCCAGGTAAGTTGTTCTCTCCATAAGATACCAAGTCTTTCCTCTGCATACCGATTGATGGAACCGATACCTGAAGAAATAATAAAAACAATCGCATAAAGAAAAGCATTAGTATAAAAGGCGGTTGTGTTTTTCCTCTCAATGGAGGAAATAAAATCGCGGCCAACATAACTATTGATGACATTGAATACATTAAATAAAATCACAAGGATGATTAGGATAATCCCATAACGAATGGCAGTTGGTCCTTGTTTCGATTGGATTAGTTGCCGTATGGTGTTTGTTAAACGCATCCAGTTTTCGGATGGTTTTCGTTTTTTATCTAAAGGCATTTTTTAACTCTTATCAAAACAGAGTTTTAAATTAAATGCAAGGAGGTTTTTACGATTCAATTGTTTCGATGGTGAGATCCATTGTGACTTGATTCCAGATTGATTCTAAATCGGCATTCCACTCGGAAGGAAGATTTTCACGAATGGAAGAAATAAGGATTGGTACTAGTTTTGGAAAATCTTTTTTAGAGATACCAATGGACTCATAAATGTTTGTTAGTTTAGATATTTCTTTTTTTAAAGAATTTCGGTTTCCTAACTTTTCAATTATAGACTCGATGACCGATAAAAATTCAGAAGAATGAATGGGGAATCCTTCTGAATTTAGATGAAGATGTAAGTTTTCTTCAACAAAACTTTTTAGTTTTTCAGTATAGTCTTCTATCCAATGCGGATTGTGTTCTAAAACATGATCAAAAGATTTTTGGATGCGGAGGATCGAATCCGAAACTTTAAAACCAAGCACCGAATAGGCTGCCATTTTTTCTGACTTACCTCGAAGTTTTGTAATGATCTTTTTATTCACAGAAAGAGAAGGGCCGATTAAATGATAAATTTCATCGGAGACTAAAAAGTTTGTATTTGTTTTTTTGTTTAGTGCTTCCAATCGACTTGCCACATTCACAGTATCCCCAAGCACAGTTTGGCTTTTGTACTCGGAGTGGCCGATGTCTCCGTAAATGACATTTCCTGCATGAAGTCCAATGCGAATGTCAAAGGTAAAATTAAACCTATCTTTCATTTCTAAATTGAATTTTTTCAATTGATCAAACATACGAAGACAAGCACGGATTGCGGAATGAATGGTTTCTTGTTTTGCTTTTTTGAAACTTTCTTCGTTTTTTATGGCCTCCTCTTTGTTTCCAATTTGGAAAAAAGCTAAAATTCCATCTCCAATGAATTTATCAATTTCTCCTCCATTGTTGAGGATTGGTTCACTCATCTCCTGAAAAAAACGGTTTAAAACAAAAACAACATCATAAGGCAAACTAGATTCGGTAAAAGCTGTAAATCCTTTGATATCAAGAAAAAGAATCACCGCATAACATTCTTCTCCTGTTTTGGAAGATTTGGATTCGCTAGTTACCGTTTTTAAATCCTTATTATCTTTTATGATCCTACGCAGTGTGACATCTCCAAACACTTCCGTTTGGCAAGCGAGTCGGATTTCAGAGGGCCAACCTTTTCTATCTGCGAGAGTTTGTTCTCTATCGTTGCGAGTACTGAGATGCGAAAGGCCTTCCGTAATAAAAACACGACATGTGGTGCATTTGGCATTTCCCCCGCAAAGATGGTAGAGGGGATATTCGTGTTTTAAGGCAGTTTCTAGGATGGTGGCCCCTGGTTTGTTCGTTTTTAGGGGAAAATCTTTTTGGTCTTCGAAGGTAACAATGGACATGGATCACCAATCTCTTTCGGGTTATTGAATCATCCAACTGCCAAAAAGGAAGGGCAAGCGGGAAAACACTTCGATTTTAGAAAAAAAAATCTACATTTAAAGAAACTTTGGTAAAAACTAATTGCATTAGTTAAATAAACTAATAGTATTAGTTTTATGAAAATTACCTACCACAAAATGATTCTATTTTTCCCATTTTTTTTCCCTTACTTTCTTTGGGGAAAAGATCTAACACCTGAACTTACTGCAAAAACTTTTTATTTTCAGACAAATGAAGGCCGAGTTGCTTACACAAAAAAAGGTAAGGGCAAACTCAATTTAATTTTACTTCCAGGGATTGGAGACAGGAAGGAAAGTTATGTAGACCTTGCGAGGATTCTTGCCAAAGAGAATTCTGTGTATCGTTTTGATTTACGAGGACTTGGAGAATCTGATTCCAGTTTTTCTTCCTATGGACCCAAAGAAACAGCAGAAGATATTTTGGCATTTATCAGGGAGAAAGATTTAAAAAATGTCTATATCATTGCAAATTCGATGACCGCAGCATCGGCTGTATACATTCGTTCGAAAGAAAAAACTAGGGTTTTGGGTTTGGCTCTTTCTGGTCCTTTCGTTCGCGATATAGAACCAATGTCTTTTGGAATGAAGGCACTCATCCATCTTGCCTTTCGTGGACCTTGGGGCCCAAGTGCCTGGGTTTCTTTTTATGAATCTTTATTTCCAGTCCATCCACCCAAAGATCTAAAAGAAAGATCTGAAACATTAAAAATGAATCTAAAGGAAGAGGGTCGTATGTCAGCTGTTAGATCCATGTTACTTGCACCCAAAACGGAATGTGAGGAAAACTTGCCACAGGCATCAGGCAATGTCCTTGTGGTAATGGGTTCCAAAGATCCCGATTTTGATTCCCCCAAAGAAGAAGCCGAATGGATCGCCAAAACTTTGGATGGATCAGTCAAAATTTATGAAGACGTTGGTCATTATCCTTTTGTGGAAGAACCTTCTCGATTTGCATCCGATGTAGAACTGTTATGGCAAAAAAAATAAAACACAAACCAGGTAGACCCAAAAAAGGCCAAACACAAATCACAAGAGAATTTGTTTTGGATTCTGCTTGGGACTTGGTGATGGACCAGGGACTTTCTGAATTTCGACTGGCAGGACTTGCGGAAAATTTAGGTATCCGTACACCCTCACTTTACAACCACATCCGCGATTTAGAGGATGTGCGTAGGGAAATGAAAAGAAGGTCCTTGCAAATATTAGGTGATAGGCTTTCTCTGAAGTCCAAAACTTCGAATGGTGGATCCGAAGGAATTTCCGAATTTTTAAATACTTACAGAAGTTTTGCGAAGTCTCACCCCCATGTTTACCCTTTAACCATTGAATCGACAGAATCCGATCCTGAACTAAAACCCATGGGTGATAGGATTTTGGAAACTTGCATGGAAGTCTTTCAGTTCCAAGCCTTGGATGAAACAGCAGTCCATAGGATTCGGATTTTACGTTCTCTCTTACACGGGTTTATTGTTTTAGAAGAAGCTGGCGGGTTTGGCCGGAAAGAATCCATTGAGGATAGTTTTAAGAAAATAACAGAATCATTGGAATCTGGTAGACTCTGGTAAAACTTTACTTTTCGGGAGAATGTGTCTGCGAAAACCTGGGTAAAGAATTATGGCAGCACTTACAATCACACTACCAGATGGAAGTTCCAAGGAACTAGAATCGGGTAAATCCTTTTCTGATTTCATCCAAGCCCAACTGCCTTTCTTGAAAGAGAAAGCTTTAGCCGTTGTTTTGTCCGATGGTCGCACCGTTGACCTTTCTTATATTCCTACGACGAACACCACAGTAAAGTTTCTCACCTTTGATGATACAGAAGGAAAAGAAGTTTTCCATCATTCCTCTGCCCACTTACTCGGTATGGCTGTCCAAAGGCTTTGGCCAGAGGCTCGTCTGACTGTTGGCCCAGTGATTGAAAATGGTCCTGGATTTTTCTTTTATGATATTGATTTTGGAACCATCATTTTAACCCCTGAGGACCTTCCAAAAATCGAAGCTGAAATGGCAAAGATAGTCAAAGAAGATCTCGTTGTCAAACGTTGGGAACTTTCTAAAGAAGAAGCTATCGAAAAGTTTAAAAAAGAAAACGAACCTTATAAAGTAGAACTCATCCAAGGATTCGATTCCGCATCTGTTTCGTTATACGGACAAGGGGAATGGTATGACCTTTGTCGTGGACCTCACGTGGCCCGCACTGGCCAACTCAAAGCTTTCAAACTCACTGCTATTTCTGGTGCGTATTGGAAAGGGGACTCCAAAAACAAACAGCTCACTCGTATTTATGGTGTGTCTTTTCCCACCAAAAAACAGTTAGACGAATATATCTTTCTCATTGAAGAAGCCAAAAAAAGAGATCATAGAAAACTGGGTAAAGAATTGGATCTTTTTAGTTTCCAAGACGAAGCTCCTGGGTTTCCGTTTTGGCATCCAAAGGGTACGGTTCTTTGGAACACTCTTGCTTCTTATATCCGTGAAGAATGTTTTCGTCGTGGATACCAAGAGATCAAAACCCCTGCGATTTTAAATTCCTCTCTTTGGAAAAAATCAGGCCATTGGGACAATTTTAAAGAGAACATGTATTTCACAGACATCGACGAAAGTGAATTTGCAGTGAAACCCATGAACTGTCCTGGTTGTTGTTTGATTTACAAATACCATATGCACTCGTACAGAGAACTTCCCCTTCGGTTTATGGAACTTGGGAATGTACATCGCCATGAAATGTCGGGCGTTCTTCATGGACTTTTTCGTGTGCGAGCATTCACACAAGATGATGCGCATATCTATGCACCGTTAGAAAAAGTAGAATCCGAAGTCGAGGATATCATTGATTTTACTTTTGATGTGTATAAAAAATTTGGATTTACTGAATTCAAAACTTTTATTGCGACAAGGCCAGAAAAATCACAAGGAAGTGATGAAGATTGGAATCTCGCCACACAAGCATTACACGATGCTTTGAAGAAAAAAGGAATCGAATACGGAATCAAAGAAGGGGACGGTGCTTTTTACGGACCTAAAATTGAATTCAATATTAAAGATTCCTTAGGTAGGTTATGGCAATGCGGAACCGTACAAATTGACTTCTCTATGCCGAATCGTTTTGAACTCGACTTCACTGCTTCAGATGGAAAAAAACATGCACCAGTGATGATCCATAGAGCTATCTACGGATCTTTGGAAAGGTTCATTGGAATCCTCATCGAACACTTCGAAGGGAAATTCCCACTTTGGTTAAATCCGACACAAATTCGTGTCTTAACTGTGGCAGAAGTACATAGTGATTATGCTAAAGAAGTATATCAAGATTTGGTAATGCAAGGTTTCCGAGTCGAGATGGACCTTCGTAATGAAAAGATTGGTAGTAAAATTAGGGATTCCATCCTAAAACGAAGTAGTTACACTTTGATTTTAGGTGATAAAGAAAAAGAATCAGGTTCTATCTCCTTCCGAAAGATGGGAGAAGAGAAAACAGAAACAGTTTCTCGAGATGGATTTCTTTCTCTTTTGAAAGGGGATCTTTAAATAAAGAAATTTCTTGACTAACACTTGGGGGGATCTACACTCCCTCCAGTGCCTCAAAAGCTAATCATCACCAAACAAACCAGTCCGGTCATTTACGATTTGGATCTTCCCATCCATCCACCGTATGATGCCCGTGATGCGTTCGATGCCATTCCCATGCAGCTCCTTCCCTATGCGGATGGACTCACTGTGGGTTGGAAGGTGAGTCCTATGCAGTTTGTCGATGGACTTGGTCGTGATTTAAAGTTAGATTGTCCAAGCATTGTGATTACCGGGGGACAAAACCTAGGGGATACTCCTGTGGTGCTCTATGTTGTTGCGGCTTTTTACGATAAAGAAAATCGCCTACTTTCTTGCCAGACTAGCGAACATATTGTCCAACCTTGGGAAAGTTACGATATCCCAGGGCTTTGGAGCCGATTTCCATTTCCCATCACCGAAATTGCAAGAGCCTCTGTGGGGATTACTTCCTACGGTTGGGAAGATCCAAGGCCAGAAGAAACCCAGATCCTTTCCAAAAGGAAGCCAAAACCCGAAACCAAATACGAATGGAAACGGGAGGGGGGAGTGGTTGGCTCCTATAGTTTCCAAAAATGGAACCCAGGTGTTGGAGACCTCCTTCTTGCCACAGAACCTCTCACGAAAGAAAACCGCGTCCGCATTCGTTTGGAGCGCCGAAAAAGTGAAGGGCTTAGTTACCTGGCACTTGTCCAGTCCCAATCACCAAAACATCTTGCCAAAACCCACGATCATTTGATCCAATATGCCATTTATACGCAAGATGGCCGACTTTTCCATGGCGGGTCTTGTATGGGAATGGGAAATCACGGGGATTTGGTCTCTCTGGTTCCCATTTTGCCAGAGTTATTAGAGTCTCCCTCCTTGTATTTAGAACTGGTTGTCTGGGAAGGTCCTTCCGGCTCGCTTTAACTCCTTTCCTTACGCAATTCCCAAAGAAATGTACTTGCGTGCCTCGTTTTTCATCCGAAATTGGAAATTGAAAGAAATTTCGGAGACTGAATGCAGAAACGGCCCAACCCTAGAGGGAACCCAAACCAAGATAAATTCGCCCACATCAGAATTAACGAACAAATTACCAATGTAGCATCGATCCGACTCGTCTCTGACGAAGGGTCTGACATCGTTACTCTGGAAGAAGCTCTGAAAAGAGCTAAGGAAGCTAACCTTGATTTGGTGGAAGTCTCGGGAGACCAAGATGTTCACGTCTGTAAGTTGATCGATTTTGGAAAATACAAATTCGAACTTCTTAAAAAAACGAAAGAAGCGAAAAAGAAACAACACGTTGTCACGGTGAAAGAAATTAAAATCCGCCCGCGGATTGATAACCATGACTTCGAGATTAAGAAGCGTCATGCTTTAGAATTCTTGCAAAAGGGTGATAAAGTAAAAGTGACTCTTCGATTCCGAGGCAGAGAGATGGTTCACTCTGAAATTGGAATGAATATTGTTAACCGGTTTGTCGAGGACCTAAAAGAGCATGCCTCTCCCGAAAAAATGCCGGTACACGACGGAAAGACGATAGTGGTCGTGATGAACCCAATTAGTGAGAAAACTAAAGGATAAAAACAACTATGTATAAACTAAAAACAAACAGGGCAGCAGCCAAACGTTTTAAGTTTACCAAGTCTGGTAAAATTAAACGCGGTTGTGCGTTCCGAAGACATATCTTAGAGAAAAAATCTCCTAAGATGAAACACCAAAGCCGTGGAATGCACCTCATCCATGAAACCGATTATAACCGTGTAGAAAAACTTCTACCTTACGGAGGTTAAACGATGCCACGCGCAGTCAACGGAACCATCCATAAGAATCGTAGAAAAAAAGTTCTCGCTAAAGCAAAAGGTTTTAGAGGCGGACGTTCAAAACTTTTCAGAACAGCAAAATCTGCTGTGATGAAAGCTGGTCAATGGGCATACCGTGACCGTAGAAAGAAGAAGTCCGAATTCCGTAAACTTTGGATTACAAGAATCAATGCTGCAGTAAGAGAAAATGGAATGTCTTATTCAAAATTCATCCATGCACTCAAAACACACGGAATCAACTTAGATCGTAAAACTTTGGCTGACCTTGCTTACAACCACAAAGAAGTATTCAACGCCATCGTAGAAAAAACCAAAGTCGCTAAGTAAATTAGTGCTTGATTGGAATAGAATGGCTCGGCTATTCTATTCCATCGGATTGTTATCATGTTAAAAATCGAAACCATTGAAGAGCTAGAAAGTAAAGTTGTTAAGGCTTTGGAGTTAATCCAAGACCTGAGAACGGAAAATGCACGCCTGGAGACGGAAAACGAATCCCTTCGTGCGGAAAACGACCAAATGAAGCTCGCAATGGAGGAGAAGGAACGTGAACTAAAAACACTTCGTTCCCAACTCCAAGACGCAAACGATGAGTTAAACCAACTCCGCGAAAGGGAAGGACTTTTGGAATCCAAAGTCCACCAACTCCTTGGTCGTTTGGATGGACTTCCTACCACAGGAAGTTCGGCTCCCAAATCACAACCAAACACAGATTCTAGTCCTGTCGAACCGGCGGTTGCAGCAGGGACTGCGGCGATTCCCAGCCTCGTGACAGACGAAGATGATGAAATCATTTTACTTGATGAAGACGAATCAGAATTCCAAACAGAAGATGTTTTGGAAAAACCTCCTGCTTCTGCTTCCTTTGAAAAAGAAGAACTAGTTGTCGAATCAGAGGAAGAAGTTCCTACCGTAGAAATCGATGAAGATGATGACATCATCATTGACGACGATGACGAAGCGATCAGTGTGTTTGATGCTGACGACGACGATGATTTTTTAATTATCGAAGACGATCCTAAATAAATTTTATGGCAGAGTCTGCCCCAAAGTCACAGAAAATAACCAAACAGATCTTTGGTGAAACTTATACCATTGTAGGTGAGGCTTCCTCGGGATATATTTCTGAGGTGGCTGATTACGTAGAATCTCGTTTGAATGAATTGTCGAAGGCTTTGCCTGCGGCATCCAAAACAAAATTGGCAGTGCTTTGTGCTCTCAATTTAGCAGATGAATTATTTCAAATGAGAGATGTTTCCGCAAAGGCAAAAGAAAATCCCGAACTAGAAGAACGAACAAAGAAGATCATTTCTCTATTAGAAGAGGGGATCATTGGGGATCATTTTTGAATCCAATTTCCAAAGAAGATGCTAGGAACATTCTAAAAAAAAACCTCCCGAACCTTCCTGAACGGGAAGACCATGAAGCGGCCATCTTAAAACGATTGTACCCGCTTTTGCAAGGCAAATCAAAAATCATCACATATGCACCGGACCTTCGGTACGAAGTGGACGTACTTCCAATCATTGAGTCCTGTCCTCTCCCGAGGCCAACTGGATTTATTGAAGCCAGACATTCTGCCAAATGGTATTTTCCTCGAATGAATGCAGAAAAAAACCTTCGGTTCCTTCGTCCCTATTCCTTTGAAAAAAATGCAATGGGACTTTTTGAACCAATTGGAGATGAGGAGATCTCCGTAGAGGATGCCGATTTGATTCTTGTGCCGGCCCTCGGATTCAATGAAAAAGGATACCGGTTGGGTCGAGGTGGTGGGTATTACGATCGCATTTTAAATTCAGAATCTCTCCAAAAGAAAACTGTAGGACTTAGTTTTTCTAAACTTTTTCCCGTCCCATTTCTTGCAGAGAATCACGATTTAAAAATAGGAAAAATGATTACGGAAACTCAGATTCATTCGTTTTTAGATTGAATCCGTGAAGGATTCTGACACGATTCCAGGTAGCATATGGACCAAGAAACATTACTCACATCCCTGGCGGAAAAAACCAAAATGGAACAAGAGTCCGATCTGGGAGACTTGGAACAGTTCCTTACGTTTACCATTGATAAAGAATTTTTCGGAATTCGTTTACTCTTGGTACATGAAATTTTAAAACCAGTTTTAATCACTCGGATTCCCAATGTAGATGATTACATTTTAGGTGTGATCAACCTCCGTGGAGAGATCATTCCCATTGTGGATTTGAAAAAAAGATTCCATGGAGCCGATTCTGAAATTTTTCCAATTTCAAGGATCATTGTCATCATGTTAGATGAAAAAAGAATCGGTGTCCTCGTTGATGAGGTCAAACAAGTTGTCAAAATCCAAAAAGATTTTATCAGTTATACAACGGATGACTTGTCGTTAAACTATAGTAAGATGGTTGAGTCGGTATCTAGATACGAAGACCATTTGATTTTGAATTTGGATTTGGAACAAATTGTTGATTTTGTTTCATCCGCAAAGTAACGAGAAAGGGATACGACATTGGCTGGAATTTTAGGCGAATACACAGAAGTTTTCCTGGAAGAATCTGAGGACCAAATTGAGGAATTAAATTCCAATTTGGTAAAACTCGAAAAAGACCATGAAAACCCAGAAATCATCAATGACATCTTTCGTGCGGCACACTCTTTAAAAAGTTCTTCTGCCTTTGTCGGTTTATACAATTTATCCGACTTAGCCCATACGATGGAAAACCTTCTCCAAAAAATTCGAGAAGGTAGTTTAGAAATCAACGTTAAACTTGTTAATTTACTGTTTGAATGTTTTGATCTAATCAAACAAGTGATCGAAGGTGTTGCTAACGGTGTAAAGGTGGAAACTCCTTTTACAGACATGATTAAAAAACTTCAAGACTATGAAGCCTCACCAACTCAATCTGGAACTTCCAAACCCAGCGAGGCCAAAACATCGAAAGAAAGTTCTTTATCATCGATCACCTTAAATGAGGAAGAAATTTCTGAAATCCGTCAGTCCCTAAAAGAGGACAGTGATTTAACTGCATTTTCTGTTCAGTTAAAATTAAAAGACGAAACACCTATGCAAAATTTGAGACTTCTTTTGATTTTGCAATCGGTGAAACAATCAGGTGTCATCATTAAATGTAATCCGTCTGAAGATGCATTGGACAATGGCCAAGGAAGTTTCGCACTTTCCTTTGTCACCGTCACCAGACTGAACAGACAAGAATTACATGTGCAGTGTAATATCGATATGGTGGATACGCTTTCTGTAGAAGAAATTAAACTTCCCGAAACAGAAATGGAAGCTCTTGAAAAAAAGACTGATGCCTCTAACAATTCATCCACAAACACAATGTCCACACATTCTGATTCAGAGGAAAAACAGGTAACAAAAGGATCTGCTAACTTTGAAAAGGCGGTCACAGATTCTAAAGTTGTGATGAGAACCATTAAGGTATCGTCTGACAAACTAGACCAACTCATGAATAACGTGGGGGAACTTGTCATTACCAACTCCGGATTCCAAAAAATCTATGATGATTTAGTGGCGCAATTCGGTGAAGATTCATTATTCAATGAACTCAAAGGAAAAATAGACCAAATCAATCGAATTTCCAAAGACCTACAAACCGGAATTATGAATATCCGAATGGTTCCGATTGGATCTGTATTCAACAGGTTCACAAGGCTCATTCGTGATCTTTCTTTGGAAACAGGCAAACAAGTGAATCTGGTATTACGTGGTGAAAACACAGAACTAGATAAAAAAGTAATCGATGCCATTGGGGAACCACTCATCCACCTCATTCGTAATTCAGTCGATCATGGAATTGAGTCTCCTTCCGAAAGACGAGCGGCCGGCAAACCAGAAGAAGGAACTGTGGAGCTGAATGCCTACCAAGGTGGATCCAATATCCTTGTCGAAATCCGGGATGATGGAAAGGGATTAAACAAAGATAAGATTCTAAAAAAAGCCATCGAACGTGGACTTGTGAGTGATACCGATGCACAGAACCTTTCTGAATCCGATATCTTCCAGTTTATCTTTGCGCCAGGTTTTTCTACTGCTGATAAAATCTCCGATATTTCTGGTCGCGGTGTGGGGATGAACGTAGTCAATAAACTCATTGAAGAGTTTAAAGGTAAAATTCTCATCCATTCCGAAGAAGGGAAGGGATCTTCCTTCACCTTATCTTTCCCACAAGCACTTGCCATCATTCCATCCATCCTTGTGATTATGGAAGAAGAAGTGTATGCTTTCCCCCTTTCCGAAGTTTCCGAAACCATCAAGGTCAATTTGGACCAAATCACTACTTTGGAAGGACACGAAATCATCAACTTACGAGGAGAAGTTCTACCAATCTATCGTTTGAATCGTATCCTTGGCCTTGCTGATAAACAAGATATGGTGGAAGTTCCTGTGGTCATCGTGAACTACAAAACCAGAAAACTTGGTTTTATGGTCGATGATTTGATTGGAAAACATGAAACAGTCATCAAGTCTCTTGGTAAAAACTTCAAAGACATCCAAGGTCTAACAGGTGCCACCATTATGGGAGATGGAACCATTATCCTGGTTTTGGACATTCCTGGTCTTGTGGAAATTGCCGCAGATAAAGTGGACTGGTCTGACAAGTTGGTTGCTGGTGAAATGATGAAGAGGGCCTCTACCATTCGTTCTTTGGAGATGTCTGATTCTGAGTTTATGTTCAAATCCAATCACCCAACAAACCGCTATAATGCGAAGTTGATTGAATTACGTGCCAAAGACAAATCACGAGTTAAAAAAGATAAACATAAAATTGAAAAACACGTGATTGTTCCAAAAGAAGAAGTTTTTGCGGAAGAACCTGTCACCAATCTGAAAATCACTACTGAGGTGATCAAAACAGAAACAGAAGTGAATGGGGATTCTGGTGAATCTTCTAAATCGGCTACAGCAACACTTGTGATCGATCACAAAACAGATGAAATCCATCGTTTGGCTGATGTTGCAAAAATCGAAAATGTAAAGTTAACCGAAAGAGAACAAGCCGCGGAAATCATCAAAGGTTTTGTGGAACAAAAAGAAGAACGTTTGAATCAAGTGGCTGCTTTGAACTCCGACGCGATTAATGAGATCATGTCTTCCAAAGATATCAAAAAGCTGGAAAATATTGTGAATACTGGTATGATGAATGCCGGTGTCGTACTCTCTCAGTTAGTTGGTAAAGAAGTGGAACTTTTTATTCCAGAAATCAAACTGACCGATAGAGAAGGGTTGGCGAAAGAATTCCGATATTCTATGGATCAGTTTTTTGGAATGAAAATCCGTATGACAGGGGATCTCAACGGAAACCTTCTTATGATGTTTTCTGAAGAAAATGGATCGGAAATTGCAAAAGAGTTACTTGGGTCAGAAGATGCCAAGTATGCAGAAGGAAGCATTCATAAACTATCAGAGGATATGGTTTCTGTTTTATCTGAAATTTCCAATATCGTTTGTTCCAGCGTAATGAACTCCCTATCGAATAAACTGAAAAAAGAAATTTTACCTTCAGTTCCAGAGATGATCACCGGAAGTTTTATGGATGTGATCGACATTGTAAAACCGGAAAGAACAAAATTTTTGTCCATGCATACGGAATTTAATCACCAAGGTAGCAACCTAATCGGTGTTTTGGTATTCCTACCAGATTTTGATGAGCTGGTAGATTTAATTCATAAATCATGAATAAAAAACCAACCGTTGCCATCATTGACGACTCACTTCTCGTGAGAAATATCCTGAGTGATGCTCTCACCAAAAAGGATGAAGTGCAGGTCATTGCCACAGGCAAAACCGGGATGGACTGCATTGATTTGGCTGGGAAGTTAAAACCTGATTTTATCGTCTTGGACATTGAAATGCCGATCATGGATGGGCTTACTGCATTGGCAGAAATTAAAAAATTAAAACTGCCAAGCCATGTGATCATGCTTTCGGTGCTGACCCAACATGGTGCAGATGCCACATTTAAGGCTTTGGAACTAGGAGCTGTTGATTTTATTCCCAAACCTTCCAGTGGAAACCAGTTCTCCCCGGAAGACATCGCTGCGGTTTTGTCCGCAAAAATCAAAGGGTTTTCTGATTCAAAGCAGCCGAGCATCGAAGTTCTCCTAAGGCCCGAGAGAACCGAACGCCAATTAAATAAAAGTTTTCAAAAACCGATCAAAGTAGACGCTATCGGAATTGGGACCTCCACGGGAGGACCAAAAGCATTGCAGACAGTCTTTGCAGGGATTCCGGAAGATTTTGCAAAACCAATCTTTGTGGTGCAACATATGCCAGCAGGGTTTACCAAGGCATTTGCAGATAGATTGAATTCCTTGTCGAAGATACAAGTGAAAGAAGCAGAGCAGGGTGACTTGGTTCAGTCTGGAACTGCTTACATTGCACCTGGTGATTACCAGATGACTGTGATCACAAAAGGAAAGGATCATTTCATTGAACTGCACCACACAGGTCAGGTCAATGGGCATAGACCTTCGATTGAAGTATTGTTTGATAGTTTGGTGGAAGCTTACGGTGGGGACCATCTTTTATCCATGATCATGACTGGTATGGGCAAAGATGGATCACAGGCCATCACCAACATTCACGCCAAAGGTGGTATCACTCTGGCGCAGAATGAGGCAACATCCGTAGTGTACGGAATGAACCGTGTTGCAGTAGAACTGGGAGGAATTGATTTTGTTCTTCCAGTGGATGAATTGGTACCAAAAATGATTGAATTATTAAAGTCGAGAGGGAATTAACATGGCAAGAATTTTGGTTGTAGATGATGCAAAATTCATGAGAACGCTCGTAAAAGATGCGTTAGTTGGTGCGGGTCACGAGATCGTAGGTGAAGCTGAGAACGGTAATATTGCGGTAGAACAATACAAAAACCTCAAACCGGACTTAGTGACTATGGACATTACCATGCGTGAAAAAGACGGAATCGAAGCAACAAAGGAAATCATTAAATTTGATGCATCCGCTAAGATCATTATGGTAACGGCTCTTGGTCAGGAAGATTTACTAGCAAAAGCAATTAAGATGGGTGTGAAGGATTTTGTTGTGAAACCTTTCCCTCCTGAAAGATTGCAACAAGCTGCAGCAAAAGCACTAGGTTTATAAATCGTGTCTAGGACCCCGGAGTTTATCGTCCGGTGGCAAAACCAGGACGGAGGACTGACAGAAGGACCTTTAACGGTTTTATGGTCTCTGATTGATAGTTATAAGGTTGATATTTTTGAAGTCTCCCTTTCGCGTATCACATCCGATTTCATTCAATTTTTGAGAACCAGTCAGTCCTTATCGATTGAACTTACTTCTGAGTTTGCCGTAATGGCATCTCATTTGGTGTATTTAAAATCCAAAGCCTTATTGCCAGATCCTGGTTTTGAGGAAGAGGATTATGACCCGCCTCTTCCCAAAGAACTTGTAGATAAATTACTCGAACACAAAAAGTTTCAAATGGCTGGGCAACGTCTGGCAGAACTGGACAGGTTGACCGCAGGAATGTTTACCCGGGAAACCAATCAGGTTTTGGATGAAACCGAAGTATGGTTGGATGTAAGCCTTGTGGATTTAATTTCCGCTTTCAATTCGATTTTGGAGCAAGAGTCTTCCAATGAAATTGAGGACCTAGTCCCCATCTATGAAGGGGTAAGCCAATACTCCGTAGAGGACAAAATGGCCTATTTACAGGGCCTTTTAGAAAAAACCGGGGAAATCCACTTTATGGATTTGTTTGAAACAGAAAAACCGGAAAAAAAAGAAATCGTCGCTGCCTTCCTTGCCGTATTAGAAGTTGTTAAAATCCGAGTTTGCAAAGTCCTCCAACATGCAGTTTTCGGAGAAATCAAAATAGTCAAGGTTTAGATTCATTTGGAAGAAAGAACTTATACTAAGGGCCTTCTTGAGGCGCTTCTTTTTTTATCTTCAGATCCAATCAAATTGTCTGCGCTTGCCAAGTCTGCTGGGATCGAAAAAACAGAAGCCCGGGAACTCCTCGACGAACTGATATTAGATTACCAAGAAAAAGAAGGTGGTTTTTTATTAAGAGAAATCGCCGGTGGATACCAGTTCATCACCAACCAAAAATATAGCGAAATCTTAGCACATATCTTTAAGGATAAAAAAAGAGAAACCCTCTCTCGCGGAACCTTAGACACTCTTGCCATCATTGCTTACAAACAACCCATCACACTGACAGAACTGGATGAAATTCGAGGAGTATCTTCTCGCGCTATGGTAGCAAGTCTTATGTCCAAAAAACTGGTGAAAGCCGTGGGACAAAAAGAAGTTCCTGGAAGACCAACTTTGTATGGAACCACCAATGAATTCTTGTTACACTTTGGTTTAAGTAAACTCACAGACCTTCCAACACCTGTGGAAGTCAAAGAACTTAAATTTGAAGAATTCACACCAGAATCCATTATTGTGACTGATGAAACAGAAATGAATCCTGATTTTGATACAAGCACACTACCGGAAGAATTACAAGAAGGGTCTTAAATGAGCAGTGCAGAAGAAGAACTAAAAAAAATCCGTGCTGGTATCGATTCATTAGACACTGAAATCATTGCTCTCATTCAAAAACGGGCTGGTTACGCACAAGAGATTGGCCGTGTTAAAAAAGAATCCGGTGGACCAATTTACCGCCCGGATCGTGAAAAAGATGTATATGAAAAAGTTACAAAACTATCAGGTGGGCCACTTCCTTCTTCTGTGATTCGGGCAATTTACCGAGAGATGATGTCTGGGACCATCGCCTTAGAACACCCGTTAAAGATTGGTTTTTTAGGCCCAGAAGGAAGTTTTTCTCATTCTGCAATGCGTTCTAAATTTGGAAGTTCCATTGATGCAGTTCCTCAAACTTCGATTCCAGATGTGTTTCGAATGGTGGAGGAAGGTAAGTTGGATTATGGAGTGGTGCCTGTGGAAAATTCCACAGAAGGCCAAGTCAGTTCCACCTTGGATATGTTTTTAGAAACTGATCTTTTCGTTTATTCAGAGTTATACCAAAGGATTTCATTTTCTTTACTCGGTTTTGAATCAGACCTTTCTCTTGTGAAAAAAATCTATGGAATTCGAATCGGAAACGAACAATGCCGCAATTGGATTTCTGCGAATCTTCCAAATGCAGAAGTTGTGGATACTTCTTCTACTGCGATGGCGGCAAAGTTAGTATCCGAAAGAAAAGACGGCCTTGCCATTGCATCCAAAATAGCTGGCGAAATTTATAATTTAAATATAATTGCAGAAGGGATTGAAGATTATTCGGGAAACACCACTCGGTTTCTTGTGATTGGCAAAACAGAATCACCTAAAACAAAAGAAGATAAAACATCCATTGTGTTTTCTATTCCGAACCAAACTGGTTCTTTGTTTGCTATTTTAAAAACATTTAATGATGCTTCGATCAATCTAACAAAAATTGAATCAAGGCCATTAAAACGAAACTTATGGGAATACCATTTTTTTGTCGATTTTATTGGTCACAAAGAAGATCCAAAAATCGCAGAACTTCTCGAAAAAGTAAAATCACAATGTACTTTGTTTAAACTTTTGGGTTCCTATCCAACAGCCGGATCTTTTCCGACATGAACTTATCCACAGTTTTGGTTTATGGAATGGGCCTTATGGGTGGTTCCCTTGCCCTCGCGATTCGTCAGAAATTTCCAAATACAGAAATTTCAGCTGTGGTTCGTTCCGAAAAAAGTAAATCTACGATTTTGACAAAACAACTGGCAAATCATGTTTTTTTGCAGAATGAATTCCAAACGCCAAATTGGTCTAACTATGATTTGGTGGTATTTAGTACTCCTGTTGAGTCCATTTTGAAAATCATTCCGACTCTTCCTAAATCGGGAAATACAATTTTTATCGATTTAGGATCTACCAAAGAAACCATTGTTTCTGCAGTGGAATCCTATTTTGGGGATATGGCCCACAATTACATTTCTACCCATCCTATGTGCGGATCTGAACAAGCGGGCCCAGATGCTGCAGTTCCAGATTTATATGTAGATAAACTTTGTATTTTAACTTCTCCAAAATCTGCATCTAACACTAGTTTGGAATGGGTTCGGTCGTTTTGGGAAAAAATTGGTTCCTGGACTTTGGAAATGGACTCCAAATCACATGATGAAACATTGGCTTATCTTTCCCATCTTCCTCATGTGATCTCTACCTTACTTGTCAATGTGGCTGGATCCAATCCTACAACTAAAAAAGAAATCTTAGAATCTTCTAAACCCATTACGGGTGGTGGGTTTCGGGATATGTCAAGGATTGCCGGTTCCAACCCGGATATGTGGATTTCTATCTTCAAAGAAAATCAAAGATTTCTACTTAAATCAATTGATGATTTGATTCAACAATTATCGGAGTTTCGAAATCTTTTTGGATCAGATGGTTCTTTTGATGAAACACAAATTCGAAAAATTTGGGATTTGGCAATAGCAAACAAAGATGAAATTCGAAAAACAAAATGAAGTTTTTAAAAAACATAAATAAGTTAAGCGGCTGTAAGGCGGCCATTCTTACCAACCAAAGTGCTTTTGGTCATCTTGGAAAATACCATTTTCAAACATATTCAGAGATTTTTGATTTAAAAACAATATTTTTGCCAGAACACGGACTCTTTGCTGAGTTACAAGACCAGGTCAGTGGGGATGAACTCAAATATCTTTTTGGAGATATGCAGATTGTGAATCTGTATGGGAAGGAAGAATTTAGTTTAGTTCCACCAAAAGAAAATTTAACCAATGTAGATGTGATCATCATTGATATAAAAGATGTTGGTTCGAGGTATTATACTTTTTTAACAACAGCCTATTATATTTTATGTGAAGTTTCGCGTATAAAACGGGAAACAGGAAAGGCGCCCCTTTTTTTAGTGATCGATTCCCCAAACCCTATTGGAACTAGAGTTGAAGGGACACCACTGCAAAAAGAATTTGAATCTTTTGTAGGGGTCACTTCGGTTCTGCATAGGCATGGACTCACTCCTGGTGGATTATTGTCATATTATAATGAAACCTTTCAGCTAAAGGTGGATGTGATTGTAGTTCCTGTAGGAGTGTTTCATCCAAAATCTGTATCAAGTTTTGAATGGGTTCCTCCTTCGCCAAATATCCCAACACAGAGCACTTGTTTGGTGTATCCAGGGATGTGTCTTTTGGAAGGAACTAATTTATCAGAAGGCAGAGGGACAACCAAACCTTTCGAAACTTTTGGGGCTCCCTATTTAGTTGGTAAAGCGAAAGAAGAATTAGACAGGCGGATGCTCTCCCACCAATCAGGAAAGTTTATTTTACGTAACTTAAGATTTTTGCCTACATTTCATAAGTATGTTGGCTCCATTTGTGAAGGTTACCAACTCATGGTATTAAAACCAAAGCAGTTTCATTCCTTATATTTTGTATTATATTTTTTGAAACAATTGTTGGAACTCTTTCCCAAAGAATTTGAATATTTAAAAGGAGTCTACGAATTTCGTTCGGATCGCCCTGCCATTGAGCTTCTTTGCGGTGATTCAACTTTATTAGACTATTTATACGGAAAACGAACAGATTCTGAACTTGAGATGTATTTAAAAGAATCAGAAAGTCGTTGGACGAAACTGATAAAACCCTTTCGGTATTAAATTTTTTAACAAAATGGTGTTGCAGACCGACTAAAGGTTAGGTATACAATCACCATGACAAGAATGTTTCGAACCATTTTTCTAATTTCCCTTATGGCAACAGTTCTTACCAACTGCGGTTATAACCGTATCCAAGAGTTGGATGAAGAAGTGACTGCTTCTTGGGCAGAAGTTCTCAACCAATACAAAAGAAGATCGGACTTAGTTCCTAATTTGGTTTCTGCCGTTAAAGGATTTGCCAACCAAGAAAAAGACATCATGAAAGGAATTGCAGAAGCAAGAGCAAAAATTGGTTCTATCCAAGCAACTCCTGAACTTGTAAACAATCCTGAAAGTTTAAAACAATTTGACCAAGCGCAAGGACAGTTGGGTTCAGCTTTGTCTAGGCTATTGATGATCCAAGAAAATTATCCTCAACTCAAATCGGACCAACACTTTTCAGATTTAATGGCGCAGTTAGAAGGAACAGAAAATAGAATCACTGTTGCAAGAAACAGATTCATCAAAGCAACCAAAGACTACAATGTGTACATTCGTCAATTTCCGGCAGTACTTACTGCGAAAGCTTTTGGTTATGATGCAAAAGCAACCTTCACAGTGGAAGATCCAAAAGCGATTGAAAATGCACCGAAAGTAGAATTCTAAATTGTAATAGAAAGTAAATGTATTAAGAAATTTAAATCATACAAAAAGATTGAATCAAATTAAGGATTACTTAGATTCAATCGAAATGCATTGATTTTGAATTATAAAAGGAAGCCGGTAAGTGATTACCGGCTTTTTTTATTTAGAACTGAAAGTAGAGGAAGGGGCTTGATACTGTTACACTATAGATAATAAATGAAGTGATATAGAGTAAGATACAAGTTGGAATGAGAAAGTATAAATTGTCTGTGATAAAGGCAAATCTGTCTTCGTTTCTATCTTGGAGGATATCGACTAAAAATAAAAATCCAACTAAGACCACAAGGCTTACACTCATTTGAGGAAACATTCCACTCACACCGGTAAAGGCACGCTCTAACATAATTTTGGTGATTCCCATTCCTGTGGGAACTTCTGGAGTGGCTTTTGCTCGGAAGAAAAAACAAGACAAAACAAATACACCAACGGGATACAATGGTTGGATGGAGCGTGGTACTCGGTTCCAGGCCTTTCTCATGGTTTCAAATTTGAAAACAAATTTTTCCACCACCATCATTGTGGAATGAAGGGTCCCCCAAAATACAAATGTCCAATCGGCCCCATGCCAAATTCCAGAAACAAAGGTAGTGATGAAGAGATTTACGTAGGCCATAATTTCCCCTCGTCTGTTTCCGCCCAGAGTGATATATACGTAGTCACGTAACCAAGAACTAAAGGATATATGCCAACGCCTCCAAAGTTCAGTCAGTGTGCCTGATAAAAAGGGACGATCAAAGTTTTTCGGAATATGAAAACCAAGAATCCTTGCAGTTCCAATGGCAATGTCGGAGTATCCTGAAAAATCGCAATAGATTTGAACGGCAAATAAAAAAGCGGCAATCCACATCGCGATCCAATTGTATTCTGTTGGATTGGCATACATGGGATCGATCACATACGAAACCGGATCAGCAATGAAAGTCTTTTTAAAGATTCCCCAAAAGAGTTGTTTTAGACCCTGTTTTAGATTCTCTTTCGTAAAGTCTTTAGAATCTAAAAACTGGTGGAGGACATCACTGGCACGTAAGATGGGACCAGCTACGAGTTGTGGAAAAAATGCTAGAAAGAGTCCGAAATGAAAAATGGATTTGGCTCTTTCGACTACACCTCTATAAACATCGACTGCATAAGATACTGCTTGTAAGGTGAAAAAACTAATCCCCATCGGAAGAAGAATTCCTGACTTTTGTACAAATTCTGGATCACAAGGGGTAAGGGAAAATGTTTGGTTCCAAACCGTAATGGAAAAGTCCAAATATTTAAATACAAAAAGTAAACCTAAATTACTCCAGACAGCCACATTCAACCAAAAGAGTTTTTTTGCTTTGGAAGAAGCTAACTCCATATAGTCGACAGCAAGTTTTGTAATGACGAAGGAAAACACGAGTAAAATTAAAAAAGGAATTCGAAAGATTGCATAGAAATACAAACTAACAATAAATAACCAAAGACCTTGGAATCGTTTTGGAATTAAAAAATAAACAAGGATAACAACGGGTGCAAAGATCAAATAGTGAACTGAATTAAAAAGCATATTATTTGTAATCCTTTAGGGCATCGGCAATTGATTCGGCAGCCCACAGATTGCCTAATTTGGTTAGGTGGCCATCTCCCGGTATGTAATAATCCTGAATCCCAGCTTTGTTAGTTTTCCCATTTCGAGTGAACTCGCGACCGCACATTTTGTCCGTATAGGGGAGAATGTCTAAAGTTTTGATCCCTTTTGAATCCAAATATTTTTTAGCTCGAATGGCATAACCTCCGAGTGCATTAAACTTTCCGAGTTGGCGACAATACACTTCTTCGATTTGCATGGGAAGGATGACGGGAACCAATCGGTATCCTTTTTCTTTTGACAGTTCTATCATCAAATCATAGGCCCTGGTTGTGGTTTCAGGTAAGGGTTCTAGTGAATTTGGATCCACTGGCGTATCAGAACAAATTACATTCAGATTTTGTAGAGGAGTGGGGCAAATAAACTCATTTGTCTCTTCACATTTCTGGTGTTTGACGGGAAGAATAAAAGTTTCTCGCAAATACACCAGCGGAGAGGAACTCAAAAGATTTGTATCTGCTGCAATTAAATATTTGGTTTGTGCAAATTTGACTTTCGTTTGTTCGTAACCAAGTTTTAGGGCCTGTAAAAGATAGGAAATTCTTGTAAGTTCAAACTGAATGCGAAAGTTTTTTTTCCAAACAGGATCGTTTTCGTGAAGTGCATCGTTTTCATCATCTGGAAGGATACCTTGGGCTCGTAACTCTTCAGGCATCGTAAAATCATTTGGCGAAATAAAGAACAATACAGTTTTGATATTGTCAATCTTTGTGGACATATCTTTTAGGCGTTTGTAAGAACCAAGAGATCCATAAGCATCCACACCCAAATTCAAACTTTGGTAACTTAGTCCGTTCTCTTCCAATCCACCAAGTCTGGAACAAAATGTATCTTCATCGGAAACACCAAATCCCATAACCAAACTATCCCCAAGACAAACAAGTTTCGGTTTTTTGGGGATTGGCTCTTCTATACCTCGAAGTCCCAGCGAATTGGTAGTAAACTGTCCTTGCCAGAGATCGGCATAGTGACGGACATAGCGACTTTCGTTTGGTTCTAAGGTGACACCATATTCAGGATGGTAGGCATGCAACAATTTGACATCGCGGTAATAACGTAAAGCAGGCGGATTGGAAATGCGTAAAATCAATTCCAAAGAGAGTAACGCCAACGGGAAAAATAGGACAATGGCTCCCCATCGTTTCCAGTTTTGAATCATATCCCTCTAAAATTTATACATAGGGCAGAGAATCAAGCATTTCTAAGGCAAATTTAAGAAGTCCTTGGCAATCGCATCGGCAAAAAGTTCCGCTAGTGCTGGCCCTGGATGACCATCAAGAGGAATGTACACTTGCTTTTGTTCTTTAAACAAAACTTCTGTTTTTTTTCTTAGATCGATGGTTTTCACTTTTTGTTTGGAAAAGAAATCTTTTGCTACATCGTAATTTGGATCTTTTGTGTCAGGGGTTCCTTCTCTGGACATTCCCCAACTAAAGAGGATTTTCATTTTTTCTTTAGGGATGACTCTATCTGAGAAAAAATCCACCAAGTGAGAATACGTAATATGTGATTCAGGATACTTTATCGGAATTCCGTACGAAGTGTACACATTCGCTTTGGGAGAAGGAAGAAGATTTCGATACAGGTAGGAAATTTGGGACAGTAGGTGGTGGATGGGATAAAAAATTCGTTTGAACCCTTTTTTTTCTCGTTCGTCATCAATAAAATCGGAAGGATTCCAAATCCAGTAGATTTGTTCGGGATAATCTTTGGTGTCAATGGTCTGTAGTGTTTCTTTCAGAAGTTTTAAAACACCTTTTGTTCCAATGGCATCCACAGCAACCACTCTTACATCTAAATTATATTTTGAGTTTATATAAAAGGCAGGTGTTTCTTTTGTTGGTAGGCCATATCCCATTGCCATAGAGTCGCCAACTAACCAAAGTTTTGAATTGTTTTTGTCTTTACCTAGAATTCTTTCCCCGAAGGAATTTGTTTGGATATCCCAAATTTTTCCATCCTTACGTAAAAACTCTGCATTAACATTGGGGCAAAGGCGGATATCCGTGAATCCATACAAACAATGAATTTTTTTGTATTCAATTTCTTCCGTTTCTCTTTTGGACTTGTAACGAAAAAACCCCTCTCCTAGAAAAAAAACTAAGAGAGTAAGGATACCAATTATGGATGAAAATTTATAGAATTTTTTCAATGAGAAGGTAAAAGAAAGAAAGGTTTCCAATATAGAGAATCATTACTAAAAAACCCATAGCAATTTGAAAGATATAAGCAGAATAAGAAAATCCTTGGTAAGCAAGATAAGCGGTAATACCTAAGATCATCTCGGGAACTAACACATAGTAGGCTACTTTTCCCCACATCTTCACATTTTGAGGATACCAAGAACCGAGTGCCCACATGGTAGCTTCCGAAGTTCCAAAAATCACGAGAGCTGTGATTCCAACCCAAAGTCCCGTTCCAATGATGGAAACAGACATTTCTTCCAATTTGATTCCTGTATAAACACAAATAAATAAAGGAATGACCCAAAGCCCTGCCATATAACCAGAAACAGTTCCTATTTTCAAAAATCCATCGTCAGGAAACACTAAGATTTGTAAGGCGCTAGAAAGAAACCAATCAGGAAAGACCATAAAAATGGACAAAGGAACTAAAAATTTCCAAATCCGAAAGGGTGTATGCCAGCGAAGTGCCAGAGAGAGGCCAACAAAACTAAGATGGAATAGGAGAGTGAGGGAAGCAAGTTTGACCCCCGAAGGGCTTTCTGACCAATACAAAACGAAGACGGATACAATGCTAAATATCAAAAAATACAAAGCCAAAAGGAATTCTTCTGCAAGGAACTTGGGTTTCATCGCTTTGCACTGTAAGGAATCTGAAACGGGATGCAAGTCGAAACTTGATTGGGCAGGGTTAAAAAACGATAACGAAACAATTTTCGTTTATGTTCTTGGTGGGAGATACTGGGTTCGAACCAGTGACCTCTACCATGTCAAGGTAGCGCTCTAACCAACTGAGCTAATCCCCCAAGGTAAAACCACTTCACCAGAGCCGGGCCCACCGTAAAGTACGATTTCGCAATCGGTTCCTGAATGAAAAATCCCCACTCATTTGATCGGCCAGACGATCGGGTTTGGATTTGTCCGGGATGAATAGTATCAAATTGTCTTTTGCTCTTGAAAGTCCAACGTAAAGAATCCTTCGTTCTTCTGCTTCATCAACTTCGTTTCTATTTTCGCTCCAACCAAGTACAAGATCCAGGAGAACAGTTGTGAATTCCAAACCTTTGGCACTATGGATGGTCATCACTTGTGCCAAAGGTACTCCCGATTGGATCCATTCAAATTTTCTGAAATTGCTACGAGTGAGAATGATTGTGTTTGGGTCTTTTTTCTGCCATTGTTTCCAAATCTCCAATGGTCTTTTTTTGGTTTCTCTGATTCGTTCTACTTGGAAGATTCCTTTTTCCTTTCGAAAGGTTTGTACCTGCTTTTGGATTTTGTCTTTATTGTGATGCAAAGGAAGGAGAGATGATTGGATGATACATTCCTTTGAACGGTAGTTAGTGGATAAAAAGTATTGGATCACAGAAGGAAAATGTTTTGGAAAGTCCAAAAAAGGTTTTGGTGTGGCACCGCGAAATCCGTAGATAGCTTGCCAATCGTCACCTACCACAGTGATGGATTGGAAGTTCATTTTTTTAATGATTTGGAGCTGGACTTCGTCAGTGTCTTGGAACTCGTCGATGATCAGTGATGTCCATCTTTCTTTGGCTAAATTGGATGGTTCCGTATCCAAAAATTTTAGAAAGTCAAAAATCAAATCATCAAATTCAAAGTAACGGTTGTTCTCTTTCCAAGATCGAAATTTTGTTAAAAAAGATTGGTATGTGGTTTCAGAAAGTTGGCGAAAATATTTTCCATTGTTTTTGAAAAGGGTGGGAAAAGGAATTCCTCCAATTTCATAACGATATTCATAAAGAATATTCTTTGTGATTTCCCATTTTTTGGATTCGCAGAGTAATTTGTAATCTGACCAATTTTTGGATGAATCGTATTTTTTTAATACATGATAACAAAACGAATGAAAGGTGGAAATATGGTAATCTTTGGATAAACCTTTTTTTTCACACCTTTCTTTGAATTCGTTTGTTGCTTTTTTTGTAAATGTAACGATGAGAGTGTTTTTTGGGAGAATGGAGTTTTGTTTTTCCCTTTCTTCCAAAAGACCAACCATTGTTGCGGTTTTTCCAGAACCTGCACCAGCAATGACTTGTTTGATTGGAAAATTAGAATGAATGATTTTTTTTTGTTCTTCGCTCCACATAAATGGAGAGAGAAAACAAAAACTTTTTTGGTTCTACTTTTTTAGATCATTGTTTAAAAACTGCACTGTCTTCATCTTCCTCTTCTTTGAGGTCATAATAACCATAAATAAAATTGGAACTTGCCTTCACTTCCATTCCGTAAAAATGTTCGGAGATCCTTCCTGATTTTGTGACTTCAAGTTTGTATTCTTCCGCAAGAAATTTCATTTTATCCATAGATATCTTTTCGTTGATTTTAGGACCAAATCCAGATTCCGTTTTTGACCAATCGATGATAAACAGTCTTCCTCCTGCTTTCATGGAACGAATGAGTCCGTCCATCGCCAAACCAGGGTTTGGGAATGTGGATAACGATAGCGATGCAAAAATTATTTCGGGGACAGGCACCCATTCCGGTAGAAGGGGATGGTCTGATTGGTCCATATGGAACGGAGTGAGTTGTTCGATTCCTTCCATGAGTTTCCGGCGTAAGACCATATCGATGATCTCTTGTTGGCATTCCGCAGCCCAGATCCAAACATGGGGAAACCATTTTCTAAACTCGTTAAAGTAAAACCCAAGCCCACTCCCAAAATCAACGAGGTTGTTTAGACCTTTCCAGTTGAAAAAGGCATAAACATCTTCAGGAGGACAAACATCTCTCCTATGACTTGAAAGTAAGTATTCCTGGTAACTTTGTGAACGGTAGTATTCCGTTTCCGACATAATGACAATTCTTACAGAAAAGCTGGGAAAGTACAAACGAAAAATTCAATTCGCAGGTCTCGACCACCGAAAATCTAAGTATGAAGTTCTCGATTCAATTCTGGGTGGCTCTACTGCTGTTCTCTCAATTCCCTGTTTGGGCAGATTCTGGATTTGAGGAGAGCCGTTATCCGACGATTGCCAAAGCAATCCATGCAAGCATCCTTCCCGATAAAAAATCGATTCGTTTGGATTGGGACCCACCCAAACAGGAAGGGGAAATCATCGTGGCTCGTTCCACTGTGATGATCGATAGCCCTGAAAAACTTTATATTGCCGATTCTTTAGGCCGGTACAAAGCATCTGGAGCAAACGCAACTCGTGTTTATTTTGATTATAATTTAAAACCAGGCACTTATTATTATGCGATTGTAATGGTAACAGATGTTCGCCGAAGAGAAGTAAAACTTTTTTCAAACCAAAACTATACAGTTGTCCCTGTCCATATTGAAGAAGAGAATGGAACACCGGTTGTTGGACAAAATCCCGATTTTCCAGCATTTCCTGCGGACGCCGGAATCCAATCAATGGTGGGTGGGGTGTCGGGAATTACTGCGAATATTGAAAGAAAATTTGTTCGTTTGAATTGGACACCACCAAACGGTGCAACTGCGGGGAGAACGATGTACACAGTATATCGATCCAATTCACCTTTGACTAGTTTACCTCTGATGCAAAAAGCAGAAAAACTGGCAGAACTCACTCATCCTGTGAATTCATTTTTAGACCAAGATTTGGATAAATCACAAACTCTTTATTACGGAGTTTCTGTCAAACAAGTTGGTGGCGAAGAAACCCTTCCTCTGGAAGATAAAAAATCCACCTTACGTGTGTTTTATATCAAACAGACCGAAAAAAATAATGCAGAGGTCATTGTAGAAGAATCCCCTAAAAAACCAAAACAAGAAGTGGCATCCAATGAAACCAGAGCCGATCTTGGTGGTGCCATGCATGTTAGAGGTCTTGGATACGAACGTGTAGGTAAAGGTGCCGTGATCAGTTGGCTTAGTCCAGAGGCAGCTGATGAAACAACTGTTTATAGTTTATATGCATCGGTGAAACCTTTGAATCAGGGAACTTCTTCTTTCGGCCAAGGTTCAGTGGTAAAAGTCGCAACTGTTCTACACCCCAAAACTAATTTTTTTATCAAAGAGCTAAAAGAAATTGATGAATTGTATTTTGGTGTGACGGCAAAATCAAATGGAATTCCAGAAGATTATAATCTAAAAGAAAACGTATCCTATTTTAAATATAATTTTTCGAAAGACATTCTGCCGCAAGAAGAACCAAATGCTGTGGCTGAGTCTCATCCGAAAAAAGAACCAGAAAAATCAGAAAATTATAAAAATGAACATTCGGTAACTCCAACGGATACATTACCGCCGAGAGAAACTACAGAATCAGTCAATGATTTGCAGGAAGAACCTTCGGCAACGGTGAATTATGATTTAGGCCAAACTGATTTAAATCGAATCATCAAAGAAACAGTCATTAGAAAAAAATATGAAACAGCTGTATATCGGTTGGAAGAGTATTTAAAATATGAAACCAATGCTTACTTACGAGGAAAGGCTATGTTTTTTCTTGGAGTGAGTGCATTAAAAACAGGTGATACTAAAAAAGCATTAAAATGTTTTTTGAAAAGGGAAACTAAATCCTATTCACCAACTCGAGTGGAATTTTGGACGAATCAAACCCTAAGTCAAGCGGGTAGAGGAAATTTATGAATCGAATCATAGTAACTTTAGCAGGTTTTTTATTCATTGTTGCAGGCCTTTCTACTGCATACTACCAAACAAATATTTCAGCTAAAGAAGACCAATCACAAGTCATTCTGGAAAAAATTGCGGAAGGAGAGGAATATTTAAAACAATCCAATCCACAGAGTAAAGAACGGGCAATCGCCATTTTTTCCGAGTTAGCTGGAAAAAGAGGATTGGAAAAGTTTGAATTCCAAATTAAATACAACCAAGCAAGAGCCTTAGAAAAAAACTCTGATTTTTATCCTGCCCTTGATATTTACAAAGATCTAAAAAAGAATTCTAATCTGAAAGCTGATGAAAAAGAACGTTTGAGTTACTCACTTGGAAACCTACTTTTGAAAATTGGAAATGAATCAGAAGGAAAAGCTCACTTAGAATCAGTATTACAATCAAGTTCAGATAACAAACTAAGATCTAAATCATTTTATTCCCTTGGTGATTTTTATTATCGAACAGGGCATTTTGAAACAGCTCGCAAAAACTATACATTAGCTCTTCAAGAAGATCCTAATAATACAGAGTCAAGAATTGGATGGGGAAGAGCCCTTCGCAAACTTGGAAAAGACTGGGCTTCCTTTGACGTCTTTGATGAATACATTGAAACTGCTGACCAGTTGGCTGGTGCTGATGAAAAAGTAGTCGGGGAATACAAGGACTCAGTATTAAAAGATGCTAAGGATAATTATACAAAAAAACAATACGGAAAGGCAATCGAACTTTTCCAAAAAGTAATCACAGTGAATCCAACTCCTAAAAAAGAAGAGGAAGCATTGTACTATATCGCTTTATCCTATGATGCAATGGGAAAACAAATAGAATCTCTGACTTATATCAATAAGGTTCTCAATAACAGCGATTATTCGCTCGACCAAGCTGCATTATATAAAAAAGGAACTATCTATTTCAGACAACGGAAGTTCGAAAAAGCGGCAGGAATCTTTCAAACGATTGTAGATAAATACCCTAAAAACCAGATTACCGACAAGGCGATTGCATGGAAAAAAGAATCACTCGATCAGTTCACCGACCACAATGATCTTGATGATTCAGATGTATCGTCTGATTCCAATTCATCTAAACCAAGTTCGGTGTCAAATCGACCTGAACCAGGAAATGATTTAGAGTTTTAGTCGGATTCAATTAGAAATTCATTCGTTTTGGTATTGTAAATGGCTTCTTCCATTCCGAAAGTTTTGTAAATTTCCGGAACAATATCAGCAAGCGAATGTATATTTTCTGCGAAGCGGTCAGCATCCTTTCCATATAGGATGGTGGCCGCCGGGTTTTCCGTATGGTTTTTTTGGCTTAAGTCTTCCATATTTCCATGATCACTTGAAACTATAAGTAAATCCTTTGATGGATCTAAACTTTCCAAAATTCCACGAAAAAAATCTTCCAAGTTTTTGATTACATGTTCCGCCTTTTCCCAATCCATAGCATGACCAACTTTATCTGTCAGAAAGTATTCATACAAAGCCAATTGGTAGTGGGCAAATCGAGATAAAGATTTTTTCCCGAGTTCGTATGGATCTCTTCTGTTTAGAAGTGGATCACCTGGTTTTAACATATCGATGCCTAGAGTCCCCATAATCTCATGGGTTAGATCCATGTACAAACCTCTTTCATTGGAAAGGTCATCAAAGTTTTTCAAAGGCCGACCACTTGCCAACTGGACCAAGGTTGAAGCAGAAACTAGTTTGGGTTTTTCCTCTACGTGTTTGAGGTAGGGTGGGGAAAAACAATTTAGAAAATCGCTTAAATGACCATTTTCATTTAATACTTTGATGAGTGAATATTTAGATATGATTTTGCGAAGTGTGATGGTTGGAAACCCACTCACATGTCGGCCAAGGACTTTGGGCCCGGGAATCCCCGTCCAAAGAGCGGTCTGGCCTGTGGCAGATTGAGGGAGGCCAGAAACTCCCATATGCGCATCGGTTTTGATATAATGGATTTGGGAAGGTGAAACAGATAAATCGGCATCTGACTTGGGAATTCCTCCAACAGGTGCTAAAAATCCTTTGGCGTAACGGCTGAAGGGGTTGGATTTGGGGTCGTAGTCGGCAATGCCCACTCCGTCCAAAAATACATAAAAAATCATTCCTTTCCTTGGACTGATTGGTTTTTGCCAATGACAACCCGATAATTAGAATGATGAAACGGAATTTCGGAAACCTGTCTATTCTTTTTGGATACTTTGTGGTTTCTCTCCTCGTGACCTCCGTTTTGTTCGGATATTTTGAATGGATTCGTCCCCTTCGGATGAAATCAAATTTGATTTCCGCTTTGGAACGTTTTGATGAGGATCGAACAAAAGAGTATTTGAATACACTCGAGTTCTTTTTTCGCGAATCAACTCTTCCTTACCGAGCCTCCCAAGTCACTTCCCGAATCAAAGACACCCTTGGTTTAAAATACGTTCGGTTGTATGATGATTCCCTTCGCCTCATCCATAGTACAAACGAAACAAGTGAAATTTTCCAAGATGAATTGAGACAGGATCCTTCTGGGTTGTCAGAGGGAAAATTGAAAAACCTTTCTAACGGTGATTATGTGTATCGTGATTTGTCCGGGAAATTTTTTGTTGTATTTCCCCAAGGTCCACCACTACCAAAACAAATTCAAAATGCTAATTTAGAATATGGATATCTATATTGGGCCTTCGATCCCAAATCTCAAAAAGTTTTATATACAAATGATGAATCCATTTTAACGGGTGATAGAGAAAGTAATCAATTACTTGGATTGTTTTATGGAAAAGAAGGGCAAACCATCACTTGGCAGTTAGATGGTGAAAATTCTAAACTCATTTTAGAATCCAGAGAAAAGTTTTCTATTTATTTGCTTCGTCAATCAGATTCAGAAGCTGATGAAATACGGTTCGGTTGTTTTATCCTTTTTCTTGTTACCTTTACCGGATTGTTTTACATTCGGTTTATTTGGACTGTCACTCACTCTCGCAGTTTTCAGTTCAAACGTAGAATTCTTTTACCAGTCATTGCTTATCTAATTTTACTTTTGTTTTATCAAAAGAGTTATGAACTTTTTCCTGATTATCGTTATTACAAACCCTGGACCAAACATAGATTGGCTCAATTTGAAGAGACTTTATCTGTCCTTGAAAAAAATCTTCTTCGTGAAGGGCTTGGAGAAGGTGGGGGACTTGGAGAAACGGAAAGAATCGTTTCTGAACTGTACCTTTGGAAAAAAGATTCAAATGAAAATAAAACAATTCAAAATCGTTTTGGAACTGAGATTTTTAGTTTATTCGAACGCATCCAAAATCATCCTATTACAATTTTATTCGAATCTGATTTTGACTTAGTATATTTAATTCCCAAACGAAATTATGAAACGGGTTCCATCTCCATTCTTGTGGCGGTATTAGATTCTAATCTTTTACAGGCGAAAAAAGAAAAAGACAGGGATGAGTTTTATTTTCCATTAGTTTCTGCTAAATTATCGGATAACAAAAGTAAGGAACAAGTTCTCTTTAATCCTCGTATCTGGAAAGGAGAGGATACTTCCAAATTTGTTCATTTGGATTCGAAAAAACAATCAGTTGGTTTTTTACATCATAAGTTTCATTCTTATTATACTTCTAAAGAACATGGGAAACCTGGATTTTTATCTGGCTTGTCTGTTTATCGTTATTCTTCCTTCCCACCTTATTTGTTAAGTTTTGGATATTTATTCATTGGACCTTGGATTTTCTTTGTGTTGTGGGCTTCCATAAAACGTAAATGGGAACATCGTAATATGTTAGGGGAATCCCTTTTGGTGAGTGATGAATCACCAAATCTAGAAATAGAGATAAAAAAATCTGTCTCTCCTAAAGAAGGAATTGAAACTAAAATGGAACCCGTTATAAACAATCCTAGTCCTGTGAAAAAAACGAGTTTTAAAATTTTACCCCCGGCCACTTGGAGAAGAGTCGCCATTCTCGATGCAGTACAAAAAAAACGAGAAACTATTTTTAATCCTGAATTAGAAAAACTAGTTCAATCCGTTACCAAAAAAGAAGAACCAAAAGAAACTAAGGCCAGTTCGCCGGAAAATTTCTTCACAATGATCCCGGAAGAAAAACGTGTAGAATATGGTTTGCTTGATAAGATATACAGAGAAAACGAAATTTCTTATGACGGAATTATTGGTTACACTAAAAACTTTATTTCAAGGCTTGGTTCACCTCGATTTTCTTATCTGTTTTTAAATGATTCTTTAGGTTCCTTTCACAATCAAATTTCATCCGGACTTGACTATAACACTCGCTCTAACTTAATTTTTTTACACCATGATCCTTATTTGCTTTTTGATGAATCTGGATTTGCTATGTTGGATGTTGATGATTCAGTAAGGCTTGATCGATTTATTGCAAAAAAGTTTTCTTGGGAAATTCTTTTGCAAACGGAAGCCATCATTGCATTTCATATGGAATCATTAGGTTTCCCCGGTATTTTTTTGGTTCTGTTAAACAAGGAAGAAAGGGCAAAATTTTTAGAATCTCATAAACGTATGATTCAAGAAAAACTTCGCCAAGTGATCCCAGCTCTACATGTCCTTGTGGAAAAAGAGGAACGAAAACCTGAGTTTTTAAAAGATAGTTTGTCTTGGATGATTCGATCTTTTATGCAAGCAACCTTCGGCGGAAAAAGATCCACATCTGTACTCAGAATCCAATGGCCAGAATACCATCCATCTCCAGAATGGGAACGTTCAAAACGTCATTTTGTGGACTCGATCCAAGGGTATTTGGAAAGTAAAGATCGATTGATTGAAACATCACCCAATTCTATGTTGATTGTAACGGCAAAAGATTTGTATCTTTCTGTGATTCAAAAATTACAGGAACTTCCATTTCGCCATGAAATCAAATCGATGAAATTTCCTGATGATGGACAAAACTTCTACTTATACTTTTAAATTTGTTTGTATCTTATTTTTATCCACCCAAATGGTTTTGGCTGGCGGAAGCAAAAAAAAAGAAGAAACAACTGCTCTAAGAAAACAAATTTACAACTTACACAAAGTAGATGATGAAACAACCTCCATTCCTTATTTAGAAAGGTATTTGGATTTAAGCCAAAACGAGCTGTATTTTAAATTACTTTATGCAAAAGCACTTTTGTATAGAAACGATTTATCTGTTCCAAGGCCGGATGAACCGGCAGAAGATCGAATCAATAAGGCAAAACTCATTCAAAAAAACTATAACCTTTCCTCTAAACTTTTCCAAGAGAATGTATTACATCTGGAAAAAGTGAGGCCAAGGGATCCAAACCTTGGTCGGTGGTACTATCTTTGGGCTTTTAGTGAATGGTTTTCAGATAACAAAGAAAAGTCGATTAAACTATTTCAAAAGGCAGTGAAGTTGGACTACCGTTTGACCGAATCATATTATAATATTGCATCTCTGTACGAATCTCTTGGTCAGTGGCAGGATGCCAGTTTGTATTGGCGTAAGTTTGAGAAGGCCGAAAAAGAATTGGAAGAAGAAGATTAATGGCAAAAATTGATAAACGATTTCAGATCCTACTTTCCGAAGACGAACAAATTTTATTAAAAAATGAAGCTTCCAGAAGAGGAATTTCCCAGGGCGAACTCATTCGGATGGCTTTAAAAAATGAAATCATTCAAAAATCGGAACTTGTGAGAAGAAAGGCACTTGTCGCCTTAACGGAGTTACTGGATTGAAGGTTTATCTTACTTCTTCTTTGTTGTTAACACTGTTACGTTCTTCTCGTAAACTAAAGATTCAAAAACTTTTGTTAGAAGCACTTGATTCTCACCAAAGATTCTTTACATCTTCATTTTCGATCCACTTATTGTTTCAAGGATTAGAGGATATTGATGTTACAAAGAAAAAACAGATCCTTGGTTTTTTGGAAGATCTAACGGATACTATTTTCGAATTAGATACAGAAAGTCTGAGAACTCAAATTTTAATGTCCGAAACCTGTGATCTTGAGACGGCAATTGCTTTGAAAGAGGGGATGGAAGAAGTATTTGTTGATTTAGAAAGGGAGGTAACCTCCCTGCCTTTACTTGTTGTTCGAAACTTCTTTGGGGAAACTAAATGAAACCGGAGGAGAAAGTGGACTTTTTTGGTCTTTCGAATCCCATTCATTCAGATAACGATTGTAAGCTGATATTCTGAAATAATAGGTAAGTCCTGGTTGGAAAAGAAGTCCTCGTTTTTCCCTTCTTGAATGATCCACTTGGTCGGCTAAAGGCCTAAATTCATCGGCTCCCAATTCACCTTCAGGAACATATATATTGTTTACGAGGGTTTCTTCATTGATACAGAAACGTTTGTTTCTAAAACTACTTTCATCTTCGTTCCCATCAATTTTATTTAAGTTTCCAACTTTGTCTTTTTTGACAAAAACTGAACCGAGCATTCGTGTGGGTGTAAGTCCGTAATGGATGATATAACCTCCACCACTTTGGACTTCTTTTTCATGATTGGAATTCCATAAAAAACAAATTGGATCCCCTGTGTTTGGATTTGATTCCAATCGAAATCTAGTGGGAACATCAGGAGGAGTTTGTTCTGTATATTCAAAGGAAAGGGATTGGACATTCGGAACGGATTTTCCCATCGGGTCTGGCCTAAACCATAACTTCCATTGGTAATATTTGAATTTGATTTTTGGGAGTCCTTTGTCCAGAGATCCAATCCTTGTCCAAGAAGGATCCATTTTAGAATCCAAAAACTTTTGGTTCGAACCGCGGAAGTAAAGTTCTAACATTGTGTCTTTGGGTTGTTCGATATTCCAATGAACACGAGTTAAACTAGAATTGCTATATTTTGTTTCTAAAACAGGAGAGATAGCAGTGTTACCTTCCATAAAACCAATTTTGGTTTCATCATCATAACGAACGGATTCAAACTTAGTGTATTCTACTTCCGGTTCTCCTTTGTGGATATGAAATCCATCCAAATTTCCATAAAATGATTTTCCAAGGACTAGAGGAGTGGAATCGTTTTCAGGAAAACCGAAACCCAATGTATCTGCTTGGTTGTTTTCATATTCCGCAGTTTCAATTCCATTTTGGTACATGATGTATTTGTGATTCAATGTATCAAAATATAAAGAGATCACTTCCCAAGTTTTTCGTTTGAGTTTCACTGGTGACTCCAAAACAAAACTTGCGGTTCGGCCATCAGATTTTTGGAGTAGGTTGTTGACTTGTAATATTGGTTTACTTTCGTTTAACTCGAGTGAGATGCCGTATTTTTTTCCTTTTACATAAACAGTTCGATCCAAAATGACAGAACCCGCACCTTGTTCTCCCAACCGAACGGGAATGGAAATGGTAAAAGGATCGGGATGAGTTCCAAAAAGAGAATTTCCGGAAACGGAAAGATGGATTTGGTTTCTGCGACCAGAAAAGTATGCGGACCTTTTCCCAAAAAAATAATTTTGGTCATCGGTTAAATAGGAAGAGGAAACAACTGAGATGGATTTGGATTTAAAAGGATTCCCGGCTTCCGTGATCTGTGGTTCTCTCACATCACCTTCAAAGTCGAAGAAAAGTTCTCCGTGTTTTGGGGTATTTTCTTTGGGTTTGAGAAAGTTCTTTTTGCCTGGTTCCGAATTCTGAACCACACCGTTTTTTTTCCAAAGGCTTAGGTTCAGGATTTCTTGTTTTGGGACTTCCCATCCAAATAAGGGTAGGCCCCAAACAAGGAATAAGATTACGACTGTTCTTCGATCAGTCCCAATCGTTTTTGGTGCCGTCCACCTTCGAATTCTGTTTCTATCCATTTTTTTACGATTCTCTGCGCTAAATCTGTTCCGAGAACCCTTCCCCCTAAAACGAGTACATTCGCGTTGTTATGGCGTTTGGACATCTCCGCCGTAAACTCATCATGGCAAAGGGCCGCTCGAATGCCTTTGAAACGGTTGGCGGCAATGGACGCTCCAATGCCTGTTCCGCAAAGGGCGATGAGTCTAGGAACTTCACCGGAAAGAACCTTTCGGCAGGCATCTCCGATGATGGTGGGGTAGTCGACGGACTCTTCGCTCTTAGTACCGTAATCGACAATTTCGTAAGTTTCCTCGAGACTTTTCCTAAGGAATTCTTTGAGGGCAAATCCTCCATGATCAGATGCAATTCCAATTTTTTCTTTCATTCTGCTTTCTCCTTTCTATGTTTTAGGGCATCGGTGTATGATTTTAATGATTCCAAAGAAAGAGAGAGTAAAAACTTATCTCGTTCTCTGAGTAAACTTCCATAGTATCCTGTGAATAAATCTAAATAACGTTCGTACTTATCTTTAGGATTTTTTTCTGATAAATATTCTATGGAAAGATTTGTGATTTCTTTTTTGATTTCCAAATGTGACTCAAACCATTGTTTGGCGAGTGTTACTTCTCCAGGAGTGAGTGGGTACGGACGACTATCGGAGAGAAGGATTCTCCACTCATAGGAAAAAAAACTCTCTTCCTTTTCGTTACCAGCGAGTAGTGAGGATTGAAAATACTCACCTAAATCTTTTGTCTGTGGGTCATCTTCGGGGAGAGTTTTGGATACCTGGTCTCGAAAACATTCTAAAGAGGCCATACGGAGCTCGGCCGATTCTTTTGCATATTCTCCCATTCTCGTCCGGTCCAAATTGATGACATTTGGACTAATCGCACCAAGTGGGATTTCTTTTTTTAAAGGTAAATAACAATCTTTCGCAACTTCCCAACCCAAGTTCCCTTCGGGAATCCAAAGAGAATGGGCAGATAAAGATCCAGCGAAAATGAAAAAAAGAATTGGGAAAGGTTTTGCAAAATTACCCATGGGTTCTTTCAAATTCTTTGATCAAAGAAATGAGTGAATCCACACCTTCCTCAGGCATTGCATTATAGATACTCGCCCGGAATCCACCAACATCGCGGTATCCTTTGAGTCCAGCAAACCCTTGTTCTTCGGCAAGGGTTAAAAATTTGGAATCTAAAGCATCGTTATAACCACGAAACACAACATTCATAGCGGAACGAAACTCATCTGGAACTGGTGCATAAAAAAGGTTGGATGCATCAATGGCATCATACAATTTTTTTGCTTTCCGTTCGTTTGTGACTTCCATTTCCGCAAGGCCACCATTCCGTTTTAAATATTTAAAAACAAGCCCTGCAATGTAGATGGAATAAGTAGGAGGTGTATTGTACAAAGATCCATTTTTTTCCATGAGTGCAAAGTTCATTAGGTTGGGAATCGGGTGATCAAATGTTGGTAATTTTTCTTTGTCGTAAATGACAAGTGTGAGTCCAGAAGGCCCGATGTTTTTTTGTGCTCCCGCAAAGATGACAGAAAAATCTTCTATAGGAAGTTTTCGACTAAGAAGTTCACTTGTCATGTCAGCAAAAAGAGGAGCTTTTTTTAATTTAGGAAAAGTTTTATAACGAGTTCCATAAATGGTATTGTTGGAAGTGATATAAACATATTTGGCTCCATCATTCACGATCTCGTCAGTGATGGTGGGAAGTTCCATATATTTGGAATCGGCCCCATTAAAAATAGATTTTACATTCGGGTAAAATTTCTTTGCTTCTTCAAAGGCTTTTTTGGCCCAAACCCCTGTGAGCGCAAAATCAGCAGAGTCTCCTGCTTTTAGATAATTAAAAGGAATGGCGGAAAATTGTAAAGTGGCACCGCCGGGGAAATAGACCACCGCATAACGGGAAGGTAGGTCTAGTAATTCCCTGAGATCACTGAGAGATTCGTCCAAAATATTTTGGAAAACATTTCCCCTGTGGCTCATTTCCATTACAGACATTCCAGTTCCTTTGTAATTTAGGAACTCACTTTGCGCTTCCTCCATGACTTCTGTGGGCAACATGGCAGGGCCGGCATTAAAATTGAAGACTCTGTGCGTAAATGTAGGCATTCTCCCACAGAATTTTGAATATCCACCCCCCGGTAAATAGATTTTTATTCTAAAACTTGCTTTGCAGAATCACAAAGGTTGTTAATCTTGTGGGCATCTTTACCCCAAATTTCGTGAGGAAACAATGAGAATTTCTCGTTCCATCATCATCTGTCTAACTTTCGTCAGTCTTTCTCTGACAGCCCAATCCAAAGCCCCCCTCGGCGAGTCCGAAATTAAGGGTTCCAAAAAAATCGAATTCATCAACCGTTCCTTACGTAAGGCCTCGGATGAGATCATCCAAGAAAATACTGAAATTGGTCGTAAACTGGCAGAAACCTTGGCCAAAGAAAATACGGCAACTGTGGATGGAGTGAAAATCCAAAGAATACTACCTGGTGCTGATGGAAAATTAGGAGCCGATATCCTCACTCTTTCCGAATCACAAAGTTTTGACCATGTGAATTCCATTGTTCGGATCATTGCCTCCTATGTGGAAAAATCTTTCCAATACAAAGTGGGGAATGCGGAGACTTTGGCTCAGTACATTCTTTATTACAATGCAACCCATAGAAAAGACTCCAAGTTTTTTACAAAAAAATATACCGAAGGGGTGATCGCTGCCACTTCTCCAGACAAACTAGGGATTGATACGGTTTATAAAAATTGGCCAGGAAAAACACAAATCATCATTCCGATTGAAGGAAATATCCTAAAAGATAGTGGAAAAGATTTAACCACAGATGAGTTAGAAAAAGACGTCAACAAAACGGTGAAGGACAAAGAAAAAGATCCTGCCACCAAACAGAAGATGGAAGACGAAGCCAAAAAAATGGATAAGTTGCAAACCGATAAAATCAAAGAAGAAAAAAAGGTTTTGCAAGATAAAAAACAAGAAGTAGCAAACGAACAAAAAGACCTCCAAGACAAAAAAGATGCATTGAAGAAAAAGGAACAAGAAACGGTTGCTAGTCTCAATGAGTTAAAAAAAGACCCGGTCAAAAACAAAGCAGAGATTGAAAAGAAAACCGAAGAAGTCAAACAAATCGAACAAGAAAAAAAAGACACTGAGAAAAAGTCAGAAGCGGTAGAAGCCAAAAAAGAGGAACTCAGTAAAAAAGAAGAACAAATCGCTAAAAAAGAAGAAGCAAGAACTGGAACCACATCAGGTGACACAGCTAAAAAAGAGGATACTGTTCAAAAAGCAGAAGCAAAAGTGGAAGAGTTAAAATCGGAACTAACGCAAGCTAAAGAAGAACTGAAGAAAAAAGAAGAACAAAGCGACAACGTTGTGAACAACAAAATTCTTTTTATGAAGTTTATCAAATATGATACGGATGGTCATTATTCAAATGAACTTTGGGCCATTGATCCTGCAAAAGACGATGCTCTTTATAAAAGTTCCTATAACAATATTTGTTCCAAGGAATTTAAAGAAATCGCCAACCAAGGTGTTCTTGTTCTGGGTTATGACGGAGAAAAAGTCGAAAACAGAAAACACAAACTAGTGTTACTTGATCCAGATAAACTCGGTGTGAAAAAAACAAGTGAGTCTGCAGATATTTTCTGGAGAACTCCGATGATCAATCGCGAAGATAAAATCTATGTGATTGAAAAAGTAAAAGACAAATACCATGTTTCTCGTTTTAAATCTGACCTAACGTTTGAAAAAAGAACAGAAGAAGCAGTAGAAGAAAACTCAGAACTAACGTTTTTCGGGGACAAAATTTATGTGACCGGCAAACCAAAAGAAGGTGATAAAACCACCATTAAGGTATTTAAAAAAGAAGATTTAAGCCTACTCAAAACCATCGCTCCGTAAGGGGGCGTGGTTCCCTTCGTTTTTGAAATTCATATCAAAAACGGTTTGGGGGTTGTTTTCTCTTTTTGTTTTTTTATACTTTTTGACGACAAAGATTTCGGAAAATTCAGAAGTTTAATCTTTTAAGTATTCGATCCTTTCTCGGATGGCTTCGTTGGATGGATTTTTCTTTGCTAAATCTTCCAGGAGTTTGATGGCCTGTGTTTTTTTACCCATAATGTCCCAAAGATCTGATAACTCCAATGCAGGTCTTGGATCGCTTGGAGATTTGGTGAGAAGTCCTAAATAAATTTCTTCTGCTTTCTCAAGGTCACCTATCAAGCGTAAAGCTGCAGCTTTTCCTAAAAGGGCAAAGTAGTCATCCCCGCTGGCAAGAATTTTGTTAAAACATTCCAAAGCTTTGTCGTAATTTCCAAGACCTCGAAGGGAATCCGCATACCTGTTGATGATGAGTTTGTTTTCAGGGTCGGACTCAAGAATTTTTTCCCAATACGTGATGGCCGTTTTAAAATCCTTTTTACCGCGATAAGATTCGGCAAGGCCATAGAGGGCAAAAAAGTTTTTGGGATCAAGTTCTTTGGCACGATCGTAATAGAGAATGGCTTTATCGAAGTCTTTAATTTTGCGGTAACTGTTTCCAATCTCTGTTAGGATTTTGATATTGTTTGGTTGGCTTGAAAGTAATTTTTCCCACCACTGAATGGCATCTACATATCTTTGGCATGCAAAGTATAAATGTCCAAGTCCCACAATCACATACTGGTCATTTGGATTGATTTGAAGTGCTTCCATATAATAAACTTCGGATTCTTTGAAGTTTTTTAATTTTCTATGTGCATCGGCCACTCGGGAAAGTATACTAGCATCTGTGATTGTTATGTGGTGAAATTCTTCCGCTACTTCAATGATTCGTTTGAGGCTATTTAAATCTCTGTAGGCATTCATAAGTCCCATAAGTGAGAACTTATTGGTTGTATCTCCTGCCAAACATTTGCGGTAGTATTGGATTGCCTGTTCTGGTTGTTTGGTTTTTGCGTAATAATCACCAAGGCCAACGAGGCCGTATGTATTGGATGGGTCTTCATCAAGTAATATGTCTAATCGTTCTTTCGCTTCTTTGAAACGTCCCTGATCAAGAAAACGATAGGCCTCTTTTGCAAGGGCTTTTATTTTTGTGAACTTTTCATCTTCTTGTGGCTTTTCAATATCTGTATTTTCCATATCCCCGGTCCAATTTTCAGCATTCTTTTTTAGACAGTAAAAATCGACTCAAAAACGTGAGAACATTGACAACAGGCTCTTTTTTGCAGAAATGACAAAGAGGGGGAAACGTATGTCATCTACAACCGAAGCAATTACTGGCGGCCGACTGATGGTCGAATTATTGGAAGAAGCGGGTGTGGAAATCGTCTTCGGATACCCTGGTGGAGCCATCCTCCCTTTTTACGACGAACTCTATCATAGTAAAAAAATTAAACATATCCTGGTTCGACACGAACAGGGTGCCATCCATATGGCAGAAGGGTATGCTCGGTCTACAGGTAAGTTAGGTGTTTGTATTGCCACTTCCGGTCCCGGTGCTACCAATTTGATCACAGGCCTTACCGATGCCAAATTAGATTCCATTCCCATCCTTGCCATCACAGGCCAAGTGGCAACAGATGCCATTGGAACCGATGCTTTTCAAGAAGCTGATATTTTTGGAATCACAATCCCCATTACCAAATACAATGCACTCATCAAAAAAGCTGACGATCTTTCTCGTCATTTTGAAGAAGCCATCAAAATTGCAATGGGAGGAAGACCAGGTCCTGTGCTTTTGGATTTTCCGAAAGATGTGCAATTAGAAAAAACAACTGTCAGAAAAGCAACTTCGCTCAAAATTGCTCCCCATCATTATGAAAGACCAAAAGTCAAAGGCGATCCACAAGAATTTGCGGAAGCTTTAAATGGGGCCAAACGCCCGTTACTCTATGTTGGTGGTGGTGCCATCAATTCCTTTGCGTCAGCAGAAATCAAAGCACTAGCAGAAAAAGCAAATGCCCCAGTCACTACCACTCTTATGGGACTTGGTGCTTTTCCTGGAACCCATCCACTATCTGTAGGAATGCTCGGAATGCATGGAACTGCTTATGCCAACAAAGCAGTGTTAGAATGTGATTATATTTTAAATTTAGGTGCCAGGTTTGATGATCGTGTTGCCAAATACCAAGACTTTGCACCGAATGCAGTTCGTGCACACGTAGACATTGATGCTGCTGAGTTCAACAAACGAATCAATGTGGATTATATCCTTCATGGAGATTTAAAAGATGCCATCAGGGAAATCCTTCCATTTGTGAAAGGGGGGGACCGAACTTCTTGGATTGAAAACATCCAAAGTTTAAAGAAAAACCATCCTCTTGATTTTGATAACAGTGGAGATAGTATCAAACCACAAGATTTTTTACAAAGAGTGTATGCCAAAACCAAAGGAGAAGCCATTGTTTCTACCGATGTGGGCCAACACCAAATGTGGGCAGCGCAGTATTATTTATTTGATAAACCAAATACTTGGTTAACCTCAGGGGGACTCGGTACTATGGGGTATGGACTTCCTGCTGCCATTGGTGCTAAATTTGGAAACCCAGATAAAATGGTCATCTGTGTAACGGGAGACGGGTCCTTTCAAATGTGTATCCAAGAGTTGGCCACTATCGCACAATCTCAGTTAGGCGTTAAGATTTTGCTTTTTAATAATAACTTTCTTGGAATGGTTCGTCAATGGCAGGAACTATTTTATGAAGAGAGATTCAGCGAGTCACAATGGACCTACAATCCTAACTTTGTCAAATTAGCGGATGCTTATGGGATTCCGGCCATGCGAATCGAACATAAATCAGAAATTGATAAGGGTGTTGAATTTTTCTTAAAAGATAATGGATCGGCTCTCATTGAAGTAATGATCCCTGCAGAAGAAAAAGTTTTTCCAATGATCCCTGCCGGAAAATCACAACAAGATCTAATCGAATTCAAAGACTTGGGGAAAATGAAAAAATGAAACACACTCTAAGTATTTTAGTAAATAACCATCCGGGCGTTATGAGCCATGTTTCTGGACTTTTTACTCGTCGCGGTTACAATATTGATTCCATTGCTGTTGGTGTGACTGACAACCCTGATGTTTCGTCTATGACCATTGTTTTGAATGGGGATGATTTTATTGTGGGTCAGGTAAAAAACCAACTCCTTAAACTTCCAGACGTTCTAAAAGTTCAAGATATGGCTTATGCTAGTTCCGTACAAAGAGAACTGGTGCTCATTTCCTTTTCGATTACCGAAGGCAATCGAAGTGAAGCTCTTACGATTTGTAATGGATTTGATGTCAAAATTTTAGAAATGACAGAAGACTCCCTTCTCATTGAATTTTCTGGAAATTCAAGACAAGTAAGTAATATCATCTCAGTTCTCAAACCTTTTGGAATTCGGGAGATTTCTCGTACTGGCCAAATTGCCATTGCTTATCGAAACCAAAACTCCGTTTAGAATCCACTTGACAGTGGCCAATTTTGGGGAGAGCATTGGGTCGTTAAGTGGGTCAATGTTTCTCCATGGTTCGCAAATCAATTGTATTTTGTCTTCTTTTCCTAACTATCGTTATCTACGCTGAATCTGAGCGTTTGACCATTCCTCTCAAACGAGGGCAGGGTTCCGATGTTTTGTATTTTGACTTCGGAGAAACAGCACCTACCTCGTTTCTGGCAGTGGAAAGACTCCAAGAACCAAAACTAGAAGATTTAAAACTAGGTTTTTTAGATCCAACACCTGGATACTTCAACGGACCAGATGGTGGGGAGGTATACCAATGGTCCAAAAACCATTACCAATGGAAACGTGCGGATGGGAGTATATACACCGAATGGGCCAACGGGACATTTAAGTTGGATTTTCCGTCAGGGGTCGGTTTTATATCTGCTCCCTTGCCTTGTAACGGTTGTTCGTCGACACTCGTGTGGAATTATCCAGATTTAACCAAAATCACAAAGTATTGGATTTCACATCGAAAGGAATATGATTATATTTACCAAAAACCACATAACTTTGAAAATTACCTACTTGTTGATGAAAAAAAATACGGGAAACCCAAATTAGAATTCGGAAATTATGTGTTTTATGGATCAGACAAATGGAAGGAATACTTGCGTGTGTTTGGTGATATTTTTAAAATGAAATCCTTTTTACAATATGTAAAATCAGAATTTCAATTGGAAAACCGAGGAAAAATTCCCGTTTTACTTTTCGATCAATATGAGGATTTCAAGGAATATGTTGGTGTTGAAATCCCTGGAGGAATTGAAGAAGGAGGGTTTGGGGGAAGGGATTCTGTGACTCTTTGCTGCGGAGAAAAAATGCCGCAAACCACAGGGGAAATAGAGTTTGATTCAGATGCACTCCGTCGTATACATTTCGGAACTTTTTACCATATCGCTCTTCATAATTTAGAACAAGTAAGTTGTTTTAAAATTCAGTCAGAAACAGGAAAGATTCCTCCAGCAGAAATTTCCGATCCATGGTTCGAAGCGGGACTTGCAAGTTATATTGAAGCAAAATTTTTTGAACGAAAACAATTCTATATTTATAATGATGCTGAAAAGTTAATTCGAGAAAATAAAGTTCCAAAAACATTCAAATCATTGTTAGATGCAAAATATAAAGATTTAATTCCTTATTCCATTGGACCAGTTCTTATCAAACACATCCATGAAACCTACGGAAAAGAAGCCATCATTTCCTATCAAAAAGAAACATGTTTGGGAACCTCTCCAGCGCTTGCTTTACAAAATGCAACAGGAGTTTCACCTGACCAAATTTTAAAAGATAGTTTGTTGCGTTTTGAAAAAGACAAAGACCCTATTTTAAAAATGGGAAAAAAATTGCAACTTTCTGGTTATTCCACCATGAATGCAAAGTTTCCCGCCGAGTTTAAAAATTTTTTAGAAAAAGGTTTTGAGCTCCCTGAATCCGCATTGGATATCAAAACTTATACTGAACTTCCCGACTTACAAAAAATCTTTCCTGCACATGTAGAATCTTTTTCTGGAAAATTGGAAGGTGATTTTTTAGGACCTAATTCCAGTTATTTTTATCTTTGGAAAAAAGGAAACTATCGTTGGTATGGAGATTCTTGGGAGGCAAATGTGTTTCCCGGAAACCAAATCCTCTATAGAGGTTCTAACTTTACTTTGATTGAATGGGAAGGTGGAAAAAAACAATATATATCACCGAAAGGAGATTCGGTGATATTTTTTAATTTGGAATCCAAATCATATTTGGATGCAAGCGGAAATCAGATCACTCCTTAGTGACCTTCTAACCAACGTTCGGCTTCGAGTGCCGCCATACAACCGCTACCTGCTGCGGTAATGGCTTGGCGGTACACTTTGTCCTGAACATCCCCTGCAGCAAATACACCGGCAATGTTGGTTTGTGTGGTTCCTGGTTTTGTAACGATATAACCTGTTTCGTCCAAATCCAATTGTCCTTGGAACACTTGTGTGTTGGGCACATGGCCAATCGCATAAAATAGTCCACCGACCTCTAAATCTTTTTTGGATTTGTCTTTTGTGCTTTCGAGAACGATAGAAGTAAGGCCACCCGTACCACCTTTGGCTTCTACTACCGTTTGGTTCCAAAGAATTTCAATTTTTGGATGTTCCATTGCCCGTTTTTGCATGATTTGGGAAGCACGGAGTTGGTCACGTCTCACCACTAAGTACACTTTGGACGCAAACTTCGTGAGGTGGTTTGCTTCTTCCACAGCGGAGTCACCTCCACCCACAACGGCAAGTGCTTTGTTTCGGTAAATGGGAAGTGCTCCATCACAAACGGCACATGCAGAGATCCCGCGTTGCCAGTATGTTTCTTCCCCTGGGACATGCATACGTTTGGCAGTGGCACCAGTGGCGATGATCACCGATTCTGCTTTGATTTCTTCGTCATCTGACCAGATGGTAAAAGGGCGTTTGGAAAAATCCACTTTGGTGATGGTTTGGGTGTGGATGGTGGTTCCGTACTTAGAGGATTGTTCCCGGAACAGTTGGGTGAGTTTGGTCCCGTCGATTCCTTCAGGGAAACCAGGAAAGTTTTCGACTTCTGTCGTGGTGGTGAGCTGTCCACCGGCAGCCACTCCTCCTGCCATAAATCCTTCATACATCACCGGGTTTAAATTGGCTCTAGCGGCGTAAATGGCTGCGGTATGTCCTGCGGGACCGGATCCGATGATGACAACTTTATGGTTCATAATTTCTCCTATTCTGTATCTTGTTCTTTATTGTTTAGACGGGATTTCCAGGTTTCCTGTCTATTTTGTTTCGCAAGCCCGGACCCAAGGCGCATAGTAGGGATCCCCTGCGAGAGGGCTTTTTTCCAAGGTCAAAAGGTAGTCCTTCTGTTTGAATCCTCTGGTTAGGCAAAGGTAAGTGGTTTCGAAAAATTCCAAAGTTTCTTTTTTCCCTTGGAAACGAATTTCTTCCAAAATTTCCAATGCTTCTTTTTCGTAACCTGTGGTAAGATAAAGCCGGAAGAGTTCACGTTGTACTTCCGTGTCGTCCTTTTTTTGTTTGTGATATTTTTCCAAATAAAAAATGGCTGTGGCAATGGACTGGTTGCTTTCTGCAAGAAGGAGTCCCATTCTTTTCAAAACGGGGTCATACTCTGGATTTTCACGCAGAGACAGTTCGTAGTAGTAGAGGGCTTTGGTTTTTTCTCCTACCATTTCCCATTTTTTTCCCTCTTCAAAAAGGGACCTTTCCTTTCGGCCGCAATTAACGACTAACAGGGCAGCAAACGTGAGTAAAAAAATAAGGGAGTTTCTATGAACCACATCTCCTTTTTTCCTGACATAGCCATTTGTGGCAAAAAAAATAATAAGTCTCTTTAAGCTTTTTGTCCGACTCTTTAAGTAACATAAGAGAGTAAAGATGGGTTCCAAATTGCCAGTTTCTCAAAATCAGCTTTTACAAACATTCCAAGAGTACCTGTCCGTAGAAAAAGGACTGAGCGATAATTCGATATATTCCTACGGATACGATCTCAATAAGTTTGCGATCTTCTTGGAAAAAGAACATATCAACTTCTTAGAAGTAAAAGCAAACGACATTATGCGTTTTTTAGAAGAAGAAAGAGAACGCAAAATCTCTGCAAAAACACTGGCTCGCGAAGTGGTGGCAATCAGACAGTTTTATAAGTATCTACGAGACGAAAAAAGGTTAGATTCTAATCCAACTGAAAAAATTGAAACTCCTGAAGTTGCAAGAACCATCCCCGATTATTTAACTCAAACCGAAATTGATGAACTCTTTCGTAATATCAAAGAGGACAATTTGTACGAACTTCGTGATAAATGTATCTTTGAACTTTTATATTCTTCTGGGCTTCGTATCTCGGAAGCATGTAATTTAAAAATGACTGATATCGACATGGAAAACATGACGATCACTGTAGAAGGAAAAGGGGGACGCCAACGTCTAGTTCCTTTTGGTGAAAAGTCATTGGAAATTTTGAAAAAATATCTAACGGAAAGTCGTACAGAAATTTTGAAAAAAAGAACTTGTGAATTTGTATTTGTTTCCAAAAAAGGATCGTATATCAACCGTAAGTCGGTTTGGAGACTTCTGAATCACTATATCAAACGCACAAAAATAAAGAAAAAAGTAACACCACACACTCTTCGCCACTCTTTTGCTACTCACCTACTTGAGAATCATGCAGATCTCAAATCGGTTCAGGAACTTTTGGGTCATATCGATATTTCGACGACTCAAATTTACACTCATATGGCAAATAAAACTCTGAAGGAAGTTCATAAGAAATTCCATCCGAGAGGCTAATGTCGAACCAAAAGAAACCTACGGACTACGGAAAAGTAGTCCGTATCCAAATTCCTTCCAACCCCCGTTTTGTTTCTCACACCCGTAATTATTTTTTTAATCTTTGTTTAGAACATGGATTTTCTCTTTTTGATTCCATGGATTTAAAACTGGTGATTGGCGAAGCCATTGTCAATATCATCCGCCATGCTTATTCAGGAAATACTGGAAAACCCATTTTTATTGAATTTCAATTTGATAAAGACCGAGTGGAAATTCGGTTGAGGGATTATGGAAAAAAAGTGGAACCGGGCGAACTTCGCAGTTTTGATTTGAGTGATTACCGTGAACATGGGATTGGACTTTTTATGATCAAAGAACTCACCGACTATTATTTTCTTGACCAATCTTTTGAAGTAGGGAACCAGATGGTTCTCATCAAAAGAAAGTAGTCTCCATTTTTCTCGACAACACTCACCAATTTGGAATTTTATCCGTATGGAAACAATTCACGCAACGACCATCCTTTCTGTTCGTAAAAACGGCAAAATTGCTGTAGGGGGAGACGGTCAAGTATCCATGGGAAATACCGTGATGAAACATACCGCCAAAAAAGTCAGAAGACTTTACAACGGTAAGGTGATCGCCGGATTTGCTGGAAGTGCTGCTGATGCATTTACTCTATTTGAACTCTTTGAAAAAAAATTAATTGAACATGGTGGATCTGTCTCTCGGGCAGCAGTGGAGCTTGCTCGCGAATGGAGGATGGACAGGATGCTTCGTAGGCTTGAGGCACTTCTCATTGTTTGTGATGCCAATGAATCTTTTTTAATTTCAGGAACAGGTGATGTGATCTCACCGGATGATGGTGTACTTGCCATTGGTTCTGGTGGAAATTTTGCTCTTTCGGCTGCTCGTGCTCTTGTACAAAATACGGATATGGATCCAAAAGACATCATTACAAAGGCAATGGGGATCACTGCGGATATTTGTATATACACTAACCATAATTTGGTGATTGAGGAATTATAAAATGACATACCCTACTATAATCGCAGAAGTTGCCGGATCTCAAAATCCTGCCGAGGAATTAACTCCTCGTCAAATTGTAGAAAAATTAGATGAACATATCATTGGACAAACCAAAGCCAAACGAGCTGTGGCTGTGGCGCTTCGGAATCGTTCCAGACGTCGTAAACTCGACGAGTCTCTAAGAGAAGAAATTTATCCAAAAAATATCATTATGATTGGGCCAACGGGTGTGGGGAAAACGGAAATTGCACGTCGTCTGTCAAAGTTATGTGGTGCACCTTTTTTAAAAGTAGAAGCCACTAAGTATACAGAAGTAGGTTATGTTGGCCGTGATGTAGAATCCATGATTCGCGATTTGGCAATGGGTGCATTGAATTTGGTGAAAGCAGAATTTCGGGATCGAGTCAAAGACAAAGCCACAGAAAAGGCAGAAGAGTTAATCCTCGATGCCATTTTACCACCCATCTTCCATAAAAAAGAAGAAGATCTGAATCCAGATGAAAAAGAAAGACAAAACAGTTATAAAGAATCTAGAGAAAAGTTTAGAGAAAAACTTCGCAAAGGTGTCTTAAATGATAGGGAAATCGAAATCGATATTCCCAAACCTTCGGCACCTGCGGGAATGCCCATGTTGCAAGTGTTTGGTGCAGGGAATATGGAAGACATGGACAATCAATTACAAAGTTTACTTGGTGATTTGATGCCGAAAAAAACTGGCAAACGAAAGGTAAAAGTTTTGGATGCTGGGAAACTTCTCACTGAATCAGAAGCAGAAAAACTGATCGATGCTGACAAAATCCAATCGGAAGCCGTCAGACGTGTGGAAGAAATGGGAATTATCTTTTTAGATGAAATTGATAAAATTGCCGGTCGAGAAGGAAGGCAAGGAGCCGACGTATCCCGGGAAGGAGTCCAAAGAGACTTACTTCCGATTGTCGAAGGATCCACAGTGAATACAAAGATTGGTCCGATCAAAACCGATCATATTCTTTTTATCGCGGCAGGTGCTTTTCATATGACAAAACCATCTGACCTGATTCCGGAACTCCAAGGTCGGTTTCCAATTCGAGTGGAACTGGAAACATTAACAGAATCTGACTTTATCAAAATCCTAACAACTCCCAAATCTTCTCTCACCAAACAATATGAAGCCCTTCTTGCCACAGAAGGTGTAAAAATCAATTACACAACTGATGGGATTGCGGAGATCGCCAAACTAGCGTTTCAGATGAATGAAAAAAATGAGAACATTGGTGCCAGAAGACTTAATACCATTATGGAAAAACTTTTGGAAGACACTAGTTTTGATGCACCTGATTTGCCTGAAGACCAAAAAGAAGTTGTCATTAACGAAGGTTATGTGTCTTCAAAACTAAAAGGAATTATCGAAGATAAGGACCTAAGCCGGTTCATTTTATAATTTGAAAAGAGGCAAATCCACCATTTGCCTCTTCCGATTTCTTTTAATGTTTATCTGTTAAAGAATCAAATCCGCTCTTTCAAAACCGCGAAGGGAATTTCCCACAAGGATCTCGTCTGCTTCTAACAAGTCAGATTGGAAAAGAACCGTTTCTTTGACCCAGCCTTTTCGGATGACTGCTTCCCGAAACACACCGGGGAGGCCTCCTGTTTCGAGCGTTGGGGTAAACCAAAACTTACCTTTTTTCAAAAATAGATTTCGAATATTGGTTTCTAGAATCCGTCCATCCCGATCAAACAAAACACAATCATCAATGGAATTTGTTTGGCATTCTTCTAACATCTTTTGATAAAAAGAACGGTTTGTTGTTTTGTGGTATAAAAACAAATCGTTGGAATCCACTGGCTGACTCGCAAATCCAAGTCGGATTTTTGGACGAATTTTAGGTTTCGTGAGTGGAAAACTTTCCAAACGAAATTCTCCCCTTTCATTCAGTAAAAACCGCAGACGAAAAACACTTCCACCTATAGCAGAATGGGTGTGTGCTTTTAAACAGGATTCCGCCTTTTGTTTAGAAAAGGGATAACCAAAACGATTTGCCGTTTCTTCCATTCGTTCCAAGTGGAGATCTTTTAAAAAATAATGGCCTTTTCTGAATCGTATCGTTTCCAAAATTTCAACACTGGGAAGGTTGGGGTTTGTGATGAATTTTAATTTTGATAGGCATTCCTTGTATTCAGCCTCGGCATCGGAAAGAACTGTAATTCCACTTCCCACCCCATAGTTCCCTGTCCAAAGATGATTATCTTTTGTTAGATTTAAAGTTCTTATGGAAACATTGGAACGAATCCATGGGGCACCATCTAACATTTCTGAGACGAATATGGAACCTGTATACAATCCTCTGTTTGTATTTTCTAATTCTCTTAAGAGTTCAAAGGACCTTTTTTTGGGGGCACCAATCACAGAACCGGAAGGAAAAAGAGCCTTAAGGACAGGAAACCAAGAAAAGGGATTTTTTAATTTGGCTTCCACTTTGGAAACCATTTGCCAAACCGTTTCCAGACCTTTTACTAAAAAAAGATCTGTCACTTGGACTGTTCCTTGTTTGGCGATCCTTCCTAAATCATTTCGATACAAATCGGTAATCATTACATTTTCTGCTCTCTCTTTGGCAGATGATTGTAGGATGGTTTTGTTTTCTTTATCTTGTTTGGATGTAAGACCTCGAAGGTTGGTTCCTTTCATTGGTTCTGTTTGGATCTCGTTACCTTTGACTTCAAAAAACAATTCTGGTGATAAAGATAAAGTCCTTGTATCTACAAAAGGATAATAAACAGAGTATTTGGTTTTTTGTTTTGCTTTTAGAGATTGGTAGTATAAAAACAAATCCCCTTCGATGGAAAGTGAAACGGGAAAACATAAATTTAATTCGTAACTTTCGCCAAGTAAAAGTGCTTCTCTTGTTTTTTCGAAACGTTCTTTGTATGTTTCTTTATCCCATAAGACAGTAATATTTTTTAATTCCGTATTGCCAAAGTTGAGAGAAGAGGGACTCTGATACTTGATTCTTTTTTTTTGTTTGTAAATGGAATACTGGAGGAGGGGAGTCCCTTCTGCAAGAGGAGAATTGTCTAGATCCAATCCCTCAATGAAAAAATATCCTAGTTCGAAAAAAAGGGCACCACAAGGATAAAATCCTTTTTCTCTATAGTCATCTAACTTGGATAAGTTGGCTTTGATTGTTTCTGCGACTGGTTTTTTTTCTGTATAGAGGATTTCTATTTCCTCTTCTAAGTCAAAATACCAATCGCAAAGAGTATAACCTGGTTCGGACCTGGAATCTTCAAAAAGAAAACCTCCAATTTTTCGGTATTCTTTTTCAAAAGACTCCCAAGTAAGTTCTAAAACCTGTATCAAAACTCCATCTTTTGGAGAGCCTCTAACGGATAGTTGAGGTAAACCGTAGTTGTTTTTTTGCTAGTTTGGATATCGAAACAATCCAATGGATCAAGTCCTAAGTTATAAAAACCTTCATCAATCATTGCAATTCCAAACCCGGCACTTTCTTTTTCATCCAAAAAGTCAGGCCTGAAAAATTCTGCGGAGTTGCCTTGTTTGGCAAGTTCCGCATGTCTTTCTCTACTTTTACGAATTCGATTTAGATCCATTCCCATAATGGGGGAATCATTCCGGATTCTGATGTAAACAGAAGTAGGTCTGATTTCAATTTTCATTGAAATTTTAAGATCATATTTTTTTACTTTTTCTCTAACGATTGTTAAGAATTCTTTTTCATCGATGGAGAGATTGTGTTTTTTTGATCTTTTTTTGTCCGATAAAGTTAGAATCTTTTGAACCACTTTTTTGATTTTATCAGGAACAATGTAACGTTGCATTGCATCCCGAAGTGGTTCTGTTTCTAAAATAATGTCGAGTAACTCTTCTGCTTCTTCTTCTGGAGTTTGTCCCTGTGCTGTAAGTTTATTCAAAAGTTCATCTTGAAAAATCACAAAACGTGTGTTTGCTTTTACAGCATTTAATAGGGCTTCCATTAGACCGCTAAACAAATGAAATGAAGTAAGTGGATTTGCACCAACTCGGTTTAAGATTCCTTGAACTACTTCATTGACGATATCTCTTGTTGACTTGGTGAGTCCTTTTAGTTCAAAATGGAAATAGTCCTTTTGAATCAATTGGTCCAAGTTTTCGATGATTTCGGTGCCTTTATATTTGATTTTCTCGTTTCCCATTGAGGTTCGCTAAACTTTTATGTTAAAAAAACGGGAAAACATGGTTTTGTAAACCAGTTTTCAATTCCGTGGCAAAGGATTGTGTCCATGAAAGAATTCCTCTTAAAAACTCCTGATTTGGGTGATACAGAAAAGATCGAATTGGTTCGTTGGCTCCGAAAGGTAGGTGATTCCGTGTCAAAAGGGGACGAAATGATCGAACTTGTCACCGACAAAGCAGCTTTCCCTGTCGAATCTCCATATTCTGGAATCTTAAAAAAAATCATAATGGAAGAAGGATCTGTAGTGAAAAAAGGAGATATCCTCGGAATCATGGAAATTAACGAATGAAAATCCTACACATTTCCGATTTACATTTCCCGAAGAAACTTCCTTTGTTTTCTCTTCGTGGAAAGGCAATCGTCGGTTATCTCAGCTATCGGTTGAGACGAAAATCAAAACATCCACTTGTCTTGGTTTCGGCAATGATTGAGGCCATTAGTAAATTAGAATATGATGCACTCATCATTTCAGGCGATTTGACAAACGTTTCACATCCAGGTGAATTTCAAAATGCCAAAGAAATTTTACGTCCTCTTCTTACAGACAAAACGTTTTTAATTCCGGGAAACCATGATCGTTATCAAAAACGAGCCATTGGACCAAATCCATTATTTGAAAAAACATTTAGTGAATGGATGGGAGACTCTCTCGATCCAAAGTTATACATTCGCTCAAAAAAAATTGGCGGAAAACTTTTTATCGGTTGGGATTCCAATTATGCCATCCCTCGGATCACTGCGAATGGTTATGTTGCACCGGAAGTGATTGAAAAAACGATGCATTTGGTTCAGGAACCCTATGTACTGGTTTGTCACCATCCACTTTGGAATCCCAAAACAGAAATTGAATCCAAAGCTCACCAAATGACAAACCGGACGGAAGTGGTTGATAAACTAAAAGTTCATCCACCAGAGTTGTATTTGCATGGGCATACGCATACCAATTGGGTCAAACTTCCTGGATCTAGTGCTTCTTTTCCCATTGTTAATTCGGCATCCAGTACAAGACTTTCCGATAGAAATCACGAATGTGGATTTCATTTGATTGAGATAGAAAAGTCTATTTCATACCGTCGTTTCATTTATTCAGAAGACAAATTCATTGAGACCAATCCAATTTTTTATGAAGAATCGGAAGGAGTCATTTAAAAGGACAAACCATGGCAAATTCAAAAGTTGATTTAACATCCATCCAAAGACAACTCATGCAGGTAAAACACCCTGAGTTAAAAAAAGACATCGTAAGTTTGGGAATGGTCGCATCAGTCACACCTACCGATGATGGAATCGAAATTTTAATCAAAACTCCAAATGCGGACAGAAGATTACAAATTGGACTGGAAGCACAAACAAGACAGCTCATCTCCAAAATCGAAGGAGCAGGTAAGGTCAAAATCAAATTCGAAGTAGACCAAAACCTAAAGATGGAAGATGGAAATCGTATCATCGGAGTTAAAAAAGTCATCGCTGTTGGATCAGGAAAAGGTGGTGTTGGAAAATCGACTGTCACTGCAAACCTTGCTTCTACCCTTGCACGTAACGGAAAGAAGGTGGGAATTCTTGATGCAGATATCTACGGACCTTCCCTTGGTAAAATGTTTGGAATCAATGGTCGTGTTGCTTTAAAATCTGAAGAAGATAAAATTTATCCCATTGAAAAACATGGAATCAAACTCATTTCGTTTTCATTTCTTGTGACAGAAGACCAACCGGTGGTATGGAGAGGGCCAATGCTCGGGAAAGCCATCGAACAGTTCTTATACGATGTTGTTTGGGGAGAGTTGGATTATCTTTTTATCGACTTACCTCCTGGAACAGGAGATGTCCAACTTTCTCTTGCCCAACTCATTGATTTGGATGGGGCAGTGATTGTGACAACTCCGCAAGAAGTAGCGGTTCTTGATGCAGGACGGGCTGCGGCCATGTTCAAACAAGTAAAAGTACCAATTCTCGGAATTGTGGAAAACATGTCTGGATTTGCTTGTCCGAAATGTGGTCATGTAACGGATGTTTTTTCGAAAGGAGGAGGGGAAAAACTCTCCAAACAAGTCGGAGTACCGGAACTTGGCTCAGTTCCATTGACACTAGACGTCATGAGCTCAGGTGAGTCAGGAAAACCGGCACTCCTCGAGGCAGGGGATTCTCCTTTAAAAGAAGCCTATTTCCGCATCGCAAAAAATTTGGAAAACCAAATCGCCGAGTGGGAAGATTAAAAATCACTTGTTTCTTCAGAGCTTTTTCTTAGTCTAAAAGATACACTATGAATTTTGAACGCGGTTCCAAACCAAACCCTACCGGTAACTTGATCGCATACTGCCATGTATTCGGTGAAAATCCGATTGCACCCGGCGGTAAAATCATAGCATCGAATGTGGTCGTAAGTTTTTTAAAGATTGGTGACAACTACCCAGTGGTCACCTTTCCTCCTGTGGGTTTACCTTCTAAAGAGGAACTCATGAAAATTCTTTCGGACAATATCCATCTTTATGATGTCGTACAACTCCCAGACTTTCAAATGCCTGAAAACAAAGAGTTGGCCAATCAGTACATCCAAGAGAGGATGGAGCAGTTCAATTCAATGGTCATGCGTTATGTAGAATTTTGTAAGGCCAAAGAAAAGAAAACGCAAACCACTAGCCTCACAGAACATTTAGACCAAGTCAGTGAACCCTTAGAAACTTTAGCAAGCCTCTCATTAGAATTTCGAAACACTTCTGGAATTGCTAGGGAAGCTACTAGGCTTAAGATGGAAAGGATCGTTGATTACTTCCATAACAACCATCCCACTCTTGATATAGATAACTTTAAAAAAGCATTGTCTGTTCCTGGAAAGATGGGAGATGAACTAGTGGGATTATACATACAAAAGTTTAACGCCATTCAAATTGAAAATTATGAAACTGCTTCTGATTTGCGAAAACGCATTTTAGAAATAGAATCTACATCTCCTTAACTCTTTAGGAAAAAAATTTCTTGACCAATTTTCTCTAAGGCCTATCTTAAATGCCCTTAACCTTTCCCGTTTCTGTTGAAAAAAATTTATCACTACAGAGACGGATGGAAGTACTAGGACTTTCTGAAAAAGATCTAAACGAACGGTTCATTCAGTCCGGTGGTAAGGGTGGACAAAACGTAAATAAAGTTGCTACAGCAGTGCATTTGGTTCACATACCTTCGGGTAAACAAATCAAATGTTCCGTTTATAGAACCCAAGGTCTCAATCGTTATAAAGCGAGAGATTTGTTATGTTTGGAATTAGAAAGAGAATTGGATCCAACAAAGTCTGAATCCTCTATTCAAAAACTTCGTAAGAAAAAACAAAACAAATATCGTAAGGCTATCAAAAAGAAATTGGAGAAAGAAAAACTGGAATGGAACGATCCTATGTAAAACGAATCTTCATTTTCCTATTTCCCTTGTTTTGTTTTGTATCTTGTTTTGATTCATTTCTTCCTTATCAATCTGTAAAATGGTCCCACGAATGGGAATTTCGATTTCTCACAGAAGAGGAGTTAGTTGGTTTTCGCCCGGCCATAGAGGATCTTTCTCTCGAATACCAACACTATTCTATTCCTTACATCAGTTTGGAAAAACCAATACCCAAATATCTTTCCGCCAGGATCCGTTTTCGTGATCGTTTTGGGTATGAAGAACCAGCACTGTTATTGCGTGGACTAGTTACTTTTTTTGATTCTTATTGTGGAGAGACGAAGTTACAAACCCAATTTTTTCGTATCCCATCCCAAGATCCTTCGTCCTCCCAACCAATGATTGTTTACAATCGGAGTTTTATTCCTATTTTACCTTTGCCCAAAGAATGTTTGGGGAATTATATTTATATTGTATTTTTTTCAGATGGAATATTACCAATTGGATTCTCTGAACCTCCATTGTTTGGTGACCCCACTGACCACTACAAAGCAATTGCCAATCGGACACAGTCATTTGCTTCACTTGGATTTTTCTTTTTGATTTTGGGCCTTTTTTCTTTTTACCTTTATGAAAGGAGAAAGAAAAAACAATTATTGGCCTTCACTTGGTTTTCGTCCATATCGGGGATTCACTTTTTATCCCAGTCTGGATTTTTTGGACTTTTTTATTACGATTCGATTCATCCTAGTTTTATCATTTTTATCCTTACTTTGTTTTTAATTCCCATCAGTTGTTTGTATTTTTTTGAGAAGTTGGTTGGGTCGGGTCGTTGGAACGTCATTCGAATGATGTGGCAGTTTCATGTTTTGTTTTCCATTCTGATTTTAACCTTAGCATTTACGGATACGATTTCAATGTCCGTAGGAATTCTAACATTTGTTTGGTTGTGTTTGCCAACCCTGGTCATACAGATCATTGTGGCTTGGGGGCAAGTTGTTTTACGAAAACCAAAAGCAAGTTTACTTGTGATTGGTGCATCCGCTCTATTTGTCTTAAATGCACACGATATTTTATCTTCTCTAGGAATTTTAGATTCAGTCCCAAGAGCTTCCCATTGGGGATTTTTTATTTTTGTGGTTTGTCTTACACTTTATGGAGAAAATTTGTTTCGCAATTCGGAAATAAAGTATGGAACTCTACAAAGAGAAATTGTCACTGCAGCAAGAATCCAAAGTGCCATCCTTCCTCCTTCCGCTCCGCATTGGGACCAAATGGATATATCTGTCCACTACCAACCATCCCATGAAGTCGGTGGGGATTTCTATGACTTTCAAGCATTAGGTGGTCGAAAATTTGGAATCCTGATTGCTGATGTGGTGGGGCATGGGTTAGGTGCATCCATCATTGCTTCTCTTTCCAAATTTGCTTTTTTTAAGGCATATAAACATTGGTCAAACCCTTCGTTTTTACTATCAGCGATGAACGAGGATTTGGTGAAAAAATCTTTTGGTCGATTTACCACTGCGACTTACTTTCATATCGATTTGGAATCTCAAAAATTTATGGTTTCGAGTGCAGGCCATCCCTCTTTTTTTCATTGGAAATCCGAATCAAATGAACTTGTGGAAATCAAACCCAAAGGAAAACCCCTTGGAATTATGCCAGGACTTACCTATGGGGAAGAAGAATATCCATTTAAGATTGGTGATCAGTTTTTATTTTATACAGATGGGTTAACGGAAGAAGAAAATGCGGACCGGTTGGAATACGGAGAAAAACGTCTTGCCAAATCCTTTTTGGAAACGATCGCCAAACAATCGATAGATCCTATGAGTAGTTTACTAGAAAACTTTCATTATTTTACAGGACTTTCTGGAGCCCCGCATGATGATATCACAGTCATTCATTTGCATGTAAAAGCATAAAAAAAGCCTTGGATTGACTCCAAGGCTTTGGTCTTTCGATCCATCGATTTCGATAAGAGATCGACGGAACCTGGAAAGAGAATGTGCGAATGATTTACATCATGCCGCCCATTCCTCCCATACCACCCATTCCTCCCATACCGGCCATGCCAGCACCTGCATCTTTCGGTTCTGGTTTGTCAGTAATGGTAACTTCTGTCGTGAGGATCATTGCTCCAATGGACGCTGCGTTTTGAAGAGCAGAACGAACCACTTTTGCTGGGTCAACAACACCTGCTTTGATTAGGTCTTCCCAAACCATAGTGAGTGCGTTGAATCCTTCGTTTCCTTTGCGGGCACGAGCTTGTTCTACAATTACAGATCCTTCAAGACCAGCATTGGAAGTGATCATACGGATAGGTTCTTCTAATGCACGTAAGATGATGTTAGCACCTGTTTGTTCGTCACCACTGAGTTTAAGAGCTTTTACAGCATCTTGCGCACGTAGTAGTGTGAGTCCACCACCAGGAACAATACCTTCTTCTACAGCCGCGCGAGTTGCAGAAAGAGCATCTTCTACACGAGCTTTTTTCTCTTTCATTTCTACTTCAGTCGCTGCACCAACGTGGATTACCGCAACACCACCAGCAAGTTTTGCAAGGCGTTCTTGGAGTTTTTCACGATCGTAATCAGAAGTTGTATCTTCGATTTGTTTTTTGATTTGGTTGACTCGACCTTGGATGTCTTTAGAAGCACCAGCACCTTCGATGATGGTTGTGTTTTCTTTATCCACTACCACTTTTTTAGCGCGACCGAGCATCTTCACATCAGCGTTTTCAAGTTTCATTCCGAGGTCTTCAGAAATCACTTGTCCGCCAGTAAGGATTGCAATGTCTTCAAGCATTGCTTTTCTTCTATCACCAAAACCAGGAGCTTTTACAGCCACACATTGGATGGTTTTACGAAGAGTGTTTACTACGATAGTAGCAAGAGCTTCGCCTTCTACTTCTTCTGCGATGATGACGAGTGGTCTTCCTGCTTGTGCAATTTTTTCGAGCACAGGAAGAAGGTCTTTCATCGAAGCAATTTTTTTGTCGTAAATTAAGATGAATGGATCGTTAAAAGTTGCGATCATTGCTTCTGGATCAGTTACCATATAAGGTGATACGTATCCACGATCAAATTGCATACCTTCTACGATATCAAGAGTGGTTTCAATTGATTTTGCTTCATCAACAGTGATCACACCTTCTTTACCTACTTTGTCAAAAGCTTGCGCAATTAGGTTACCGATTTCTGGATCATTGTTTGCAGAGATAGTGGCAACGTTTGCGTATTCTGCTTTGCTATTGATTTTAATAGCGTGTTTTTTGATTTCTTCAACAGCTGCAAGAACTGCTTTGTCAATCCCGTGTTTGAGAGCCATTGGGTTTGCACCCGCAGTTACGTTTTTCAAACCTTCGTTGATGATAGCTTGTGCAAGGATGGTAGCAGTTGTTGTTCCGTCACCTGCGATGTCGTTAGTTTTTGTAGAAACTTCCTTCACCATTTGCGCGCCCATGTTTTCGATTGCGTCTTCTAATTCGATTTCTTTAGCAACCGTTACACCGTCTTTAGTGATAGTAGGTGCTCCAAATTTTTTGTCGATGACTACGTTACGACCTTTTGGTCCAAGAGTCACCTTTACTGCGTTAGCAAGTTTGTTTACTCCGCTAAGAAGTTTTCTACGTGCTGATTCATCAAATTCAATTGTTTTAGCCATGATTGATTATTTCCTTCTATAAAATTAGTTTGTCACAACACCGAGGATGTCGCTTTCACGGATGATGAGTAGATCACGTCCGCCTTGTTTGATCTCTGTTCCGGAGTATTTTCCGTAGAGAACTGTATCTCCTACCTTTACTTCTAAAGGAACGAGTTTTCCGTCTTCATAACGACCTTGTCCTACTGCGATGACTTTCCCTTCTTGTGGTTTTTCTTTCGCTGTGTCCGGTACGATGATGGATCCGATTTTTTCTTCTGACTCATTCTTTGGCTCTACGACCACTCGGTCGCCTAAAGGTTTGATTGATGCCATGAGTAACTCCTTGTATGCAATCTACTAATGATTCCGAGTTTAGCAACAATCTGAAAAGAGTGCTAAACTCTAGCACCATAAAATGATTGCCCGAAAGAACCGTCAAGCACTTTGAGCCAAAGAGTGCTAATTCGTGCTTAGAACCCGAATAGTCCGGTTTTTTTGCGTTTAGAGCCCCGTTTGGGTGTGACCCCAAGCATTCCGAGAAGCCCTCGTGTAACCTCTTTGGCAACGGTCCGTCCCACTTCCCGAGCCAGCGGGTTTTTGGAAAGGGTTTCCACAAAACTCGGGTCTTCCTTTTCTTTGGCCCGTTTGGACTTGGTTTTTTTCTCACCTGACTCTTCTTCGGCTGCCTCGGTTTCCTCAGCGATGGTTTCCATTTTTTTAGAAAGCATTTCGTGCGCACTTTCGCGGTCGAGAGTGGTTTCGTATTTTTTAACAAGATCTGATTTTTTAATTTTGGCAGCAAGTTCGTCAGGATTCAAAGTCCCCATTCGCGAAGCTGGCGGTGCAAGGAGGGTATGGACGAGGGGAGTGGGACTTCCTTTGGGACTAAGGGCAGTGATAAAAGCTTCCCCAATTCCCAGTGTGGTGATCACTTCTTTGGTGTCATAAAATTCTGTTTCGGGATAATTTTCAGAAGCGGTTTTGATCGCCTTGCGGTCGTTTGCTGTGAAGGCCCGCAGGGCATGTTGGATTTTTAATCCCAATTGGCCTAAAATTTCTTTGGGTAAGTCTGTGGGAGATTGGGTACAAAAAATAATTCCCACACCTTTGGAGCGAATGAGTCGCACCATGGTTTCTAGTTGTTTCAGTAAATCATTCGAAGCTTCGTCAAAAACTAAGTGGGCTTCATCAATGAATAAAACAAGTTTTGGTTTATCTAAATCTCCTTCTTCAGGAAAGGTCGCATAAATTTCTGTGAGTAGGGACAACATAAAAGTGGAGAATAGTCTAGGTTTGGTTTGAATGTCTGTTAGGCGAATGATGGACACATTTCCCTTTTTGGATTCTGTCTGCAAAAGATCATTCACATCAAAAGATGGTTCCCCAAAAAAATCTTCGCCTCCTTGGCCTTCGAGTTCGATCAGTTTTCGCAAAATGATGGAAATACTTTGGGAAGAAACGGTTCCGTATTCTTTTTCTAATTCCTCTTTTCCGGCATCATTGATGTATTGGAGGGCTTTTTTAAAATCTTTGGTGTCGAGGATGGGAAGACCCAAATCGTCGCAGTATTTGAAAACAAGAGAGACCACACTGCTTTGTGTATCATTTAATTCCAAAATTCGTGAAATGAGGACAGGGCCAAATTCCGCAATGGTGGCCCGAAGCCTTACTCCTGGTTCTTTGGATAAAGATAAAAATTCTACCGGATAAGAGGAAGGTTTCCAATCGATCCCAAGGGCCTTCGTTCTTTCTTTGATTTTATCGTTTTCTTCGCCCGGTTCGGCAAGGCCCGAAAGGTCTCCCTTGATGTCCATAAGGACAACCGGAACTCCTGATGCAGATAAACCTTCGGTTAAAAGTTGTAAAGTTTTGGTTTTGCCGGTTCCTGTGGCCCCAGCAATCAGTCCGTGCCTGTTGAGAGTGGAGAGGGGGATGGAAACGGTTGCTTCCTTAAATGTTTCTCCATCAAACACTCCGGAACCTAGGTAAAGTGCCCCTTGAGATGGATACCCTTCTTTTATTTTTGAAACAAATGCATCTGATTTTTTAGCCATTACTTCCCCCGAATCCTCTATTCCGTGGGGTTTCGAATCCTTCGTCAATGTTTTCTAGGGCAGAGGGAATGAGGGGAACCAATCGAAACATTCGGGACAGAAAGAATAAATTTCTCGTACTCGTACTAATATGGTTTGAGTTTTTCGAAATTCTTTTTAAGGTTTGGATGTGGCACGTCTCCCTATCGTTTCTCTTTCGAAATACATTCTAATCCCTCTCTTTGTTTCTGTTTTTGTCCAATGCAATCGCTCCATACCTTCTTTGGCCCAGGCGAAGAACATTTCTGCAGGTGTTCTTGATCTTTCCAAGGAAGATCCAAAAACTTTGGATCCCTTTCCCCTTGCCGGTGAGTGGGATGCCTTTCCGGGAGAACTCCCCGAAACAGAAGAAGAATTCAAAGCACTCGAGAATAAGGAACCTACAAAATTAGCAGTTCCCGCTTACTGGGTGAACCAAAACCTCCCCGCTCATGGTTTTGTTACATATCGTTTGAAACTAAAGGTAAACGAACCAATCAACCTAATGTTTTATTTGAGGGAAACTTCCTCTGCCTACCGGGCCTATTACCATAACGTAGAACGAGGACTTGTATTACTTGGTTCTGCAGGAAAGGTTTCCAAAACCAAAGAAGGGTCGATTGGTTATTATTTAGAAACTGCACGCTCATTTCGAGCCACTCCTTCCACAGTCATCTACTTACAAATTTCCAATTACCTTTACTCACGAGGTGGTCCTTATTATTCCCCTGTACTCGGTGAAGTGGGAAAAACCTTGTTGTATCTAAGATTCAAAGAACGAAAAAAAGCATTTTTCTTTGCGACGTTTTTTGTCCTGGCACTTTCTCATTTGTTTCTTTTTATCCATCGTAAAAAAGACAAATCTCCTCTTTGGTTTTCCTTACTTTGTATTTCATGGCTTGTTCGTATTTTACTCTTTGATCGAGTGTCTAGGGATTGGTTTGTGGCTTCCGATTGGCTTGAGATGTTCCAGATCCGTTTGGAATACATTGCTTTTTGTGGGATCCAAGTTTTTAGTCTTTTGTTTTTCTTTCAAAACCAAACAAACTTTTTTCCTCAAAAATACAAAAGGTATCTTTTGTTGCCAATTCTATTAGAATTTTTGGTAATTCTGACCACACCGTACGCTGTGTACACAAAACTTCTTATCTTCAGTCAAGCTTATATGGCTTTCATTCTTACCCTTGCGATGGTTGCTTCCTTTCGTTCTTGTTTAGAAAAGGAAACCAGATACATAGGAAGTATCATTTTGTTTGGGACATTCGTCATCCTTTCTGCAACAATTTATGACTCAGTTGTCTTTTTTAAACGATGGGATTTGCCCATGCTTACTGAACTAGGGTTTGCTATTTTTTGTATGTGCCTTGCCATCGTGATTTCCAAACAAAATGCACATACTTGGGAAACTGCCGAATACCTAACACTGAATTTACGAAAAGAAGTAGAATGGAAAACATTAGAATTAAAAAAAGAAAAAGAAAAAGCTGAAAAAACAGGAGAACTCAAGGATAAATTTATCTCCATCGTTTCTCATGACATTCGTTCTCCACTATTTGGAATTTCATCTGTTTTCAATTTGCTTACAGAATCTCCTCCTTCCCTTTCTCCAGAAAGAGCCAAACAAGTACTAGGTGAAGCATCTACTGGACTTAAAAATATCCTCAGTATGGTTGAGGAACTTATCAAATACTCAAGGTTCCAGAACGCATCTGTTTTTCCTGATTACCAACTTTTTGATTTTCGACAAATCACAGACCAACTGATCGAAAGAGTCCAAGAAATGGCTGGTCCAAAAAATATCACAATCATCACTCATATGGAAGAATCCTCCATTGGAATTGGAGATCCCAACCTAATCGAACATCTGATTTGGAATTTACTCACCAATGCAGTAAAATTCACAAAAGAATCGGGAACCGTTGAAATTTCTTTAACAGAATCCAATAAACATTGGAGTTTGAAGGTAATTGATACGGGGATTGGAATGCCTCCGTATTGGGCAGAACACATTCTAGAGGAAGGATTCCTGTTCGTTAGGAAAGGTACTGCGGATGAGATGGGAGCCGGTGTTGGGATTGCTTTTTGCAAAGAAGTGGCAGAACGTCATGGAGCCGAACTCATTGTTCGCTCGGAAGAAGACCATGGAACTTCCGTTGAGTTACTCCTTCCTAACTTTGAAAAGATTGTTTTGGTTTTGGATGACAATCCAGGTTATCGAAAACAAATCCGAAAGGTTTTAAAAGATCTACCTTGTATCCTTTGGGAAGAGGAATACCCAGACCATGCCCTCCTTTCCGTGGGCCGTTTGAAACCTGACCTCATCATCGTGGATTATTCCATGCCAGAAAAAACCGGACTCGATTTTTTACGTGATTTGTATTCCAACTCGGAAATGGAAGAAATTCGTTCTCTCCTTGTTTCCAGTTCCCATACAGATCCTAACACTGGTTATAAACTCGAAACAACGGTGATTGAAATCGGAGGAGATGCTTTTTTAACAAAAACATCTCCTGATGAAAAAATGGTAGAAGCAGTAAAACGATTGTTAGACCTAGAAGTTTAGATTAACATTTGTTCTTTGGCACGCCCAATGAGTTCCGCTACAGTTTTAGCGTTGAACCGGTCTTTTAGGCGGCCAACATGGTATTCCACTGTTCGTTTGGAAAGGCCAATCTCTGTTCCGATTTCTTGGTAGGTTTTTCCGTGTCCAAGAAGGGTCAAAATTTGTTTTTCCTTTTTGTTTGCCACTTTCCCATCTTGGGGTTTGCGGTTGAAACTGAGTTTTAGATTTTTGGAATATACTGTTTTTCCCGATGCAATTTCGTTTAGGTTTTTTGTTAAACTGCTAAGGTCATCGCTTTTTAAAAGATATCCATCCACTCCAGCTTCAATGGCTGAATGAACAATGGGTTGTTCATCGAGCATCGTGAGGGTGACCACTTTTAAATTGGGATGTTCTTTTTTCCAATCCTTCACCATATTGAGCACGTTTTCACCCGGGATTCGCAAATCGAGTAGGACAAAGTCGGGCCTAGTATCATTTAAGAGAGGGGCAATTTGCGACGAATGTTCCGCCTCCCCCACGACTTCAAAATCAGTCGAAGAGTTCACAACATGTTTTACGCCAACGCGCGTAACGGCGTGGTCTTCAACCAGTAATACCTTCTTTTTAGGTGTCATAAATTTCCCTTTGTTTGGAACCAGGAACCTTTTGTCCCTAGCGTTTCCCCCTAGTAGACGAGGAGAATTGAAAATATTAGTACTATCCCGTCCCATTTGTCCATAAAAAATCATGGGTCATTCTACTTAATTTTCTCTTGCAAATTCGCTAAATTCCCCCATTTTCAGAGAAATCCTAGGAGTATGAATGAATACTAAAGTAGAGAGTCTCAAAAAAATATATCTCTTCCAAAAGTTAAACCAAGACGAACTGTTACACATTGCTGAAAAAATTCGGGAAGTCCACCTGCCTCCTAGAAATGTTTTGTATGATATGGGCGAAGATGCTGAGTCCATGTACATTGTGAAGTATGGAACTTTACAAATTTCCACAGCCACAAGCCACGGGGACGACGTGAACCTCATCACCCTCGGAGAAGGGGATCACTTTGGGGAATTGCCTTTTTTTGATGATGAAAAACGTTCCGCAAAAGTAGAAGCCAAAGAAAATTCCGAACTTTATGAACTCCGTTACGCTGATTTGCACGATATGTTTTCCAAAAACAAAGAAATGGAGCTTAAATTCTATAAAGAAGTGACCCATTATTACATCCGAAGACTCCGAAAGCTAACCCATGACCTGGCATATGCTCGGGAGCTTAGGAAACGATTCGCGTAAGTCCACAAAGAGACAAAATTCATACAAATCGGGATTTTTTATCGACTACTATCGAAAAAACCTTTTCCATTCCTCAGTTTCTACTTAATACAGCTAAGGAATGGGTTTCGGAATCCGATACTATTTACGTAGGCAGGGAGAAGGAATGCATGGTGGACCCCGAAATCCTAACCGAGAAGATCGTAACACAAAATAAGACCTTCTTGGTGGATTTGAAGAAAAACCAGGCTGGATTCTACCTGAAAGTATCGGAATGGTCGAATAGCAAAAAATCCTCGATCTTTCTTCCGGCAGAAGGAATCGATCGTATGATCGAAATCTTGAATCAATTTAAAAGCCGGATATCCGATAATGAGAATACGAAAGACCCGGAGTTAGGAGCCTTTTAGGAGTGAGTTTCATGGGGAAATTAGGAATGACCAAACTGTTGTTAGGCCTCTTCCTTTCAATAGGAATGTTGTACGCACAGGCAGATACTGGCGGACAAAATACAGCTAACACTGCAAATGATGAGGATAGCCCTCTTAGAAAAATCGTTTTAGATGATTTTGAAGAGGCTGAGGATTGGAGAGTAAAAGCTACCACTCCACTCGGAGAAACAAGAACTTTGAAACTCGTTCAACGCGGGCTCATCAAAGATGTATTCGATGAAAAAACTGTTCCAGAAGATGGCGGTGATAAAGTCGAAAAGAACCATATTTTAGGAGTCAAAACACATTTTGCTGCTAAAGGTTTGGATCGGGTTGAATTATCCCCTCCACATGAATACATCATCAAAGGGAAAGTAAGACAAATCTCTGTTTGGGTTCTCGGAAGAAAATACAGACATACTTTATTTGCAAAATTTAGAGATTATAAAGACGTAACACATAATATCCGTTTGGGTCGTTTGGATTTCTTCGGATGGAGAAAACTGACTGCGACCATTCCAGGTTTTATTCCACAAAGTACAAGATTTGCACTTTTAGATAAAAACCTTCATTTCGTTTCTCTTTTTGTGACATCTGATGTTCACGAAGTAGCAGGGGACTTTTACTTTTATGTAGATGACCTCCAAGTGAGAACCGACAGATCCGAAGCAAAATACCCTGGATCTGAAATTAAGGACAATTGGTAAGCGGGAGAAAGGAACAATGGAAAACAAAAAAACAAAAATCCTAACATTACTTGCTCTATCGTCCATCGCATTGATTGGTTTTGCCCAAGCACAATACAAAGTATCCAATGGAGTGGCAACACCAATTGGAAACGATATTGGAGCTCTGGAACTTAAAGCCATTACTATTGAATCTTGGGACTCTCCCGTTTCTTCTGCGCCATTTGGCTGGGAAGTGTTCACTGATAAAGATGGTGTGAACAAAGATGGTACAGGGGACATGAAATATGATGAGAACAATAAATATTCACCTGTTCTCAATGACCCTGTGAAATCTCCTCTTGTGATGAGAGAAGTGAAACTGATTCCTGGAAAACCGGGAGACGTGAAAAACGTAGATGCGGGAAATGCAAAAGTTTTGGCTGTGAAGTTTCAATTCACTTTTCCTGGAAATAACGTAGTAACGGTTCGCCCTCCGCGTGCTCCAGAATATGAAGTCACTCGTGCAAGACCTTATATCGATGCAGACAACAAAAAGAAAATCGAAAAAGTTTACGGAATTGAAGCTCCAGGAAATGTGAAAGCAATTTCCGTTTGGGTTCTTGGCCGTGGTAACGAATACGATTTAGAAGGCTGGATCGAAGACTACAATGGCAATAGCCATATTTTCCCTTTCGGATCCTTGGACTTTGTGGGTTGGAGACCTCTCCACATCATCATCCCTCCAGGAATTCCGCAAGAGGCAAATGCTTTCCCTGCGACAAGAAACCTGATCTTCAAGCAGTTTAAGATTCGTTCCAGACACAACACAGGGCCTGAAGCAGTATATCTCTTCTTTGATGAACTCCGTGTCCTAGCGGATACTTTTGAAGTTCATTTTGATGGGGCAAACCTTGACTTTGACGAAGAAGATTGTAAAAGCAAAGTTAAGATGGAGCAAATGCTTCAAAAGTCCGGAGCCATCTCCACAGGAGCAAAAATTCGTGATTGTGGTGGAAGCAACGGTTCGTCCCAAAACAAGTAGAATCCTCACTCACTCTAAAGAAAGGTTCCTTAGGAACCAAAGAAAACCCAGCCAATCGGCTGGGTTTTTTGACTTTACAGAATCGAACGGACCTGAAAAATGAACTCTAGGACTGTTCTTTTTGCGGATTCATCGCTAAATTTACCGTAACAACTTTATAGGAACAATGAACACCCTTTATTGGAAATACGAAGAGGGAGATTCTTTTCATGCCTGATACTATCACCGAAGACAAATCAAACAAAATCGCCGAAAACGACAAACTAACTCCTCTTTTTAATGAGGAAATTTATGTACGTGCTGATGCAGGAACGGTTCCCGTTTCTAAATTCAAAATCTTTGACGATGTCATAGATGCATATAAGGCAGAAAATCGTTTAGCAGAAGCTAAACAAAAAATTGAAGACCATTTCAAAGAACATCCTGAGTCTATCTCCGCCAAATATATGTTAATGATCATTTCTTTCATGGAAGACTCCATGGGAGATGCCAATTTGGTGAAGAACATTTTGGATTCTTTCAAATCTCACGCCAAATGGACTATTATTGAATACATTACAGATTCTATTTTACGATTCGGCGATCATAGACTTGCCCTCCGTGTGAAAGCAGAGGCCCTCGACAAACTCAAGAAAAACAAAGAACTCAAAGTTGTTCTGGAAAAACTCGCAAAACAAGATCGGAAGAACCCTGAGATTGCAAAAAAATATGGTTTTTCCATTATGGAAGAGGATAAACCAAAAGCCATCTCCTATCTAAAACTTGCAGTTGAGATGTATGCCAAAAATAAAGAATACGTTCAGATGGAGGAGATTTGGCCTACCATCGTTCAAAACAATTATGAAGATGTTTCTTTCTTCGATAAAATTGAACGTATCCTTCTTGGCCAAAGAGAAAAGACTCGGTTAGTTGGTCTTCTTTATCCAATCGTAGAACCATTTAAAGCAATGGAAGATTGGGATCATGTGATCTACTTCCTAAAAAAGATTTTAGAACACGAAGCTGCTTCTCAAAAAGCAAGAAACGAACTCATTCGCGCTTACAAACAGAAATACGTTGCACACTCACTTCTTGAAGATTTCCTCAAGATGAGCGAACTTGGTAACAACCGTAAACCTGTTAAACTTTGTATCACTAACTTCGAAAGAAATATTGTATTTGATACTGGTAACTATGTAATGCATAGAAATTGGGGTGTTGGTAAAATCACATCCATCTCCCAAACTGGTGACTCTATCTTTGTTGATTTTGAAGAAAAGAAAGACCATAAACTTTCTATCCAAATGGCGATCACTTCACTTAAACCGTTGAAGAAAGATCATATTTGGGTGCAACACTACGAAGACAAACAAGCCATTAATACAATGTTTAATGAGAACTTAGCAGAGTTCTTAAAACAACTTCTTACTTCTTACGACAACCGAATGATCATCGCTGATATGAAGAACGAACTGATCGGAACCTTCCTAAAAGCTGATGAGTGGTCAAAATGGTGGGCGAAAGTAAAATCGGTTCTGAAAAAAGAAGCGAACATCGGAATGAACCCTAAGAAAAAGGATGAAGTGGTTTATCACGAAAAACCAATCACTCATTCAGAAACACTCACACAAAAATTCCAAGCAAGCAATGATGCTAACAAAAAGCTAGAAATTGCTATGGAAGCAGTCCGTGATGCTGATGAAGCAGCGGAAGCAGGTGAGTTTTTCATTGCTCATTATAACGAAGAAGAATCGGCAAAAGATCCAATTCGTCGCCTTTCTGCTTATTTGTATTTAGAAGAAGCAGGGAAAGCATGGCCGACAGAAGAGTTTTCTCATAAAATCCGTGATCCTGAACTAAAGGCACTTATCCAATCATTCTCCAAAGAGGATGCTTTAAAAATATCCAAAGCTTTGGAAAATACGGATATCAAAAAAGGATTCAAGGATCTGATTCGTGCCCACCATCCAGAAGCTATCAATATTTTGATTGGGCTTTTATTTGAAGTTCCTGTCAAAGTTAACCGTTCCGTTTTCCAAAACCTTGTTTCTGATGATAAGTTTGCAGAACTCAATTTGTTTGTGGAAACAGTTTGTAACAAATCCAAAGAAAACCCTGAAGTTTTCCTTTGGGTTGCCAAATCGATTTTATCTCATACTTGGAAGTTTGATTGGTTAAAGGTAAGTGAAGAAGATTTAGTTCTTCGTGTATTCCGTATCTTAAAACCTCTTGCGAAGATTGAAGACAAGGGAACCAAACTGAAAAACCAAGCGATGGACATTTTGTTCGGAAAAGACAATAGTCTTCTTCGTGACATTCTATCCAATGCGGATGATGAATACGTTCGTAAACTTTTTGCATTATTCAAAGAAGTTCCTTATGTAACTGATTTGGAAAAAGACCAACTGTATGCTCTCATCAACGAACTCAAACCAAACATTGTTTGGGATGAATACGATTCCGAAGAAGATGCAGATGATGATCCTTTGGCAAACCTTCCTAGTGATGTTGTACTTGTCACTCGTCGTGCTTTCAATGCAAAGAAACTTGAATTTGAACACCTTGTGAATGTAGAAATGGCTGAAAACTCTCGTGATATCGGAGAGGCCCAAGAAAAAGGGGACTTAAGAGAAAACGCAGAATACAAAGCGGCTATGGAAAAACAAGCTCAGTTGCAAGCAGCCATCAAACGTTTGGAAGCAGAACTGAAAAGTGCAAGGATTCTCGACCTAAGTGATGTCAAAACTGAGAAAGTAGGAATTGGAACCACAGTCCGTTTGAAAAACAAACAAACTGGGGAAGTGGTGACTTATTCCATCCTTGGTGCTTGGGATGCGGATACAGAAAAGAATATTATTTCTTACCAATCGCCGCTCGCAAAATCACTGCTTGGAAAACACTCAGGCAACGAAGCAACATTGGTATTCGGTGCCACTGAGACTGTTTATGAAGTATTGGATATTGCTCGTTATTCCATGACAGGACAAGAGGCCTGAAGTTCTTCCTTCCAACCTCGAGTAGAAATTAAATCCACAAACGGTTCGGAAACATTTCCGGCGAAGTCAAAGGCCTTAGCTTCCAAAAGAAGATAAGGCCTTTCTTTTTGTAAACTTTTCGGAATGGTCACTCGAATGGCTCGTCTATCGGGATCATACTCATATGGATAGGATTGCCCATCAATTGTGAGTTCTACGTTTGTTCGAAATCCACTTCCTGTATCACCCAAAACATAATACCTTTCCTCAAAACATTGGTTTCTGATTTCTGGAAGTTCAATGTAACGGGCAAGAGATGTCATTGGAAAAATTGTGGGAGGTGTTTCGTCAGATAAAACCATAACAAAACCAAGTTTGGTGAGTTTAAAACTAAATCCGTTTGATTTTCTTTTTTGGGTGATTGATTGGAATTTTCCAATGGAAGAATCGTAGAAATAAAGAGATTCTTTGATTGGAATCGGGTAACCTAAGTTCCATTCTCCTGATCCTTCCCCCTTCCAACTCAGCTTCTTTGTATCCAATTGGTAGATTTTTCCTTTGAGGGGAAGCCCACTTGGAATTTTAAAAGGAATGTTTTGTGAGTTGATTTCAGTAATTTGTAAAGATCCTTCTCCAGAAACTTCTACCTTAGATAAATCAACCGTTAGTTTGCCATCTAATGAATTGTAAATGTTTCCGGTCTTTTTGTTTTTTGATAACCTATCACTCACTTTTTCGTCTTTTTCATGAATAACAGTGAAATAAACAGAAGATTTGTTTCCTGTGGCATCACGAAGGGAAACTTCTAAAGATAATTTTTCCTTTGGTTTGTATCCATCTAAATCTAAGGAAAATCCTTCTTCTTTGAAATTTTTGGACTGTTCATACATATGATAAAAATAAACAGGTGGGGCAAGCGATGACCTATTGATATCGTAGAACTGGTGTTTTTTGGAACCATCTTCATAAGCTAAAAAATCAAAATTCCGGGTGAAAGTCGTTTTTCCATTCACTGCCAAATCCATTCCGTAAACATTGTTTTTGTTACGTGAACGAATGAAATCATACCCACTCATCCGAATGCGAATTTTGCCCGTTAGGGCTATGGATTCAAACAAATCTCCTTTATCTGTATACAATTCATACTTACCTTTTGTTTTTTCCTTCGCTGAGAGAAGGATCGGGTTTTCTAAATGATCACCTTCTAAATACAAAGAAAGGATGGTAGGGGGAGTTTTATCTTTTTGGTGGATTTCAGGAAAATAGAGGGGATTGATGATTCCTTTTTCTGCACGAAACTCGAGGTGGAGATGAGAAATTCCCGATCCCGATTCTCCTGTTTTGCCGAGAGAAACTCCTTTTTTTGCCGCAAACATTCCTGGTGGAAGTTTGAGTTGGAACCCAGTGGGGTCTCCCATCAGAAGGATGGCCCGGCGAAGAAGCTCTAAATCATTTAGGCTCCCGCCAAAGGAATGTAAGTGGGCATATTTTGATTTGAGTTTGTATTTGGGACTGTAAAGATTTAGGGAAAGTCCATACCCAGTTTTAGAATAACTAATTTCTTCGATATATCCATCAAACGTGGCTAAGATGCTATGACCATTCAGCCCATAGGATTTAAAATCAGAACCCAAATGTAAGTTGTGATTTCGGATTTCAGCAAAGGTTCCAGAAACTGGAGAATAGTAGGGAAGTGGAAAACCCACTTCGTCTAGAGGGATGTCTGGAATTTTTGACTCACCCCATAGTAGACCGGAAGAAAAAAAGAGAAGGACCGCCAAATTACGCAAGTGAGAGAACCTCATGGGAGAATCAGAATCCTCCCACTTCCTTTGTCATGCCTTTCCCGAAACCCAGAGAATTTCCCTTCGTTTCGATTCCCTTGACAAACTAGACTTAGGACCTAAGATGACAGGGAACATTTCTGTATGAAACAAGGCATTGTTTTCTTCTTCTTTATTTTCGCCTTTTCTGGTTGTGCCTTTTTATTTAAGGAACCAGGCCGACCTCCCAAAATTGACGGGGTTCCTATCCCTGATTCGAAACGTTTGATTTACATCCAAAATGTCAGAAACAATACCTATTCCCCGGGAATGCACACTCGTTTGACTCAGATGATCATAGAAGAAATTGACAGACGGGGAAGGTTTATCACCACCCGTGAAAAAACTCTCGCGAAATACCGGTTGTATGCAGAGATTGTCCACTACCAACAAGTCGGAGATCTTATGGATCTTGCTGACAGACAAATTACCTCGGAACTATTCGTAGTCACTCGAGTGGAAATCATTGAGGCGGAGACGGGAAATAAAATCCCTATGGAACGCAGTGAAATTCCTGGAAGGGTCCATTTTTCGACCCAAGTTGGATTTCGGGAATCAGAATTAGAAGCACAAAATCGCCTACTTCGGGTGATGGCGCTTCGAATTGCAGAAGAATCAGAAAGAGCATGGTATTATTCTCTTTCTGGAATTTTGAATTAAGTTGAATCATCAGGAGATAAACCTTGCAAAACGATCCTATTTCCAGCGACGACACAAAAAAAGAGATGCTTGCTTTTGAAGAGTATCTCAAAGAAAAAGGACTAAAAATCACCAACCAACGTTTGTTAGTTGCGCAAAAGATTTTTTCTTCACATAATCATTTTACTGCCGAAGGTCTTTTGGACGAACTAAAAGACAATAAAGATCGAATTTCCAAGGCAACCATCTATAGAATCCTCGCGATTATGGTAGAGGCGGGATTACTCGAAGAACATGACTTTGGTAAAGATTATAAATATTATGAACATATCATTGGTCATGAACACCATGATCATATTATCTGTATGCAGTGCGGACGGATTGTTGAATTCATTGATGAACGAATTGAAGAACTACAAAACAAAGCAGCTTCAGAAAATGGATTTACCATCACTGGACATAGTTTGAATATCTTTGGCAATTGTTTGAATTTTGCCACTTGCGAACATAAAACAAAAAAATAGTGTCCTCTATTTTTAAAGAAAAATCGAAGGATCCTGGATCTTACGCAAGGACCGGCACTCTCAATTTAAATGGAATTCAAATTGAAACTCCCATCTTTATGCCGGTGGGAACCAGAGGGAGTATCAAATCTCTTTCCTCTTCGGACATCGATGAGTTGGGATATAACTTAATCCTTGCCAATACTTATCATTTATATTTAAGACCAGGAAAAGAGGTTTTGGACCACTTCCATGGGCTTAAAAATTTCATGTCATACAAACGAGCGTTACTCACGGATTCGGGTGGGTTCCAAGTGTTTAGTCTTGCGAGCCTTTTCAAATTTGAAGAAGATGGAGTCCGGTTCCAATCTCATATCGATGGTAGCCATCATAAATTCACTCCTTCCTCAGTCATTGATATGCAACGTTCCATCGGATCTGATATTATGATGGTTTTGGATGATTGTGCTCCCTATGGCAGTGATCTGGGACGATTGGAATTGGCTTTGGATCGTACCCACCGCTGGGCAAAGGAATCATACAATTATTGGATGGAAAACCCAGGTGGACAGAATGTATTCCCCATTGTCCAGGGTGGTGTGAACGAATCCCTTAGAAAACGAAGCTTAGATACACTACAAAATATAAATTTTCCAGGGATTGCCATTGGAGGCCTCAGTGTTGGGGAACCCAGGCCAGAATACATTCGAATTTTAGAATGTATGGCACCATTTTTTGATGCGGCTCGCCCTCGTTACCTAATGGGTGTAGGGACCGTTGTTGACATCTTGGAAGGTGTAAAGAATGGAATCGATATGTTTGATTGTGTTTTGCCGACAAGGAATGCGAGGAACGGCCAAGTGTTCACTTCTTTGGGCAAAATCAATTTAAGGAATGAATCACATCGATTGTCAGATGGCCCCATTGACCCAGAGTGTGGATGTAAAGTTTGTGTAACATATAGCCTTGGATATATTCGGCATTTACATAAAGTGAAAGAATTGACTGCTTTTTCGCTCTCAACGTACCATAACTTATTTTTTATGCAAAGCTTCATGGAAAAGATGCGAAAGTCCATAGAAATAGGCAATTTTCAGGGTTTTTATGACCATTGGAAAAATTTGTTTGGTAGCTAAAATTATTAGGTTGACGTATCTCTTTTTTTTGAATGCAATTGTACCGTCATTTCTACATTGATTGTAGCTTCACTGAGGAGTCTCTAGACACACATGGAAATCACCAGAAGGGAAAAAGATAAAATCGTAGTCCTTGATATTAACGGGGAAATCGACCTTTATAACGCGCCTGAGATCAAGGATGTAATCGCCAAATTGATCGAAGAACAAAAATATTGCATCGTCATCAATCTCGAGAAGGTTTCCTACATCGACTCTTCCGGAATTGGAGCTTTAATTTCAAGTTTGTCCAACTTGAAGAAATACCAAGGTGGGCTTAAAATCATCAACGTAGCTGGTTCAGTACGTAAGGTATTTGAACTCACAAAGTTGACTTCATTTTTTGAAATTTTCGACAGCGAAGACGAAGCCGTCACAGCTTTCAAGTAATTGGGGAAGCGTGTTTTGCGCTTCTCTCTTACAAAATCCCCCGAAGAAAAATTTAAGGAGTTCGTTATGTTAAGAAAGAAAAAGACAGCAGTCTTTCTCTCTGGTTTGGTATTGTTTTCCGTTGGATTTGTTAATTGTGCCCAAGAACTACCATTAAAAGAACTGGAGCTTGCAAAGTCGCAAGTAGAAAGAGCAGAAAGACTTTCAGCAGAAGAATATGCTCCTGAAGAATATTCGGAAGCCAAAAAAAGTTTAGTATCTGCGAATGAATATGCATCTGAAGAAAAAGCTTCTGATTCTAAAAAAAGTGCGGACTATGCGATTTCTAAAGCTTACGATGCTTTAGAAAAAACCTTACCAAAACTTGCTGCAAAATCTCGTGAAGAAGCAGTGACAGCCATTGATGCTGCCGATGAAGCCTATGCTTCTGAATACGCACCAGAAGAATTTAAAAAAGCTGTAACGGCACGTGATGCAGGTGAATCTAAGTTAGCACAAGCAGATGCAAGCCTTGCTTCTTACCTACGTGAAGACAAAGACGAAACTGCAAAAGAACTGAAACGAACAGTTGCCTTACAAGAATATGAAGATGCACATAATAATTTTGTGGAAGCTGCGAAGATCAGTCAAAATGCAAAAAAAGTAGCTCTCGACAGATCTGGTTCTATACGCCAATCAGCTGATGAAGTGGATGCAGTATTAGAAAAAGCTTATACTTATTCCAAAGGTGGAAATCCTGCCATCGATGAAGAAAAAGCTAGAGTTGCTTCCGCTCGTGAAGACATTGAAGCTGGACGTTTGAAAACTGCTGACGAAAAGATTAAAACGGCTCGATTGGCTTCTGCTTCTTTACTTGCCACTGCAGTCAAAGACCATGCCAAAAACCGCAACTTACAAGCTCGTGAAGTAGTAGAAGATGCCAATGCACGTTTTGGTGAATTGAATGCCGAAACATATTTGAAATCTAATGCAAAAGAATCATATGCAAGCACACAAGAAAACTTAGGTGCTTCCAATGAATCCCTCCAAGCTTCCGGAAATCTTTTGGAGCAAGAAAAGTTTGATGATTCCATTTCCCAATCGGAAGAAGCCATTCGATTGGCAGAGATTTCGATCGACCAAATCGAAACTTTGAAAGGAAAAACCACAGTAGCGAAAAAAGATCGCAAAACAACAGAACCGGAAACAACAACTACCACTACGACAGAAGAGACAACAGAGAAGGCATCTTCTTCACAAGTAGAAGAACTTTCTGGCGGATGGAAACGGTATACAGTTGAAAAATCCAACCCTGCTGATTGCCTTTGGAGAATTGCTGATAGAGAAGACATTTATAGTGATGCAAAACTCTGGCCAAGAATTTTTGAAGCTAATCGTAAATCAATTCGTAACAAAAATTTGATTTATCCAAAACAAAAATTGAATATCCCTCCTAAAACAGGGAAAATCGGAAAAGCCCCTAAACAATAAACATGGTTTAGGTGAATGGAAAAAAAGCTGTCGTAAGGGCAGCTTTTTTTTTGTCTAAATAATAGGACAATATGATCAGAGGATACACAACACCTGTCACAGAAATTTCAGAAAAAGACTTTGAGGCATTGGTAACGCTTGCCTTAGAAGAAGATTTGCCTGCGGGAGATATCACCACAGATTCTCTATTCAACTCGAATGAAAATTGTAAGGCAGTGTTACTTGCCAAAGAAGAAGGGGTTTTGTGTGGGCTTGCGGTATTACCTTGCCTCATCCGAAAAACCGGGGCGGATGTGAAATGGAATCAAACTCTTTCCGATGGCGCTCCTCTTTCCAAAGGAACTATTATTGGAACTTTGGAAGGATCACTTGTGGATGTTCTGAAAATGGAACGGATTTTATTAAATTTTATCCAATACCTTTCAGGTATTGCAACAAATGCCAGTAAGGTGGCAAAAGAATTCCCGAATCTCCTGATTTTAGATACGAGAAAAACTTTGCCAGGTTATAGAAAACTTGCTAAGTATGCGGTTTATACAGGTGGGGGAGCCAACCACCGCTTAAATTTGTCTGAGATGGCTATGTTAAAAGACAACCATGTAGCAAAAGCAGGATCCATCCAATCCGCTGTACAAATTGTTCGAAATGCTAATCCAGGCAAAAAAATAGAACTAGAAATCGATGGCCTATCACAATTAAGTGAAGCTATCGCCTCAAATCCTGATATTATTTTGTTAGATAATTTTTCCGATTCAGACACAGAAAAAGCAATTGAACTCATCAAAGAGCAATCACCAAAAATTCGTATTGAATGTTCTGGTGGAATCACTCCTGATAAATTAAAATTTCTATCTAAATTTCAAGATATAGGTGTGAGTATGGGTTACTTAACTCATACCGTAAAATTTTTAGATATAAGTTTGGATATTAAATAATGGGATTATACCAAGATATAAAAGATAAACAGGAGTTATTCGAAGCGGTCCAAAAAAGACTTGGGCCAGAAAAAGCCAAATTAATTGAGAAAGCATATCATATTGCAGACAAAATGCACGAAGGCCAAAAACGTTTATCGGGGGAACCTTATATCATCCATCCTATGAATGTGGCTTCCGTTTTGGACGAACTTGGTTTGGATGAAAGAGCTATAGCTGCGGGACTTTTGCACGATGTTGTAGAAGATACAAGTTATAGTAAAGAAGATATGGCCCGGGAGTTTGGGGAAGATATTGCCGCCCTTGTGGAAGGTGTGACCAAAATTTCGGAAATCAAATCCCAATCCAAAGAAACGGAAGCGGCAGAAAATATCCGCAAAATGTTATTGGCCACCATCAAAGATGTGCGCGTGATGCTCATCAAACTTGCTGACAAAACTCATAATGTTCGCACTTTAAAATTCCAACCAGAAGAAAAACAGAAACGAATTGCAAAAGAAGTTTTATCCCTCTATGCACCCATTGCAGGAAGATTAGGGGTTTATAAGGTTAAGTTTGAGTTGGAAGATTTGGCTTTCCAATCTCTACACCCAGAAGAATACCAAGAAATTAAAAAACGAGTTTCCGCTAAAAAATCAGAACGCGACGAATATATAGAAAAAATAAAAATTATCCTAAAACAAAGGTTAGCTGAGATAAGTATTGATGCTCGGATTGATGGTAGGGCTAAACATTTTTATTCAATTTACAGAAAGATGGTCACAAAAGAAAAATCTTTTTCTGAAATTTTTGACCTTCGTGCGGTTCGGATCATCACAAGTGAAATCAAAGATTGTTATGGAGTTCTTGGAATTGTACATACTCTTTGGACACCCATTCCGGGAAGGTTCAAAGATTATATTGCCACTCCGAAAACGAACCTTTACCAATCCTTACATACAACAGTCTTTGGGCCTGATGGTCGTCCGATGGAAGTACAAATCCGAACTAAAGACATGAATGCCATCGCAGAGAATGGGGTTGCGGCCCACTGGGCTTATAAAGAATCCACTAACCTTTCCAAAACTTCCGTCATTTTGCAAAACGGTGTAGAAAATGCCTTCCGAATGAAGTGGTTGGAGATTTTAAAATCTTGGCAAGACCCAAGCCTTGATTCCAAAGAATTTATGGAGGAACTACAGTATGATCTCCATGAAGATGAGGTCTTTGTTTTTACTCCTAAAGGTGAAATCATTGAGATGCCAAAAGGAGCAACGGTTCTTGATTATGCGTTCCGAATTCATACTGATGTGGGTTTACATGCTCGTGGTGGAAAGGTCAACGGTAGGATGGTTACACTTCGTACGGAGTTAAAGTCTGGAGACCAGGTCGAGATCATCACTGAAAAAAGTTCCAAACCATCTCCTATTTGGTTGCGGATTGTAAAAACATCAGGCGCTCGACAGAAGTTACGTGCTTATTTTCGAAAATTACAAGAAGACTCACAACGAGAGACCATTGGTTCTGTTTTGGAAACGCAAACACCTGCGATTGATGAAAACACAATCAAAGAAATCAAAAAAGTAAAAATTAAAAAACCTCATAAAACAAATCCACACCAAGAAGATTCCAAAGAATTTGGAATTTCCGTTGCCGGTTGGAATGATGTGCCTGTACGTGTGGCTTCGTGTTGTACTCCTATCCCTGGAGATGAAATCATTGGATTTATCACAAGGGGAAGGGGCGTGAGTGTTCATAAAAAAGATTGTACGACGGCAAGTAAACAACTTGAGTGGATGAAAACCATTCCGGTTCGTTGGGAAGGCCCAGGAGAACCAATTCCAATCCAAATTGAAGTGCGTGCCAAAGATGTTCAAGGGATCTATCTATCGATGGTGGAATCCATTTCCAGCACTGAAACTAATATTTTGGAAGCTGGGGCATCATCGCATCCCAATGGAACACTTACCGCCAAATTTATGTTAGAAGTAGATCACTTAGACCAACTGAAAGAAATTTTAGAAAATTTACGAATGATCCAAGGTGTGGTTTTTGCCGAAAGGGTTAAAAAATAAACCACTGCACCTGGTTGGGTCCTAATTTGAAATAAATTCCTTCATCCGACTTGGTTTGTGGGAATTCGACCCCAGTGACTAAATCGGTTAGTGTTTCCCTTGGCTGGATTCCTTCTTGGAAGGGAATCCAACCAGAAACTTCTCTATTGGTTTCATTCCATAAAATCAGTTCCGTTAGGTTTTCCGTTTGGATGGCTTTGGTAAAAATTGGCAAACCATTCCATTCTTTGTAATTTGGTTGGAAGGAGATGCTACTCGAATTTCGTTTGGCGGTGATCGTTAGTGCACGTTTGTAAAATTCTTCTGTGATAGGATTTACATTTTCTGAATCCGTCTGAATCATTTGGATGGGAATTTTTTTAGTCAAACCCAGATTTTGACCTTCGTGGAATAATAAAATACATTCGCTCGCTAAAAGTAAACAAAAGTAAGATTCTGAATTGTCACCAAACTTAAGTTTGGCTCTTTCTTCATCATGGTTTTCTAAAAACCTGATTTTGGTTTTTTTTCCGTTTTCTTTTAGACATTCAGAAACAAAAGGGAAATGATTCTCTTTCAGAGCATCGTAAATAGATTTGTCATAAGCGGCATCAAACCCTAAGTCGGTTAATCTATTTTCCATTCCCCAGTATGCCTCGGCATAAAATTTGAAATTGGGATAGTCTTGTCTTATTGTTTTTATGACTCGATTCCAATCATAAACGGATTTTTTTCCATGAGTCCTTTCAAATACATCTGGGAGGAGTAACATCGCCATATCACAGCGAACACCATCGCATTGTTTTGCGATTTCCTTTAAAATTTGAATGTGTTTATCTTCGACACTATGATTTGAAAAATCCCATTGGATGGTATCGGTCCATCCATCAAAATAAGGATCGCGGCCATGAACATATCGGTTCCCATTCGGATGTAAAAATGAATTTTGTGTAGAGACCGATTCGCTGGCGGTGAGAAATAAATGAGGATCTGATTCAATGAGAGGGGAATCAATCGCCATATGGTTTGGCACAAAGTCTAGGATTAATTTTTTATTCCACTGGTGGATGAGTTCATATACATGAGTTAGGTTACCCTTAGTGGAAACTAAGGGATCTGGTGTGTAAGAATAAATAGAATATGGTGATCCATAAACATCTTCTGGAAGGAGTGGGTGTTTGGCTTCTTGGAAACCTTGCTGCAGTTCTGGCATAGAACGAGCAATGGACTGCGACTTAGGGCTATTTTTCCAGACACCCATTAGCCAAATTTCATCTGCCCAAAGGAAAGGTAGGGAATTCTTTAGGGAAGGGAGAGCCGATTCGATAGGTTCCTTCATTTTTGTACAAAAAAGCCTTGAGCCTATCTCGTACAAATGGATTTGATGGAAGGGATGTTTCATAACAAAGTTCAAATATTCAAGTATAGTTCCTCCCTACGCAAGATAGTTTTGTTTGGTTTGACAGGACTTTTGTCAATGGCCTTCTTCCTCCATTGTTCGGAAGAAGATACAAAAGAATCCTTATCCAAGGTAAATGATCTTCCTTGGGAAGGGGATGTGGCCTCCATTCCCAGTGCCCTTCGTATGAAAAATCCAGTGGCCGATCCTATGGCAAAAAAGGGGGGAAGGATTCGAATTTATTCTCATCAATTCCCAAAATCTTTGAATTATTATTTGGACCAGTTTACAACCACTGCTAGGATCTTTACCAGTTTGTATGAACCACTTACTGGATACCACCCGCTGACATTGGAAACCATTCCTCATCTTGCAAGAGAGTGGAAAATTTCTCCCGATAAAAAGAAATTTACATTCTATTTAGATCCTAATGCGAGATGGTCCGATGGCAAGGCTGTGACTGCTGATGATGTGATCTTTACTTATAATACCATCATGAATCCAAAAAATGGAACTGCAGTGTTTCGTGTATCTTTGTCTAGATTTTTAAAACCTGTGAAGTTAGATGATTTAACCGTTGTATTTGAGGCAAAGGAAGTTCACTGGAATAATTTTAATGATATTGCATCATCCATTTTTATCTTACCAAAACATCATTTCGAAGGAAAAGATTTTAATAAGGAAAATATGGAGTTTCCAGTTGTTTCGGGTCCTTATAAAATCACGGAAGTGAAAAAGAACCGTTATATCAAACTAGAAAGAAGAGGGGACTGGTGGCAAAGAGCTTATCCTTTCAATGAAGGTCGCAATAATTTTGACCAAATTGTCTATAAGGTTTATAATGAAGAAGCTGTGGCACTCCAAGCATTCAAAAAGGGAGATATCGATATTTATCCTGTTTACTCTGCTTTTGTTTGGGTGGAAGAAGCCAAAGGAGATGCTTTTGATAAAAATTGGATCGCCAAACAAAGGATCTTCAATTTAAAACCGATTGGATTCCAAGGTTGGGCGATGAACTCAAGGCGGGCCATCTTCTCCGATAAACGAGTACGAGAAGCAATGAATCTACTTGTCGATCGTAAACTCATGATCGACAAACTTGCGTATGGTGAATACGATCCAACAAATAGTTATTATCCAGATTTCTATTTAGGTGGAGAAAAAAATCCGAACCAACCTACAGAATTTAATATTGAATTAGCGAGGAAACTTTTAGCAGAAGCCGGTTGGAAACCAAATGCCGAAGGAATTTTGGAAAAAGATGGAAAACCATTTCAGTTTTCTATTTTAGACCGAGATAAAAAAACAGAAAAGTATTTCACTGTATTTTTAGAAAAGGCAAAGGAAGTCGGAATCCGCGCTTCTATCGACACTTTGGATTTGGCTGCTTGGAGTGAACGAGTGGATAAATATGACTTCGATATGACCTGGGCTGCTTGGGGTTCCGGTGTATTTAAAGATCCTGAATCACAATGGCTTTCTAAATATGCGGACGAAGAGGGACAACCAAACTTACCTGGATTAAAAATTTCGGAAGTTGATAAACTCATCGAAAGACAAAAAACAGAATTTTCTGTTACCAAACGAAATGAAATCTTAAAACAAATCGATCGAATTGTTTATAAAGAATATCCTTATGTTTTGTTATGGCATTTACCAAGTACAAGATTACTCTATTGGCAAAAATATGGAGTTCCCAATTTGCCTTTGGGTAAATATGGAGATGAAAGTTTTTCTTCCGACTACTGGTGGTATGATGAAGAAAAAGATAAAAAATTATCAGATGCCGTTTCTCGTAAGGAAAAATTTTCAGATTACGAAGCTGTTGTTCGCTGGAAGTAGAATTTAGAAGTGTCTGAAAAAAAGGGACCGATCAAAGGGATCCGTGATCGGATCACACAACTATGGAACCAATATCCAAACTGGGGAAAAATTCCCCAGTTTTTGGAACTTTTGGAGAAAGGTCTCGACAAAGAGTTGTTTGTCGATCCTGACAAAAAAGAAATCCCCATACCTATTGAGGACCTCCCTGTTGATGAAGTATTACGAAAGTCAGGTTTTTTTCGTAATCTTTATGAAAAACTTTTTCCTGTTTCCCATGTTTTTCGAATCACCTACCGTTATGATCGTGAATTTTTAGATAACTTTATGCCTTTGTCTCAAGGTGGATACATTGGCCGCGGATCTTATAAATTTGTTTACCAACTTCCCTGGAACCAAGTGGTCAAAATTGGAAAGTCCAAGTTACCTTCTGATGCAATTTTTGGATCTTTGTTCAAAGAGGTAGGAAAAGACCTTTCTCGATTTTTAAAACCGGAAGAGATGGAGTTACGAAATTTTTTAAAAAACCAAACCTCGCGTGATTCCAAAAAAGATGAAATCGATTTTAAATTCAAACGTTTGGGTTTGGAAAGATTACACTATTGGAAATTAAAGTCCCTCATACCCGACTTAGTGGTACCCACTCGTTTTTTTATGGGAATGCGTGTCAGAAACAACCCATTTGGAATTCCCAATGTCACTTTAACACCTTGCGACCAACAACCGTTACTTGCCGGTAAACATTTAAAAGAATTTACCATTCGCAATGAAAAATTAGACCAAAATCCAATTTTGGATAAATTTTTTCCTAAGTGGAAATTAAACTTTGATTCTCATCGGTTTGGTGTTATTTCAAAATCCAAACTAAAAAAAATCGCAGTTGATTTCAATCGTGTGATCGAAGTGACAAAGTATTTGGCCGAAGAAGAGAAATTGATCTTTGATATTCATGCTGAAAATATCATCATCACATTACCAGACTTTGAGTTAAAGATTTTTGATTTTCACGTTTTTGATGATTATTTGTATGAACCTTCCGAAGAAAATCCAACTCCAGAGATGGATCACATTCAAATCATTGAAGAATTTATTAAATCATTCGAACTGGACTAATCCATGTTGTTTTTGAAACGAAACCTAATCTCTTTTTACATTATTTCTTTTGTTTTTTTTCTTTTTGCCATTTCCCAAACTTACAAGTGGAAGTGGATCTGCGATGACGCATATATTAGTTTTGTTTATGCAAGGAATTTGTATGAAGGTTCAGGACTTGTTTTTAATTTAGGGGAAAGGGTTGAAGGTTATACCAATTTCCTTTGGACAATCTTACTTTCCTTAGGTTATTTCTTAAAACTGGAACCACAATTTCTCTCTCTATTCCTTGGGATTTTCTTTTATTTGATGACACTTTTGGTTTTCTTTTATGAAGAGAATCGTATCTCCTTCGGTAAAATTTATCCCCTCCTTTTGGTGCATTTGGCATTATTTTTTCACCTTCATATCTTTGCCACTTCGGGATTAGAAACTTCCCTTTTTACATTTTTAGTCTGTTTTGGTTTTCTTTTGTGGGAAAAGGAAAGTGACTTTCTTTTTTTAATTTTTTTCCTTTCCGCACTTGTTCGTCCCGAAGGAGCACTTTTTTTATCCATTGTTTCCCTTGATTGGCTCTTTCGAAAGAGGAGTTGGAAACCCATTTTATTCTGCTTTTTGTTTTTGGGATTTTTGTGTTTTCGTTTTTTTTATTATGATGATTTCCTTCCGAATACTTTTTATGCAAAAGGAAATAAGGGAGCATATTTTTCCCAAGGGTTTTATTATTTTCTATATTTCTTAAAGTCTTATCCTCTTTATTCTTTTGTATTTGTCCTTAGCGGAATTCAAATTTATAAGACCTTCCTGGATCGAAAAGAATACAGATTCCTTCTTTCCTCAGTTGTTTTATACATCCTATATGTTTTGTATGTGGGTGGAGATTTTATGGGGATTCGATTTTGGATTCCCATTTTACCGTATCTCTCTTATTTGGCATTTCGGCAGATACATGAATGGGATATGAATTCTCAGATAGAATCTAAAAAATCATCTTTCTTTTTGTCTTTGTATACAAAGAACCAAATCCTTGTGGCATTTTTATTTATTTTATCAACAGCAGTATATACTGATCCTCTAAAAATAAAAGGAACAAGAATTCCTGATTGGCACGGAATCGTCGAAGAACGAATGTTTTATGAGGACCATTTGATTCAGACAAGTGGTTATGATAGAGGTGCACTTTCAGATTTCCGTGTAGCCTTTTTTGGTGCGCAGGCACATTTTATTTATTATCTAAGACCTTTATTTGCCTTTGAAGCGGAATCAGGTTTAACAGATCGGGAATTTGCTAAAAAGAAAGTTGGAACTCGGGGAAGGATTGGCCACGAAAGTGAATTGGAGTTAAAAGATTTACTCGACCGAAAGGTCGAGATCTTACTCGACAATCGACTCCATGGATTCACTTTCCCTCATATCGAATATACTTGGAGAAATATTCCGATCAAATTTTATCTTTTATCCTATAACCCAGAAAAAATGAAATCCCTATGTGAACGTATCGATTGGAATTGTTCCGATTTATTCCAAACTTTTCAGAAGAATCAATGGGACAGAACCAAAGCAAAATCTTTTGTGGAGTAAAATGGAATACAATAGGGAAATTTCTGTTTCTTACGGGAAAATCAAATTTGGAACTGCCGGCAAACAAAGTTTAGTTGGAATAAAGGAATTTTATCCTACTTATCCTAAAAATGCCGAAACCTGGAAAACATATACAGAAGATTGGGCAAAGAAGGAATGGAAACACAAATCACCAAAGATTGTGACTCTCAACCAAATTCATGGTGATTTGATCCATCAAGTCAGTAAAAATACATTTGCAGAAGATGGGAAATCGAACTTCATTTGGGAAGGGGATGGGTTATATACAGAATTACAGAATCAATTGCTTGTGGTTCGCACCGCAGATTGTGTTCCTGTTTTTTTATATTCCAATAAACAACCGTTTGTTGCCATGATTCATTCTGGATGGAAGGGCACAAACCTTGGCATTACAGAACGAATGATTGAAAGAGCCATAGAAATTGGTTACACGCAAGGTGATCTTTATATGGAAATTGGCCCTTATATCCAAGGATCTGATTATGAAGTCGGAATTGACGTTGCTAATTTTTTCTCTGAATTAGGGGAAGAGGTGTGTTGTCCCAAGGGAAACGAGAAGTTTTTACTAGATGTGGGACTTGCAATAGAGAAGAGGGTAAAAGAAAAATTTCCGAGTTTAGGTGGAATCAAAAATTCGCATAAGAATGTTTACAAAAGCCCCCTTTACTTTAGCCATAGAGCTAAAGAAGAAGGCCGGAATTTAAATTTTATACTTTGGGAATCTTAAGTAAGGTTTCCTTTATTTTTTCTAGGATTTTTTCTCGTTTGATTGGTTTGACAATATAGTCCATTGCCCCATTTTCCAAAAGAGCTTTGATCACAGAAGGTGTGTTCTCTTCAGAGATAAAAAGAATCCGAGGAAGAACACCCATTTCTTTCATGTCCCAGAAAGCGGCATAACCGTCGACCTCGGGAAGAAAAATCTCAATGGTCACAAGGTCAATCTGTTGGCGATTGTCTTTGTACATTTGCAAAAGTTCTTTTCCCGTTTCGGCAACTCCGATGATTTTGAAACCTTCCGATTCCAAAATTTGTTGGAGTTGTTTTGATTGGAATTTGGAATTCTCAGCAATGAGAATTTGGTAAGGTCTGCCTGTCGGTCCGATGCCTGTTTGCATAATAGTTCTTCCGTAGTTTAGCCAAGTGCCTTTTCGATTTCAACACCAATTTCTTTCGTACCGAGGACAGATGTGCCTTCTTCGGCGATATCTCTTGTGCGAAATCCCTTCTTTAGAACCGTTCGAATGGCATTTTCAATCGCCACAGCCTCGTTTTCCAATCCGAAGGAGTATCGTAACATAAGGGCACCCGATAGGATTTGTGCGATTGGGTTTGCAATTCCTTTTCCTGCAATGTCTGGAGCCGAGCCACCTGATGGTTCATAGAGCCCAAACCCTGATTCAGAAAGAGAGGCCGAAGGCAACATTCCTATGGATCCTGTGATGATGGAAGCTTCATCGGATAGGATATCTCCGAACATATTTTCACAGAGCATGACATCAAATTGTTTTGGTTTCACGATGAGCTGCATCGCTGCATTATCCACGTAAAGATGTTCCAAAACACAATCCGAGTATTCTGCTTTATGAAGTGCGACTACCACTTCCCGCCAAAGAACCGATGTTGTTAAAACATTTGCTTTGTCGATACTGGTTACTTTTTTATTTCGTTTTCTTGCGGCATCAAAGGCTGTGCGTGCAATTCGTTCGATTTCACGGCGAGAATATCTCATTGTGTCGAATGCAAATTCTTCTGATCCACTCCCTTCTCTCCCTTTTGGTTTTCCAAAATAGATTCCAGATGTTAATTCCCTAAGGATTAAAATATCCAGACCATCACCGATGATGTCACCACGGATGGGACTTGCTTTTTTTAATTCTGGATAAATGATCGCAGGACGTAGGTTGGCAAATAAATCAAAATGTTTTCGAAGTGGGAGGAGGGCACCACGTTCTGGTTGTCTATCTGGCGGAAGGGTTTCCCATTTGGGTCCACCCACAGATCCAAAAAAGATAGCACTGGATGATTCACAAAGTTTAAGGGTTTCCTCAGGAAGGGGAAATCCTGTGGCATCGATGGCTGCTCCACCAACTAATGCATGTTCAAAGGTAAATTCAGAAGATTTGTTTCCTAATGCTTTTTTGACCACTGATAGGGCCACATCCATTACTTCTGGTCCAATTCCGTCACCGGCAAGTACTGCTACTTTTTTCATTTCATATCCTTTAATACTGATTCTAAAATATCCAATCCTTCTGTCGCTTTTTCGATGCTTAAGATGAGAGGAGGTATAATACGAATGACATTCCCTGCTGTGCTATTCACAACAAGTCCACGTTTCAAACATTCTTCTACAACGGGTCTTGATTCGGAATACAATTCCACACCAATATGTAATCCTCGTCCTCTGACTTGTTTGATTTTTCCTGTTGATTCCATCATGGTTTTCAAACGGGCAAACATTTGTTCTGAGATGGTAGACACATGGTCGAGTAAGTTACGTGATAAAATGATTTTGAATGTTTCGTAAGCGGCAACGCAGGCCAAATGGTTTCCGCCAAATGTAGAACCATGCATCCCTCGTTCTAAAATGCCTTCGTATTCTTTCGCTACGACAAGAGCACCAATCGGAAAACCAGAACCCAGAGCTTTGGCAAGAGTAAAAGCATCAGGATACATTCCGTAATGCTCAAAACAAAACATCTTTCCGGTTCTACCCATTCCTGTTTGGATTTCATCGAAAACAAGGAGGGAACCCGTTTCTTCTGTGAGTTTGCGAGCTAAGTTGACAAACGATTGGCTCAGTGGAATGACTCCACCTTCCCCAATGATGAGTTCCATAATGATTCCGGCAACAGAGTCTCCATACTGTTCGAAGGCTTGGATGAGAGAATCTTCGTTATTGGCTTCCACAAAGTAAACATCAGATGCCAATTCTCCAAATCCAGAACGAACGGCTTCGTTTCCAGTCATCGTCATGGCCGAAAGAGTCCTTCCATGAAAGCTGGAGTGGAGCGCAAGGATCACTGGTTTATCGATATTTTTTTTCACTCCATGTCTACGCATCAGTTTAAAAGCGGCTTCGTTTGCCTCTGTTCCTGAGTTACATAAAAACACTTTTCCAGGAATACTATTTTCGATAATGACCTCGGCAAGTTTTGCCTGTTCTTCCGAATAATAGAGATTAGACGAATGGAGAATTTTGTCCATTTGGTTTCGCATGGCTTCAATTAAATCCGCTTCACCATGTCCTAAATTGGAAACGGCAATTCCGGCTAAGAAATCAATATAACCTTTGTTATCTTGATCGAAGATCATCTCTCCCACACCATATTCAAAAGCAACCGGATAACGGTTGTATGTGTTTAGGAGATACTTGTCGGAAAGTTTTTTGATTTCTTCAAATTTGGTTTTGGTATCGTTACTCATTTTAGACCTGCTAATTGTAAAAACTCTGTTTCTGCCCTAGAGATTTCTTGTCCGAGAGAATCCCAAAGTCCGGAGATTTCTGATTGTTTTTTCGGTTTTTTTAGAGAAGCAAAGGAAGAATACACTTTTACCTTTGGTTCTGTTCCTGAAGGACGAATGGTAAGTTTGGCATTTCCTTCTAGTTCCACTTGGATGACATTGGATTTTGGCATTCCTTTGAACACAGAGGTCTTGGCTTTCCCATCCGCTTTTTGTGTTTCGTAATCAAGGACTCCTATAACCTTTCTTCCACCAATGATTTTCCCAATTAAATTTTCCGACCGAAGTGTCTCGATGGATTTTTTAATTTTGTCTTGGCCAGAACTTCCTTCTAACGTTAGTGAATACAAACTTTCACGATACAATCCGTATTTTAAATAGATGGCATCCAAGTAGGAAAGTAGGTCGCCTTTTTCTGCTAGGATTTCTACAAAAAGTAAAGCACTAGAGAGAGAATCTTTGTCCCGAACAAAGGGAACTGGCAAATATCCATAGGATTCTTCACCACCAAACAAGAAGATATTGTTCTTCTTTTTCTCAATTTGTTTCATCTCTTCTGCAATGTATTTAAATCCAGTGAGTACGTTTTTAATTTTGATTCCGTTTTTTTTGGCAATCGCTTCTTGTAAGTCCGTAGTCACAATGGTTTTTACCAAATGGTAGGTTTTGGTTTTCGATTTTTTTCGTTCCGAAAGGTAAGCTGCCATAATGGAACCAATTTGGTTTCCATTTAGGTATTCATATTCTCCATCGGGCCTGAGAACTCCCACACCAAGTCTATCCGCATCTGGATCTGTGGCAATGAAAGTGGCAGCCTTTTTCTTTTTGGCGTGAAACTCACATAAGGCGAGAGCTTCTTTTTCTTCTGGGTTAGGATATTTTACTGTTGGGAATTCCCCATCCGGTTTTTTTTGTTCAGGAACTAAAAATACAGATTTGTATCCAAAGAAATTTAACAATTCTTTCATATAATCTCCGCCTGTTCCATGTAACGGTGAATATACGATCCGCAGATCATTTCTTGTTTTGGGTTTAACCGAAGATAGAATTCCTGCTTGTTTTAAATCCTTTAAGTAGGTTTTGAAAACGACAGGTCCAACCGGTTTTACGAATTTTTTATAATCTTTATCTGTTTTACTGACAAGAGGAATGGTCGACCAATCGTTTATCCCACTAATCCTTCCTATGATGAGAGAATCATCCGGGGGAACCAGTTGTCCTCCATCCGCAAGATAGGCTTTGAATCCATTGTATTCAGGTGGGTTATGGGAAGCAGTGATGACAATCCCACCACTGGCTTTGTAATAACGGATGGCATAAGAGAGAAGTGGGGTAGGTGTCACTTTCGGAAAAATAAAAACTTTTACTCCCAATTTGGCACCAATGCCTGCAGAGAGTTCTGCAAATTCTTTAGAGAGTCTTCTCGAATCGTAAGCAATGACAATCGATGGATCTTTTTGTGTATCTCGTAAGTAACTGATAAAACCAAGGGCAGCACGACCCACCGTATAGAGGTTCATCTTGCCGATTCCATTTCCAATTTTCCCGCGAATTCCTCCCGTTCCAAATGTAAGGGGGACAGCATAAGAATCAACGAGTTCGGAGCTCTTTCCTTCCTTCCAATCTTCGTAAGCCTTTTTGGCTTCATTCTGGATTTCCGATGAAAAAGGTGATTTCGTCCAAGATAGGATATTGTCTTCTGGTTTCAACATAGCTTACATACTAGTCTTTTGAAGCTAAGTAGTCTGGAAATCAATTTTGGAACCTAGAGAATTTTTCATTGAAGATCGATTGGAACGATTTCGCTTAAAGGCATTTTGCAATTTAGGAGAGAGTGGGCTTGGGTATTTTCGTTTAGAAGAAGTGCTAGGGATGGCAGGTATTTCCTTTTCTGACCTTCTCGACCTTCCCATGAACGATGCACCGAACCAAGGTTCCCTGGCACTGCGTCGTGCCATCGCCAACCTCTATCCCGGAGTATCACCCGAGCAGGTGCTTGTCACAACTGGAACTGGTGAGGCCTTGTACTTAGCATTTCATATGCTGGTAAAACCCAAAACCAAGGTGGCACTCATTTGGCCTGCCTTCCAAGCTCTCTATGAAATTCCAAAAATGCTTGGTGCCGAAATCATCCCAGTCCCACATGAATCTGGATTCCTTGTTTCCACTTGGAAAGAGATTGATGCTGATCTTTATATTCTCAATCACCCCCACAATCCCACAGGAAAAACTTTTTCTGATTTAGAATGGGAGAAACTCCTCAGTTGGTTTCGGGAAAAAAAGAAACTAGTTCTTTTTGATGAACACTATCGTTTTTTGCCGAGTGAAGGTTTTCTTGGAAAAACAGGAGTGGATCCCGATCATACTTTTTATGGAACTGGTTCCTTTACCAAATGTTTTGGAGTCACAGGTCTTAGGGTCGGATGGCTTGTCGCAGAAGAATCTTTTTTACAAAGGGCACGTTCTTTTAAAGACTACTTAACTCATACTGTTTCTCCCATTTCCGAACGAATTGCACTGGGACTTTTGGAAAACAAAGAATCATTTTTACCTGGGATCCAAACACGGGTGAGAAACAATATTGTTAGGTTTACTTCTCTTTGGAGGAAACTCCCCCATACCAAAGACTTTACTGTACCACAAGGGGGACTTGTGGGTTGGCTTATGTTAGAGCCGGGTATATCTTCCGAAGAATATGCCGATAGGCTTTTTGAAAAAACAGGTGTGTTTGTTTTGCCTGGATCTAATTTTGAAGAAGAAGGTTTCCTTCGGATTGGATTTGGGGAAACAGAAGAGCGAATGGCCGAAGGCCTAAAGCGATGGAGTGAATGTACGGATCTCATTTAAAGTCTAGTTTGCAATTGTTTCCAGGAATTGGTGAAAAAAAAGAGAAACAACTGTTTGGTGTTGGAGTATATGATTGGGAATCTCTCCTCCAATACCAAAATCAAAAAAACGATCCTCTGCTTCCTTCTGTTTCCATTTTAGAGGAACGAAGAGAAGAATTAGAACACGAACTTTCCGAAGCCAATTTTTCTTTTTTTACCAATGAACTTCCGAGTCTTGAATACTGGAGGCTTTGGCAAAACTTCCCCGAACGATTTTGTTTTTTAGACATTGAGACAACTGGAATTTCGGAATCATCGGTCACCACGGTTGTGAGTCTCTACCAAGATAAACGGATGTTAACGTTTGAAAGAGGAAAAGATTTAGAATTTCTTTTTGATTCCATTTCTCCAAAAGATATCCTTGTGACTTACAATGGGAAAAGATTTGATGTACCCTTTTTAGAAAGGGAATTTCGTTATCGCGTCACCAATCCACAACTTGATTTGATGAATCTTTTGCACTCCATTGGAATCAAAGGTGGATTAAAAAAATCCGAAGTGTTACTGGGTCTTGTTCGTCCAGAGGAGATTGCTGGGATGGATGGAAGACAAGCTCCACTGCTTTGGTTTGAATACCAAAGAACGAATAACAAAGAAGCTCTGGAAAAACTAATTGCTTACAACAGAGAAGATACTAAAAACCTGGAAATTGTTTTGGAAAAAACAATTGATCGCCTAACAGAAAATCGATTGTTTTAGTGCGGCCCGTACATATACTCTCTGAGTATACTCATTTCTGCCTGTGTCCTAGTCAGTTTGGTTTTGACTGCGTCTCCTATGGAGATAAGGCCAATGATTTTATCTCCGTCTAGCACTGGCATATGGCGGAACCTTTTGGTGATCATATTATTTAAGATATCATCTACGTCTTCATCGGGTCCAGCCACGGTGAGTTGTGTTGTCATTACATCTTTTAATTTGATTTTGTCTAGATTGGAATGGTCTTTGGCAACCACTCGCATCAAATCTCGTTCCGTAAAGATTCCTACCAATTTTCCTTGGAAGGTAACAATCAGAGATCCTACTTTCGCACCCACCATCATTTGGGTGGCTTCCAATACATTTCTATCTTCTTCGATGGAAAGAACAGAGGACGCTTTGTCTTTTAGAATATCTTTTACGGACATGTTTCAAGGTTTATAGGAATTCTAACTAGATAGCAAGAAATTTTTAAAATGGTGGGGAAACTAAAAACAGGTTTTTGGAGCGTATCGGGATCGAACCGATGACCTTCTGAATGCAAATCAGATGCTCTCCCAGCTGAGCTAACGCCCCGTTTCTTTATGGGCCTGACAAGACTTGAACTTGTGACCCCTCGCTTATCAAGCGAGTGCTCTAACCAACTGAGCTACAGGCCCGGGATACGAACAGTATTTTTCGAGAGGGGTCTATGGGCAATCTTTTTTTAAGATAATTTTAAGAAAGAAATCTGAAAAATTTAGAGTGAAATTTCTAAAATAAGATCATCTAACAAGAGTAATGCCGGTGGTTTCCATTGAAAGATTTCATTTTCAATCGAACATAAACCTTTTTTTTCCCAACCTTCAATGGTTCTTATGTATTTGGATTTTGATTTTGTATCCAAATACGTTTCAATAAAATCCAAATACCGAAAAGGAGAAAAGAGCCGAAATAAGGTAAGGCTAAGTTCTGTAGAAGGATCGATTTTTTCATACTTAGTGGATGTTTCTTTTCTCTGATAGAGTGCAGCATTTCTTGGATTGCCATACCTATGCCCTGCAATCATCCCATGCGCTCCCGGACCTATACCCAAATAGGGTTCATACGTCCAATACTTCAAATTGTGTAAGGACTCAAATCCTGGTTTGGCATAATTGGAAACCTCGTACCAAAGGTATCCCTGTTCTTTTAAAAGATTGGGTAACTGGGTGAGGATTTCGGATTGGAGGTTTTCTTCTGGTTCCAACTTTTTATGGTCTGTCACATCACGAGAATACTGGGTTCCTTTTTCTAAAGTTAAGGAATACAAACTCAAATGGGGAAGGCCAGCCTTTAAAAATAGATCTAAATCTGATAAAAAAGATTCTTTTGCGACACCTGGAATTCCATACATCAAATCGATTCCTACTCTTTGGATGGGCGATTTGGTGAGAATTTCCACTAGAGAATGGTAACGATCTTCGTCATAATGACGACCGAGGAATTCGAGTCCCTTTTTTTCTAAGGTTTGGACACCGACATTCACTCGGTTGATCCCGATGGAATGGTAATTCGCAAGAAGTTCCGAACTTAAATCTTCTGGGTTTACCTCGATGGAAATCTCTGGGTTTTCCGAAAAAGAAAACTCGGAACGTAAAAAATCCAAAAGGTTTTTCCAATGTTCAGGCGATGCTTTGGATGGAGTACCTCCACCAAAAAAAACGGTGTCGATGGTGCGTTTTTTAATTTCAGGAAAATGAGAGATCCTATCTAAAATTTCTTTTTGGTAGGATTGAAAAAGCGACTGTTCATCGTTAGCTGGTGCAGCTCCAATCCCTTCTGAATAAAAATCACAATAATCGCATTTTTTAAAACAGTAGGGGAAGTGGACATAGACTCCTAAATAGGAATTTCGGACTTGCCAGATAGATTGTTTGTCTGCTATTTTCATGAGTATGAAAGGGTTTTGGATGATTTTTCTATTTTTGGGAATCTCAACCTTTTCGATCCTTTCACAGACGGTTGTAGAACCAAATCAAAAGTTTGTTTGGGAGACATTTTCTTTTGTGTTTCCGGAACCTGTGGTGGTAAAACTAGAATCTACCACAAACAAAAAACTCACCATCTATCCTGCCAAACGAGATGGATTTTTTATGGTGGTACGAACTCTTCCTTGGAATGAACCATTAATGGAAAAAGTTCTTTGGAAAGAGTCTGTATTTACAAGGGGAATCGAACCCAAAGAGATCCAAAAGACAGTCGGGAATCGAAACTTTCAAGTTTTCCAGGCAGACCAAATTCGTAACCAAAATGCCCTTCGCAACCAAGTTTGGATTAGCCTGGATACCAAACCTGCATTGTGGATCTGGATCCAATGGAAAAGTGATCGTAAAGACCTTACCGAGTTCTTTGAATCCAACCTGTTTCTTCCGCTTTAACGTCTAATCTTTTGTTTTATGCTTGTCTCTACTTATTTCCTCGAAAGATTGGAAGTCAGTGGGGCCTATAGCTCAGTTGGTTAGAGCAGCAGACTCATAATCTGCGGGTCGAAGGTTCGAGCCCTTCTGGGCCCACAAAACAGGAAAGGTAACGATATTCTATGGAGTTTTATGAAGTAAAAATCTCTGATATCAGCCTGACCAATGTGGGTTTTGCTGTATTCCTGCGACCGAAAGATTCGGAAGACAAACGTGTGGTTCCTATCTTCATCGGACCATTGGAAACTCATTCCATCACCACCGTGATCGATGGAACCAAACCCCCAAGACCAATGACACATGACCTTATGTTGTACATGTTGACTTCTCTTGGAGCCACAGTTCTCAAGATCACCATCGAAGAAATCATAGATAGTACGTTTTATGCTAAAATCCAACTTCGGAAAGACGAAGAGATCATCACATTGGATGCAAGGCCTTCTGATTCGATTGCCCTTGCCTTAAGGGCAAATGCTCCCATCTACATCGCTAAATCTGTGTTAGACGAAACTGGAATTATTATGAAAGAAGATGAAATCCAAGGGGACAGTATTTCTTCTGAGAAAAAAATCCAAGCTCTACCAAAATCAAATCTTCAAATACTAGAAGAAACTTTGGAAAACGCTTTAAAAACAGAAGATTACGAAACAGCTGCAAAGATCAGAGACCAAATCAAAAAGCTCATCGAAAATAGTTGACCTTTCGTTCTTCACTTAACTATGTCACATAGAAAATCCGTACATTAGAATTTTTTAATTGTAATCCCATATCGATTTTCCTAAACTTAGATTCCAAAAATAGGTGCGTTTGCCCTTCTATAGGAAAGTTGTATGGAAAAATTGGTTATGGATGTTGTCAATGCTGGAATTGCTCTGTTTCGCTCCGGAGAAGAAAAGTTAAAAACAGCAGTTGTTGATTTAGAAAAAGTTTATAATGATCTAAAGTCGAAAGGGGAATTGGATAAATCCGCTGAGTCCCAAAAGATACGTGACCTTTTAAGCAAAACGATTTCTGATGCACAAGGTGCCATTGGAAAAACAAACGCAAGTTATGACGAAGTTCTCGCAAAACTTCAGGCTAATTACCAATCAATTTATCAACAAATTGATACGGCAATCCCTCCTCAAGTGAAAGAGAAGTTAAAACAAACGTTAGATGAATTAAAAGTCCTAATTGAAAAAGCAAAATCGAAATAAGAAATTTCAATTTTGTCCTGGAAATTTAAGAAAAAAGCCACAGAGTTTTCTGTGGCTTTTTTTATTTGTTTTTGGAGAGTAGCCTAGATGAGTACGTCCCCAAAACGAATCAAATTCATTCTTTTCCTGATTGTTTTTACGGACATGATGGGTTTTTCCCTCTTGTTTCCTTTGTTCCCCAAAACCTTAGAATTCTTCTTATTAAAAGGTGATGATGCTTTGTTCAGAATGTTCTATTCTGCGGCAAACCATTTGTCTTTTGGCGGGGATACAAAATACACCTTTGTATTGTTTGGTGGAATTTTGGGCAGTATTTACAGTTTTTTACAATTTATCGCAGCACCAGTTTGGGGAAGGTTTTCAGACCACTCGGGAAGGCGTGCCATTTTACTTTTTACAACCCTTGGAAACACCATTGGATATATCCTTTGGTTGTTTTCCTCCCAGTTCTGGATGTTTGTCCTCAGCCGTGTGATTACGGGAATGATGGGAGGTAACTTGTCTGTGGCTTCTGCCGCAATGGCCGACCAAACCGATGAAAAATCTAGAGCGGCTGGGATGGGGTTTTTGGGAGCTGGGATTGGTCTTGGGTTTGTGATGGGTCCACTTCTTGGAGGGATTAGTTCGCAGTGGAATTTTTTGGATTCCTTTTATAAGGAAGGAAGCGTTGTCGTGTTTCCTGCTTCTGCATTTTTTGCGATTCTTGTTTCGCTTCTGACTGTTATTTTAGTTTTTGTATTTTTACCACATAACAAACCAGAAGTGGTTCCTGAAAAAGAAATCCACCCATTCCTTTCTTTGAAAAAAATAGAATCTCGAAATTTAGTTCGTATTTCTTTATTAAATCTACTATTTGTTCTTAGTTTTTCTGGATTTGAATTTGTTGTGAATTTTTTCCTTTCCGATACCTTCCAGTTTTCTCCCAAAGAAATAGGATTCACTTTTTTATATATCGGAATCATCATCATACTGGTACAAGGTGGGGTGGTGCGGAGACTTTCTGGGAAAATCTCTGAAAAACGAATTTCTCTTTATGGGGCAGTCCTTGTCGTGATTGGAATGGGCCTTCTTGTATCGATTGGAACAAATTTCCCTGGGCTTTTTGTTTCCTTATTCTTTTTGGCTTTCGGAAGTGCATTGGTCAATCCAGGATTATCTTCATTTGCCTCATTAGAAAGTGGAAAAGGGGATCTCGGACGATCCCTCGGACTCTTTCGAAGTTTTGGATCCCTCGGAAGAGCCGTGTCTCCTGTCGCATTCTCTTTGTTATACTTTCAGAAAGGACCAAACCTGGCTTTCTTCGTATCCTTTGTCCTTCTTGTTGGATTTGGATTTTTACTGTTTACGCAAAAAGAAAAAACAACTTAAAGAAAGGATTCTAACTTGGCACGAAGCATGGGAAACATCAGTTTCTCATCTAACTTCTCACCAGTCAGGGAAGTGCGGAGTAGGAAACTATCTCGGATTTTACCGTCAAAACTATTGGCGGTAAAACTAATGATATCGATTCCTAAATGATAGAGAGATTCCGTAATTTGAAATAAAATTCCTGGAGTGTCTTTCATTCGCAAATCCATAACCGTAAAGTCAGAAGAAATGGGATTGTAAAGTTTGAGTGTTGCTTCAGAATCTCCAATTTTACGAACAAGGACTTCTTCTTTTGCATTTTCCCTTAAATACATCGCCACCGTTTTCCCCTCATAAAATAGAGAATACAGGTCGGTTCTAATTTGAGAGAGAAGTTCTTCTGTCATTTCTCCCCCGTCCCAACTGCGGATCACAAATAAATCTTGGACATGTCCATCGCTTGCTGTTTCTGCCACCGCTTCTAAAATATCCCAACGATGGTTGTAGAGGACAGAGGTGACCCGGTAGAGGATACCTAGATCATCTTGCGAAAGAGAAATTTTCAGTAGGGTTGTATCCTTTCTTGGAACACAAGACACGTGTAGGATGGGTTTTTTGATTTCTTGTATTGTCTGTGCCATAGAGCTCTCCCTTAAAATCGGCATTCTGCTTAGAACGTAAACAATCGGTGGCCGGAAATGCCCGGGCCGGTTCTAAAACATCCGTTCTCTAAAGAAATTGCAAAAAAGATGCCAAGTATCGCTTAGAAGGAAAATTTTGCTCCGACCATCACTGATTGGACATTTTGTGCGACAATGGCTTCTACGGTGAGTTTAGTGATGAGGGCATTGATTTCGATTCCTGCAATGAGGAAGTTTGTGGTGTTGGGAGCTTGTGCCTTTCCACTCAAGTCCATGGTAAGAGTTCCTGTTTTCGTTTGTCCGAGAGCAGAGGCTGGGATGAGAGCCGCAATCTCTGGAGAAAGCGAAGCAGAAATGGCGGCGGAATCCAAGGCCAAAGTCAATGGACCTGAACGAGATAAATTAAGACTGGAACTTCCAAAGTTCATAGAAGCTCCGGCACCTGCAAAGATCGTAAAGAAATAAAACATCCTAAATCCTGTACGAATGTCAACAGGTACACTTGTGACCGTACTTGAATAGTTGAAGGTTGTGGATCCACCCCAAGTTCCAATCGCAGGGCCGAGTGTCAGGGTTTGTGTTTTTTTATCATTATAAGTGACATCGATTTCTTGTCTTTGGTAGTGAAGCCCAAGCCCCATGGAGATCCCAGAAAATTCAAATAGTCCAATTCCATCCGAGTAGTTTTCAATGATATGGAATCGTAAAGTGAATCCACCAGTGGTAATGTCTCCACCAAGTTCCACGTTTTTATTTTGTGCTTCTACCGCCTTTTGGACATCCCCTTGTGCAAAGTTGAATTTAAAACCATGTAAGTACAAATTGAACCGATGGAGGAAGGTTTTGAGTTCTGGTTCAGTATCTGATGGACCTCCTCCCATAAGCCATCCCAAGTTTACCGCCACCACAAAGTTAGGTGCAAGTGATGCCCCAACGTTTGGAAGTTTTTGAAAACTTAAATTTTGATAAGCCACATTGATGTCTTCTTTTTGTTGGCCGGCGACTGTCATACCCGCTCCCACTTGGAATCGATTGACGATTCCTGGTCCCATCAGTGAGGAGTTGATATTGGAAATCACTGCCGCTTCAGACATTGTTGCAAGGACTTTGTCTGTGTATTGGAGTTGGAGGGCTGTGTCCAAACTATTGATCTGTGATTGGATGGATGCGGGCAAAATGGTACAAGCATCCCCTGTACAGGTGACTTTTGCCTGGACGGAACCGCTTGGAATCAGGCCAAAACAAATGGTGCAAAAAAAGATACCAATACGGAATTTCATGTCGTCCCTAGTATACCAAATATCGGAGATTGGTCTATGCTTTCTTAACAAATGGAGCCCATTCTATTTCCTAGTTTACACGCAAGAATTTGTAGAGAAAATAGAAGCATGGCACCCATCCAAGAAAAGCGGAAACACGTCCGAGTACAACCACTAGAAAAAGAACCAGTTGAAATCCATTTGATGGGGACAGCCCTCCTGGATGTCCTAAAAGCAAGTGACATAAGTTTGGGAGGCGTTGGGGTCATCGCACCCAATCATTTTGATGAATGGGATATGAATGAAATAGTTGAAATCCTTGTGGCATTACCTGGAGATTTGGAAGACTTTTTAGCCCGTGGTGTGATCAAACAAATTGGCAAAAAATCAAAAGAAACGGGGCTTTATGGGGTTCAGTTCACTGAAATAGGTCCCAAAGGAAAACAGGACCTGCAAGTTTACGTCAATCGTATGATTCGCCAAGGTCGCGAAGTAAAATAATCCAATTTAGGTTGTCAAAAAAATACAACCTTGGTATATGTTAGGGAACCGTTAGGGGTGCTATTTCCTTTTCCCATTCATTTGGGGGAAGGGATCTGCTGAGAAATACCCTTTTGAACCTGATCTTGGTAATGCTTGCGAAGGGAAACGAGAAAAAAAACTAAAATCTTTGTTAGGTGCTACTCTCTACAGGTTTTAGATTTGAGTCATTCTTTTCCTTTTCACAAGTTTTTTCCATTGGGTCAGTTCCGGCTAAGGAAATCTCAAAATGGAAACAAATTCCACCCATCCCATTCAAATCCCAGAAACCACCATTACACTTTCTAACAATACTAAGTTTCAGTCTTACCGAACAGAAGGTATGTTTTGTATTCATGAAAATGAATATGATTATAAAAAAGGAATTCCCAAACTCAGAGAACCCTGGATCCAAACAAGAGAATCGAGAGGGGATAGGAATTTTTCGCAACTCTATTATGCCAAAAGAAATATCATCACGGAAGAAATGATGTATGTGGCCAAAAGGGAAGGGATGACTCCTGAATTTGTTTTGAATGAGGTAAAAATTGGCCGGGCCATCATTCCATCGAACAAACGTCATTCGGAACTAGAACCAATGATCATTGGTAAAAAGTTTTTAGTCAAAATCAATGCCAATATTGGAAATTCGGCCATTCTTTCTTCCATAGATGATGAAGTAGAAAAACTTCGTTGGTCACTCCACTGGGGAGCTGACACAGTGATGGATCTTTCTACCGGAAAAAATATTCATGAAACAAGAGAATGGATCATTCGAAACTCTCCAGTTCCAATTGGAACCGTTCCTCTCTACCAAACTTTGGAGAAGGTAAAAGGGAAGGTAGAAGATCTAAACATTGGTGTCTTTTTAGAAACTCTGGAAGAACAGGCAGAACAAGGTGTGGATTATTTTACCATCCATGCGGGAGTTCTTCGTGATTATATCCACCTAACAGATAAAAGAATCACTGGGATTGTGTCTCGGGGAGGATCGATTCTTGCGAAGTGGTGTAATCATCATAAAAAAGAAAATTTTCTTTATGAACATTTTGATGCGATTTCCAAAGTGATGCAGAAATACGGAGTTTCTTATTCTTTGGGGGACGGCCTCCGGCCAGGTTGTATCAATGATGCCAATGATGAAGCCCAGTTTGCCGAATTAAAAACATTGGGAGAACTCACAAAACGTGCCTGGGCTGATGATGTACAGGTCATGGTGGAAGGGCCAGGGCATGTGCCAATGCACCTCATCCAAGAGAATGTCCGTCTCCAAGAAGAAATTTGTATGGAAGCGCCCTTTTATACACTGGGTCCCCTAGTGACAGACATTGCTCCGGGGTATGACCATATCACCTCTGCCATTGGTGCTGCGATGATCGCTTGGTATGGAACGGCTATGCTTTGTTATGTGACACCGAAGGAACATTTGGGACTTCCGAACAAACAAGATGTTAAGGATGGGGTGATTGCATATAAAATTGCAGCCCATGCGGCCGATCTTGCCAAAGGACATCCCGGTGCCAAAGAAAGAGATGATCTTCTCAGCAAAGCCCGGTTTGAATTTCGATGGGAAGACCAATTTGCCCTTTCCCTTGATCCGGAACTCGCGCGTTCGTATCATGATGAATCACTCCCACAGGATGGGATGAAAAAAGCCCATTTTTGTTCAATGTGCGGCCCTCATTTTTGTTCGATGAGGCTGACTACCGACTTAAGAAAAGAAACAGAAGAAGTCGGTGCGATAGATTCAAAAGAATAGCTTGAAGCATTTTTTGATTTGGCGGAACTAAGCTAACCGATGTAAATCGACCCGGAGTTCTGAATGGAACTTCGGGGTTTGACAAGATCTCTTATAGGGAGTAAAAGAAGTAGTGGTCATCCACCGTTTCTGATTTTTACGTTATAAATGAATGTCTCTAATTCTAAAAAAAACCCGGGCGTTATGCTCCGGGCTCTCGATAAGACTTTTACCAATTCTATTTTAAGAATTGGTAACTTTGGTTTTGTAAGAAACTAGAGTCCCAAGCTGCGACCAATGATTTCTTTCATAATCTCAGTGGTTCCTGCATAAATGGTTTGAATCCTTGCGTCGAGGTAGGCTCTTGCAATTGGATATTCCATCATATAACCGTATCCACCAAAGAATTGTAAACATTCATCGGTATGGCGTTTTTGCATCTCGGTAGTGTACCATTTACACATAGAGGCTTCGGCAGTTGTGTTTTCGCCTTTCATATGTTCCATGACCACTTTATCACAGAACACTTGTGCCATTTCGAGTTCCGTTGCCATTTCCGCCATTTTGAATTTTGTATTTTGGAAAGACCCAATCTTTTGTCCAAAAGCTTTTCTTTCTTTGATGTATTGGAGGGTTAAGGATTGGACAAGTCTTGTTGCTTCCACTGCCGCCACAGAAAGAACCAAACGTTCCTGTGCTAGTTTTTGCATTAGGTAACGGAAACCTTGCCCTTGTTTGCCGATCAGGTTTGATTTTGGAACAATCACATCGTTGAAGTACAATTCAGAAGTGTCTTGGGCTTTGAGTCCGATTTTATCTAAGTTACGTCCTCTTTCAAATCCTTTCATTCCTTCTTCAATCATCACAAGGGAAATGGTTCCATTATCATGTTTCACTGCAGTGATGATAAGATCTGCCAATTGTCCATTCGAGATAAATGTTTTTTGCCCGTTCACCACAAAGTGGTCACCTTTGTCGACTGCACTCGTACGAAGGGATTTTAAGTCAGATCCAGCACCGGGTTCCGTCATCGCAACAGCAAGGATAGATTCACCAGTAGCACATTTCGGCAGCCAACGTTTCTTTTGTTCATCACTGGCAAAAGCAGAGATATAAGGAGCGATCACATCGTTATGAAGGGAGATAAAAAATCCACTATTTCCCACACGAGAAGATTCTTCGATGATGATGATATTATAAAGAAAGTCGGCTCCTGAGCCACCGTATTCTGCGGGTACATCGGGACAGAGTAGGCCGTTTTCACCCGCCTTTCTCCAAACTTCTTTGGGTACGATATGGTTTTTTTCCCATTCTTCGTGGTGTGGTTTTACTTCTGTTTCAAAAAATTTCCGAGCCATCTCGCGGAATTGATGGTGTTCTTCAGTAAAGGGGAGGATACGCTCCATATGATTTGTGACTCCTTGATATGGAAATGCTACAAAAATGGCGAATTGAGGTCAATTATAAACAGTGTTCAGCTTCATGTAAACACCCGGATTTTTCTTGATGTATTGGATGGCGTCTTCTTCCGAAAGGACATAGAGTTCTGTTCCCGGCCAAGCCACAAAGCTGAAATTAGAAGGAAGGTTTTTGGTGAGAGAATAGATTTCCCCAACAAAGTCCCCAGCACCCAGCTCCCGGATGGTTTTGTGGTTTTGCATGACCACAACCGTTCCCGACCTGACGATAAATGCATTGTGAAAGGTTTGTCCTTCTTCAATTAGGGCCGCTTCTTTTTTCACAGTTTCGAGTTTGAGGATGAGTTCGAGTTGGGTGACTTGGTAACTGGTAAGACCACGAAACGTTTGGGACTCAGTGAGGGTTTTCCAAGTATTGGTTTCCCGGATGCTATTTAGTTTGGTGAGGTTTTCGTGGAGTTTGGATCCGCGGATGAACTGGAAAAATCTGGTTTTTTCAATGGTAAGGGCGAGGACATCTGTTTCCGCATAAACATCCGCTTGGCGAGCCGTATCTAAAATTAAAGATGCTTCCCCAAAGTATTCATAAGTTCCATACCGTTTAACGGCCGTTGGGTCTCCAGACAATCCTTCAAAACGAACATTCCCCGAAGCAATGATAAAAAACCTGTCTCCGTGGGTTCCTTTTTTGATGATTTGTTCCCCTCGGCGAAATTTTTCTTCCTTAACGATTTGTAAAAATTCTTTAGCCTTCTCTATCGGGAATCCTGAGAAAATATCGATTTGCGAAAGAATTTCTAAAAGTTGAAAAGCTTCTTGGTGTTTAGGGGGAGTGATTTCCGGATATAAAGTATTTTCAATCCCAAACTTAGCAAGTGTAAGGTGGTTTCCTGCTGGCATATCTTTGGCAGCAATATGATAGACTGTGATTCGTTTTTGTACTTCTTCTGGTAAAGATGCCAGGTAACTGATCTTTGTATGAAGAGGAGGAACACCTGCTTCATGATAAATGATTTTACGATCCCAAGGAAAATCTTTTAGAAACTGGTATCTAGTTTCTGGAAATACCCCTTTTTTGTACATTTCATCCAAGGCGTCTGGGTCATTTAAGTGGTCCGAAGTATAATAAAAGGACTGATCTTGGAAAAAGAATTCAAATCCCACGGATGGAATGGAGTGAAGCGCGTAGTGAAAATAAAATTCCCCACCGTTGATGATGGTAGGTCTTCCAATGACAACAGGTATAAAATCAAATAGGTCTGTGATTTCTCTTCGCGGAATCTTTGTGAGACTACAATATTTTTTGAGAAAGGATTCCATCACAGTGGCAGTTGCATAGATCGTAATTTTAGATTCTTCTAAAATTTTTTGGAAAGTGCCCGCATCATGGTCGGCATGGCAGTGGGTGAGGATGATGGAGTTAATAAACTTAGGATTGACATTGGATTCTCGTAACCACTCGGTTGAGTTCACCGGTGGGTCCACCATAATCCCTTGGCCATTCAACCAAATGATAAATCCAGAAGTATTGTCTGTAGGATCAAACCCGTGAGAGGGACCTAGGCAAGTAATCCCGATGAGTGGTGGTTGGAAAGGTTCTTCTAATCTTTTTCCAATATCATACTTCACATGAAAGTCAACTTCACCCGGAGTTTTGATATGTTTCTCTCCATCCACAATGAGAAACTCATTGGAGGGAAGTTGTTCGATTGTGATCTTTCCAAACTTAGCTTTGTGGTTTTCATCAAAAAGAACAAACTCAACCACTTCTTCCATTGTTTTGTAACTACGGAAATGGGCCATTTCTGCTTTGATATCGGGAAAACCAAAACTCTCAGTTCCATCAATAAACTCTGATGCGAGGTTTAGTTCTTGTGGACCCATAAGAGATTCCCCGAGAACAATAGTTAGCTGTTCTTTTTGTTCAGGAGAACAAACGATAAAAGTCTTTTTACCACCACGAAAGAAGAAATTGAAGTAAATGGGGAATTCTAACTCCGCTATGGAGATGCCTTTTTCGACATGAAAGAATTTATTGGGAAGAACAAACACCAGAGGGGTTTTCTTTTCGAGCCCCATGGTGTCTTTAATTGTTTCCGGAGGGGATCCAATTTGGATGTACCCTTCGGATGTATCGACTAAATATCCCCCTCTAGGGAGAGCGGTAAAACCATTCGGTTCAGAACTGACCATTAGGGGATAATTTATTTCCTACTTGTGATTTTCTATAAATTTTTTAATTTGTGGTTTTGGTAAAGCACCAATTGCTTTATCCACTAAAACTCCGTCTTTATAGAGAAGAAGGGTAGGGATGGACTGGATTCCCAATTCCTGAGCCGTCTTCTGATTGAAATCAACATTTAGCTTTGTAATTTTGATATCAGCCATTTCTTGTGATAATTCATCAAGAACAGGAGCCACCATGCGACAAGGTCCACACCATTCCGCCCAACAATCCACGAGTACTACGCCCTTAGCAGTTTCTGCTTTGAAATTGGCGTCTGTGACTTCCGTTAGTGCCATATTTCGAAATCTCCTTTTGAAAAGTATTGCCCTTTCTATAAACTAGACTGGGGATTCTGGGGAAAAACGTCGATTATTGTTTCTTTTTTTTCTTTTTATCGTCTGACTCGAGGTCGGTGATTTTTTGTTGGAAGGACTCAATGAGTGTTTTTGTTTTTTCCAAATCCTCATTTTCGCCAGTAATTTGGAAAATTTTGCGGTTCATCTCTAACATTTCAACAGAATGTTTCAAATCTGTGGAATCTTGTGTAGACATTTCAAATTTTGTCCTATAATCCTGGGCTGCTTGGTTAGCAAGTTCAATGACAAGATTGAAATGTTCTTTGCGGATGTAGTAATACGGATTTTCTAAATCTTGTTCCCTTTCATAAGCAATGAAGTCAAAAAGATTCTTTGTACAAGCTGCCACTCTGAAATTGATATCTGGCCAAGACCATTTCCATTTGGAGTTTGTTCCAAAAGCAGTGATTGTTTTTTTCATGGCTTGGATCAGGCCTTTGATAAGGTTCAGTCTCTGTGTAGGAGTGAACCTTTCAATCTTTGCCAATTGTTCTTTGTTTTCGGAAAGGGAACCGTCTACGTTGTTTCCCACAGTTTTTTCAATATAGGAAATACAGTTATAAATTTCCTTTCTTGCAGTTTCCAAATAGTTGTTGTTATTGATTTCTAAAATCGCAGTAGAAAGTTCATTGATCACAATACAGGTGTTAATTGTTTTGATGGAGTTGATGGCGAGGGAGAGATTAAAATAAGGCTCCATATCCTTACTTTTTTTGGCCTGTGCCTTGTAGATATTGGCTTCTTTTTTCAGTTCTTCTAGGTAGTTTTTGAAATCTACCAGTTTGTCGTTGAAATCAGCCTTTTTTTCCTTTGTGATCGCCATAGTCTGGTATCATTTTCGGCAGATCCGAGTGGATTTGTCCATAAAAAACGTCGACCCGGCGGGTAACTTACCGAAACTGGAATAGAATGGAAAATTCTCCACGAAAACAAAGGGATCTACTCGATCTCCTCGACACCTACAAATACATGAACCAGGCGATTTTCTGGGATTTTTTGGATTTGGATGGTCGTTGGGATTTTGCAAACGGTTGGTTGCATTTGAACCATCCGGAAGACGAGTGGAGGGTGAGGGCTTCGGAACAATTTCCCCCCATCCGCCCGGAAGGCACCGACCACTAAAAATCCAAATGGATTTTGAATGGCCAGTTGTCGGAACTCCAAGACCAAACCTGGTCTTGGAAACAATCACTTAATAAGTAATTCTTAAATCAGAGATATCGATGAACTTTCTAAAAAGAAGGCCATTGGTTGGTTTTTTTGTATCAAAAACCAAAACTGCCACTTTGTTGAAAGAAAGGAAGTTGGGACGGTATTGTGTGTAGTGGTGGCTTGTGATGGTTGTACGATATTTGTTATTGTAGATCGTATAAGTATGTTTAGGAAGAGTTTCGTGCACTTGCCGTTTTTTCTCATCCTCTGTTTGTGCCACATAATTATACATCACTTGTTTTTCTTTGGAAGGACCTGTTTCACCAAATAATGTGAAAGGAAGTGCTTTTGCATTGTTTTTACAAAGGTAATCCACTACTTCTGTAAACGTTGGCTCTGGCATCTCTGCTTCGAACCCTGCATAGTGACGTTTTTCTACTTCTGCTTTTTTCTTTGCATAAGTTTCTTCTCCCCAAATTTCTTTGGCAGTCACTGGAGTAGGCATTACATTGGAAAAGTATAAAGTTCTTTCATCCTTTTCTGGATCAGCTTTTCTCCATGTAGGATAAGGAATTAGTTTTCTTTCATCTGGATTGGAACGGTCTCCCTCAAATCCTGCAAGAACGTAGATCGCATATTCTTGGTTTTCTGGAACTCTGGATTCTAATTCCACTTGGACATCCAAAAATTCACCTTTTCCTGTATCTGCATGTCGCCTAACAAAGTTTACACCTTTTAGGCGAATCCTTGAATCATACATAGAGAGTGGATACAAGTCACGGTTGTCTTTGGAAGAGGCAACTGAGTTCCCTGTCCCTTGGGTATTCCCCGATTCTTGGGCAAAGAGTGCACAAGTGAGCAGGGTGAATGAAATGGCAAATATTGTTTTGTTCATGTTCCGACTACCAATTTGGTTTATACAGATAGTATCGAAGAAAAGCCCTGGAAAAATTAGGGAAATTAGGCTTTTTTCGGGCGATTGTTCTCATCCACGAAGACTACTTTGGGTTTGTAATCTGCGGGAAGGTCTTTTTCATCCACCTGGCCATAGGTGATGATGATGACTTTGTCCCCCTTCATTCCAAGCCTTGCCGCTGCCCCGTTCAAACAAATGGTTCCCGAACCTCGTTCACCCACAATCAGGTAGGTTTCGAATCGTGCCCCGTTATTTACGTTCACTACGCTAACTTGTTCATAAGGTTTCATTCCGGCCAAGTCCATGAGGTCTTGGTCAACCGTGAGGCTACCTTCGTAGTGGAGTTCCGCCTCAGTGACGACGGCTCTATGGACTTTGCCTTTGCAAACAGTGATGATCATTCTGACCTCTCAAATAAAACTCTAAACATTTTGCCCGATAGATTCAAAAGGCTTTTTTGTACAAGAACATGGATTTTCGTATTGATCCGATCAACCGAAAAGGGAATGGCATCGAAGAGCGGGGTGACTACGTAGTTTTCATAAAGATTGGGATAATGGCGATTTTCATCTACCACTCGGCCACGAAATGCCTCCACCACCTTCATCATCACTCGTTTGTCTTCGCGAGAAAGGTCAAGTCCTTCCATGGGTTTTAAAAAACGCAAAGTAAACCCTTGGATTCCATTTCCTTCAATTTTGGGAATGGCATCGATATGGCCTTTTTCTTTCAAAAATAAAAGTGCTTCGTTCAGTTTGACGGGGTAAGGGGAGTCTTCTAAGTGGATATAGTCTCCTCTTGTGATCATCTCCGCATGTTTTTGGAAATGAACACCATCCGAATAGTAGAGCAGTTTCGCCAAATCCAGGCGAGCTCTCCCATTGGGTGATTTTTCGAGGATCCAAAGGATCGCATGACAAAGTTTCTCCATCGAAAAGGACTTCCTTCCTACCTGTTTCCTTCGATCGTTTCGTACCAAAGATACGTGAAATTCCAGGAAAATTCCAGGAAAAATCGAAGGGAATCCATGCTCTTTTTAGAACACAGTCCATGTTTGACAGGGGGCATAGGTGCGAAAGCGGAAAATCTTTTGGTTTCACCCACAGTCCTTTCCTCTCTTGGTGTGGAGCTTGTCACTTTGTCCCGAGGTGGAGATTTTACGGCCCATGAACCTGGCCAAATTGTGGGATACTTACATATCGATTTGAAAAAAAGGAACTTAAGTTTGGGTGATTTTTTACATATCTTAAACCAAAGTTTGGTGGCTTCGATAGAAAAAACTTGGGATCTTTCTGTGGAAGAAAATCCAAAAGCACCTGGCCTTTATACAATAGAGGAGCCCAAACGGAAATTGGTTTCGGAAGGGATTTATGCTAAGTCTTATTTTACAAGCTTTGGGTTTGCCTTAAATGGTGTGAACAATCTCTCTACCTTTTCTCTCATCAATCCTTGTGGGGCCAAGTCAGAAGATATGACCTCCCTCCTGCGGTTGGGAAAAGAAAAGGATTTCCCGAAGAAACGAAAGGAGTTTGTCCTAAATTTTACGCAAAACTTCATAGACCAACTCCCTTAAATTCCTTTGTATTTTCCTCTGTAAATCTTGGGATTTGGCCGAAAGGTATAAGGGGGATCTATGAAATATTCACGTTTTTTTCTATCCTTTATTCTTTTCTTTTTCCTCTGTGAAACCTTGGCCCTCAGTGCTGTGGTTTGGACTTTTTATGAATCTTTGCAAAATGCTCTCACCCAAGAACAGTTTGTTTCGGACCATAGAGCTCGTGATTTAACCTTGGCTTTGGCAAAAAGTTCGGAACAAAGGCTACAAAACGAAGGTTATGTGGAACTTGAAAAAATGTTCCACCGATATGTGGAACAATCTAAAAATGATCCAGAAGAGTTTTACATCCAAAAGATCAGTTTGTATTCTGTGGATGCCACTCTCCTTGTTTCCACTGATACGATTTACACCCCAGAGGAATTAAAAAATAGAAAACCCGATGAGGCACTCCTTCATTCCACCTTTTTCAAAAAAGGGATTCGGATGAAAAAATGGCAATGGTCAGAACCAGAAAATGGTGAGAATCCCATTTTAAATTCCAAACGAGATCCGAAAGTTCGTTCTGGGTTCGAATGGGTTCTTTCTTATTTGCCGCTTGCCAAATCAAACACAGTAAGGCTCACTTCACCACTTTACAAACCAGGAACACTCGATGTTTCCGGGCTTGTGATTTTAGTATATGAAAGAGGAAACTTAGGCTTACTCTTTGAAAACCAATGGAAACTTGTGGAATGGATGGTTTTCAATTATGTTGTTTTTGCTTTTGTTGTCAGTTTGATTTTAACAGGTGCTTTTGTGACCTATACAATGTTAGTGGCAAGAGACTCTTCAGTGATACCAAAAGAATCTACGAATCTCCCTCTTTTTGAGAAAAAAACAATCGAAAGAAAAGTTTCGGAAATAGAACCAATTGTGGATCTAACAGAAAGTCCAGGTCAGGTGACAACTTCTGGGGAAGAGAGTGGTGTAGAGATTTTGTCTGAAGGACCACTTGTTTCGAATGTTTCTCCAGATCCCCACCAAACACCAATTCGCGATGCGATCTTTTTAGGATAGATTATGGAACCAAAAGACAAAGTATTTTCCATTCAGTTGAAAGGTGGTTTGGACGGAACCAGTGCGGAAGATTTTTATCGATATTTCGAATCACAACTGAACAAGGGGTATCGAAAGTTTTTATTTCAGTTTGGTGCATTGGATTTTATCACATCCAATGGAATCAGTGTATTGGTTAAAATTCATAAACAAACTAGAAAGCTTGGAGCTGTGTATTCTATTTACGGAGTGAAACAAGAAATCGAAGATGTCCTAGGCCTCGTGGGACTTTTTGATAAATTACCGATCTTTCGTGACCATACCCAAGCCGAAGCATTTTTATTACAGGCCGAACTAAGACGGCCAGTATCAAAAGAACCAAAACCATCCGATTCGGAACTAGACCCGAGTCCCACATCTTCAAAAGAAGAAAACAGAATCAGGTTTTATTTTACTGGAAAATCTAAGGGGAGTGACCCTTCGATTGGTTCTAAAGAACCGGTATCTCAATTGGAATCCATTTCCGAAGTAGAAGAAAATCCGAACACTCCTGTAAAGAGTTCTTCTCCTATGGAATCATTATTGGAAGAGAAACTGAATAGCCTTCGGTTGGAAATCAAAGACACTCTCAATCACGAGTTAGAAAGGCGATTTGCGGTTTATAAAACAAATCCTGAACTCCAAGAAAAACCAATCACAATTCCAAGTTACATCCAATCCAAAACAAAACAATTGGAAGCGGTGGAGCGGATCATCCAATGTGAAGTTTGTGGGACAAGATTACGAATCCATAAGTTTGGAAAACATGAATGTCCCGGATGTTCCACGCAGTTCCAAATGAGTACGAGTGGCTCCATCCGTTTTCTTGAAAAATTGAATCCCATCTAAAACCTGGTCTTATGACAAAACAAGCCAAGGGAAATGAGTCAAGTGCCAGGCGTTCACTTGCTCTTTCTTTTTATACTTTTTTATCCCGGATTTTGGGTCTTGTTCGTGACCATTTTATGGCTGTTAGTTTTGGAACAGGTATGGTTGCTTCTGCTTTTAGTGTGGCCTATCGCCTCCCCAATATGTTTCGGAACTTACTTGCGGAAGGAACACTTAGCCAATCCTTCATGCCAATTTTTTCTGAATATGAAAAGATAGGTGTAATGGATGCCCGTGTGATGGCAGGAACTGTTCTTAGTTTCCTTTTCCTTTGTTTGTCTCTTTTTGTGGCTTTGTTTTGGTTTTTTGCTGCTGGTTTTTTACCCGCACTTGTGGGTGGATCACCTGAATACGGAGCACTTGTCGTTGAACTTTCGTTAGTTTTATTTTTTCTTATTATGACTGCAAGTTTGTCTTCGATTTTTATGTCGATTTCCAACTCACATCATAAATATTTTGTTCCTTCCTTATCTCCCATCATCCTTAACTTCAGTTATTTGATCGTTTTTATTTTTATATTTCCTTTTTATCATGAGATTCGGGAAAAAGTTTTTGTTCTTGCTTATGGAATAGTAACGGGAGGGGTTTTACAACTCCTCGTCCAAGCTTGGTATGTGTACAAAAATGGATATGGTCCCATCTTTCGTTTGAATTTTAAACATCCTGCCATTCGTAAAATCTTTAAATTGATGTTACCAGCGGCCCTTGGAGGAAGTTTTTATCAGATTGGACTTCTAGTCGATATTTTCCTAGCCAACTACATCCAAAACCAAAACCCAGGACTTGGGGCTGTGGTGAGTTTGGATTATTCCCAAAGACTTGTCCAACTTCCGACTGGAATCATTGGAGTGGCACTTGCGACGACCATCCTGCCTTCCCTTTTGAAAGACCTTCGCGAAGGAAGAGAAGAAAATGTTCCAAAAGAAATATCAGATGTACTATCGTTTGCATTTTTTTTAACATTACCAGCAAGCATAGGTTTGGCGGTTCTTGGGGAAACAGTTTTGGATTCGATTTATTTCGGAGGACGTTGGGACCATTTAGCAACGATCACTGCTTTTTATCCTTTGGTATTTTATTCTTTTGCGATTCCGTTTTATAGCATTAATAAAGTTTTGGTTTCTTCCTATTATGCTTTTGCTGACACAAAAACTCCATTAAGGATCCAGTTGGTTTCTTTTTTCTTAAGTATTTTGGTGAGCATTGGTCTCATGTTCTTTTTGAAACATTCTGCCATTGCTTTGGCCTCGGCTCTGAGTGCTTCTGTGACATCTTCGTTATTATTGTATTATTTAAAATCTCACCAAGTAAAAATTCCATTTCTGACAGTTTGGTTCCGCATTTTGAAAATGGTGCCGGCACTCTTTGGGCTTTTTCTTTGGTTGGTGTTTTCTGAATGGGTAACAAAACCCATCTTGGTTTCGTATCTATCGGAAACGTTAGGACTAGGTTTTGCCAATGTGAGTCGGCTTTGTCTTATGGTTTCAATTCTCCCTGCAGTGATCATTTATTTTACGGTGGCCGGGATTACAAAACTACCTGAAGCAGATATTATTTTGGGAAGATTTTTTAGAAAGTTACGTAAAAAATCCTCTTAAGGAATTTTGCACCAAACTTTTGATTGGTGAAGTCGTTTCTTTTGTCTGGAGAGGAAATCGTATCAGATAAAAAAAGACCGATGGTGGTTTGACTTTATTCAAAACATCCATCGGTTTTTTAGTCTAGAGTCTGCTTTTGGTAATTATATTGCCTCGAACCTAACTTTAGAGTTTGGACACAACAGATTCGCAGCGTTTACAAAGTTTTCCTTCTGTTTCGGAAACATGGCGCCAGCACCTTGGGCATTCATGGTGGCGAGGTTTACGAATTTGGATGGAATCTTTTTCTCCTTTCCACTCAGAGAACACTTCACTAATTTCATTGCGATCAAATGACACTTCCGAGACTACAAAGAATAAGCTAAGGTCGTCTTTGGAAAACTTTGTATCTTTTAAGGAATCTCCAGAGATGAGAACTTCTGCCTCCAGTGACTTTCCAAGTTTTCCTAATTTTCTTGCTTCTTCTAAGGCTTTTTGCACCACTTCTTTCGTTTCAAATACAGGTGCAAATTGGGATTCTAAGTCGGAATCAAGTAAGGAAGATAAGTCTGAAAAATCAGAATAAAAAACAGAATCTTTTAAACCAAATTCTGACCATACTTCTTCTGTTGTAAAAGAAAGGATCGGCGAAAGAAGTTTGGTTAAGGTTTCTAAAATGACTGCCAAAACAAATTCGGAAGACTTTCTCGTTTTCGAATCTTTGCCATCACAGTACATTCTGTCCCGAATGATTTCAAAGTAGTCTTGGGATAAATCCACCGTACAGAAAACTAGAACTCGATGATAAACCTGATGGAACTGGTAGTTCTCATATAATTTTTTAACATCTTCATTCAGTTTGGCTAATTTATGAAGGTAATACTGATCGATGGCTTCTAAATTTTCTTTTTTGAAATTCCACTGAAGAGCCTCTGCCTTTGTATTCCCTAGGAGATAACGGAAGGTATTTCTGATCTTACGATAGGCTTCTGCTACAGTTTTGATCGAGTCTTTTCCGATTTTCACATCGTCTCGGAAATCTTGGGTGGAAACCCAAAGCCTAAGGATATCGGCTCCGAATTGGTTGATGATGTCTGTTGTGGGATTGATCACGTTTCCAAGGGATTTAGACATAGCGTGACCTTTTTCATCCAACACATAACCATGTGTTAGGACAGATTTATAAGGAGGTCTTTTGCGAATTGCCATGGATGGCCAAAGAGAAGATTGGAACCATCCTCTATGTTGGTCAGAACCTTCTAAATACAAATCGGCAGGTTCACGGTCGAGAGAATCACCAAACACAGCAAAGCTGGAAACGCCTGAATCAAACCAAACATCCAAAATATCTTTGTCCTGTTTTAGGTCATCGGAGCCACATTTTGTACATTTGGTTCCTTCCGGCAAAAGGTCTTTCGCTTCTCTTTCATACCAAACTTCGATCCCTTCTTTTTTGACAATCTGGATGAAGTGTTTTATTGTTTTGTCATCAAGGTGTGTGAATCCGCAAGATTTACAAGTAAAGGAAGGAATGGGAACTCCCCAGTTTCTTTGTCTCGACAAACACCAGTCAGGTCTTGATTCCACCATAGAACGGATGCGAGTGATTCCCCAATCGGGAATCCATTGTACTTTGTCTATAGCTTTGAGAGAATCTTCTCGGAGGCCTGCATGGTCGATGGAAAAAAACCATTGTGGGGTCGCACGAAAGATCAGCGGTTTTTTACTCCTCCAACTATGTGGATAGGAGTGAGTGAATTCAGAATAATGGACGAGGGCATTTTTTTCCCGTAGTAGTTCCACAATTTTAGGATTGGCATCCCAAATTTTAATTCCCTTCATCATTTCAAATTCGTCCGTATAACGGCCGTAATCATCGACTGGAGAAAGTGGAGGAAGCCCAGCTGCCGTTCCGACACGGTAGTCATCCGTTCCGTGGCCTGGAGCTGTGTGGACACAACCTGTTCCCGCATCGAGTGTCACATGATTTCCAAAAAGAGGGATGGATTCACGATCGATAAACGGATGTAAGAAGGTCATCTTTACCAGTTCTGCACTCGTTAAAGATTTAATCTTTGTGAGTGTGATTCCTGTTTTTTGTTCTACTGCTTCTTTTAATCCATCGGCCAAGATCAGCCTTCCGTGGGAATCGGATTGGAAAAGAGAGTAGTCAAGTTCCTCATTAAAACAAATCGCAAGGTTTGCAGGGAGTGTCCAGGGAGTTGTGGTCCAGATCAGGCAATAGGTATCATTTTCACCTTTTACAGCAAACTTTACATAGATGGAAGGAGAAACATGGTTTTGGTATTCGATCTCTGCTTCCGCATGGGCCGTTGCCAAATCAATACACCAATACACAGGTTTTTTCCCTTTGTAGATATATCCTTTTTCGAAAAGTGATCCAAAAACTTCCACAATCCTTGCTTCAAATTCAGGAGCCATGGTGAGATACTTTTTATCTTCTTCCCAGAAACATAAAAAACGACTTAAGTCTTCTCCTTGTTTTCCAACAAACTCAGCTGCATACTCACGGCATTTTTTTCTAAGTTCACTAGGACTTGTGTTCCTTGCTTCTTTTCCTAGATTCTTTAACACCTGTACTTCGATCGGAAGTCCGTGGCAGTCCCAACCAGGAATCATATCGGTTTGGAAACCAGAAAGAGTTTTGGATTTAACAATGATATCTTTTAGAATTTTATTGAGAGAGTGGCCCACATGGAAATTTCCATTGGCATAAGGAGGTCCATCGTGTAATACAAACGAAGGTTTGGTTTTACGAATTTCCTTCATAGTTTGGAAGACTTTTTTCTCCTTCCAAATTTTAATTTGACCTGGTTCGCGATTTGCCAGGTCGGCTTTCATGGGAAAGTTGGTCTGTGGTAGGAGAACCGTTTTAGAATAGGGATTTTCCGTTTCTGGTTTGGCCATAGTAAGACCAATGTTTGTGGTCTAGGCCAAAGAGAAAACGGAAAAAAAATCGGTAACCCTAGAGTTTGACTCGGACATTGGGGAGTTCGTCCCGCAGTCTTACCACATCGGATTTTTCGAGTAGGGTTTTTTGTAAAACTAGTTGTTTTAGATGGTTTAGTTTTGTCAGGTTTTTGGGGAGAGTTTTGTATTCGCGCATTAAGCTTAGGTCAAGGATTTCCAAATGAGGGAGTGAGGCGATCACTTCCACATCAGCTTCTGTTAGTTGCACTTTGGTTTCGTCCAGTGCCAGCGTTTTTAATTTTTGCAAACGGCCAATGAAGGGAGGAATCTCGCTTAGTTCCGTTCTTCCGAGAAGTAATACTTCTAAGTTTTCCAAATTTCCAATTTCTTCTGGTAAAGTGGGGAGGGGGTTTCCGAAAAGATTGAGGATTTTTAATTGTTTGAGGTTTCCCATTTCTTTGGGAACTGTTTTGAGTGAGTCGTATTGGAGAGTTAGTTCTTCTACCTTTGTCAAATTTCCAATGGATGCGGGTAGGACTCCTACTTCTTTATTCGAGAGGTTTAGGACTCGGTCTTCTTTGTGGTTTTCAAACCATTCCTCTGCATTGACTACATCCTTATTCGTACAATGGGAAAAGGATGTTAGAAATAAAATAGTAAGTGTTGTGTATACAAAAGACTTCATAAAACCAGAATTATCATTTCAGATATTTATTATAGCCAAATTCTAATTCTCGAATGATAAACTGGATGTAATCCATTTGGTCTCGGTCTGATTTATAAATGCTTGCTTCTTTACGATAGTATTCCGCAAGTTGGGTTCGAAATAAAATGGTGCGAAAGTCTGCTTTGGAAAGAATAAGTTCCTTGGGCCTATTTTTTAATTGGATGGCTTCGGGGATTTTCATCACAACGGAGATTTGTATGATGGCATGTTCAATTTCTGCTACAATTTTGTTGGAATCTTTTTTTTGATCTATTGCCGGTAGTTGGATTTTGATATCTTCTACACAGTCTTCTATATGGTTTCGTAAGCGTTTGAAATCATAAACTTTTTCGGCAATGCTGTTGAATTTTTTAGGATAAATAAACCCTTCCGCAATTTTTGCAATACTCTGTGATCGATTTTCTTTGGGAGAGGTTGGAAAAGATTGTTTTTCTGTGATTTGTTTCTTTTTCCCGTCACTTCGGTAGAGATAACCTAACGTAAGTCCCACAAGGAAACTGAGAATAAAGCCACTCACAATGTATTCCAATGAACCAATGATCAGTGAGATAACAGTGATTAAAGAAGCTAATGTTAAAAAACTAAAAACTCCAATGGGCACATGAAATTTTTCTTGGAGCGCTGAAAAAGAGATCCGAGGTTCATTGGGAGTAATTTGGTTTGAGTCTTTTTCTTCTTCGAATTCTTTTTCTGGGATTTCTTCTTTGTCGATATTTTCATCGGACCTGTTCTTTAAGATCACGCGGATTTGGTCGAGAATGGGAAGTTCGTTTCTATAATTCGAATCTGTTTTTGCTAGTGTTAAGGTATTGGTCTCTACTTTAGAAAGTTTTTTTTGGTCCAAGGCAAAAAGAACATGAAAGGTATCTTCTTTCATTTCCAAACAACCGTAAGTTTCGGAAAGTGAAGAAACTATTTTAGAAATGGCATCGGTTACTTCCTTCTCGGTTTTTAAGCCTAAAGTTTTTACTTCCGCATTCAAATCTATTTTTGTAAGGGTGAGGGTATTTGTGGTATTGTCTTCGATTTTGGTTCCCAAAAGTTTGATGAGAGTTATGACTGCTTCTTCAGCATCTTCTTTTTTTTGTTCTCTCAGTCGTTTCGAAAGTTTATCTAAAATGATAAGGCTTTCTCTGATGGAAAAACTGATCCGTTTCCCTTCCTCGTTTGTGATTTTATCAAAAGGAAATTCTTCCAATAGGGCAGTTATTTGTGGGACAAGGTTACTACCTATTTTGAGTAGTTCTTCCGTCTTATTTGGAATTACAATTTCTAGTTGGGTGAGTTTTTCTAAAAAACCGATATATTTGTTTTCATTGGCAATTCGTTTGAGATAAGGAAAGGAAAAATTTTTTAGTCCGTCCAATTGGACAACGAGATGGCGCGCATATTCAGGGTTATGTGAACCATTTGGCAAAATCAGGTGGTATCCAGGAATGATCTCTACTAGTTTTGCTGTTTCTTTCCCTCTTGTGATCACATCTTGGATAAAATCCTTCATGGGAATGTAACCAAAAGTCTCCATTGTTTTGCGGATCATAATTTCGAGTTCTGTTTCATAACTGAGTTTAGTAGGAAAAAAATATGTATTTCCTTTTTGGTCCGTTCGAACTAGGGAGGCACCAGGATTTTCTTCTTCTAAAATAAATTCTCGGTTAACTCTGTTTTTGAAAAGTAGATCAATCAAATCAATGCTGTATTTGAAACAGGCGCGACGAAAAGGAACAATGTCCGTCTTGTCTTTGTTTTGTGGTGCAATCATGCTGATTCGCATAGTGAGTTTTTGATCCACTTGCAGTAAAAAGGGGTAAAAATAAACCACAGGTTCTTTGTTATGTTCAGTAAGACCGGCTAGTTCCTTAAATGCTTCTGCGATGGCAACTTGTGATTTATGTGCTTCTGTGAGTTGCACTTGTTTCGAAAGTAATTCAGGGATGGAGTCAACTGTCAAAAGAAGAGAAGGTGTGATCTCGGCACTTCCATGCATTTCGAGTCGTCTATGCCGCACTCGAAGTTCTTCCAATATGGCCTGCGAAGTCATGGAGTAACTGGCGATATTCTTAGGCAATTGGATAAAGAAAGAAGGATCTGTTGTTTCGCCCGTAAGCGGAGTTTCTGAATCTGAGGGATTTGAGAATGGTTCCAAAATATACCTTCTGCGAACAAGTATCAGAATCTATTTTCCCCAAAGCAAGAGAGAATTCAGGCTTTCTTAGGTTTCATTCTGCAAAACAAATCGGCTAGAATTGGATCAAAACGGACCCAATACATTTGTATTTGTACGTATAAAAATAAAAAAACACAAACGGAACTTTTATCATTTCAGAACATTAAAGTATCTAATTTTATAATCAAATAATTTATTGATTAGACTCTCTCACTTTTTTTTCGTCTATTAACATATGGATATTAGATTGGCGGCAGTTCTGTTGGAACGCCAAAAAAAAGTAGATACATTTTTTATTTGGGCCATTTTAGCCCACACTCCTCTGGTGTTTTTTCTTTCCTTAGGTTATGGTGCCACAACTGTTGTCAGCCTTTCTGCAGTAGTTATTTCCTTAGTTTCTTTTTTATTTTATAAGATTGCTCGTGGTTCTTTTTTCTTACGAGCTTGGAATGGGGCAACGATTATGATGTTTAGTGCTCTTATGATCCAAGCTCAGTTTGGCCGGATCGAGATGCATTTCCATGTATTCAGTGCTCTTGCCATTCTCTTTGTTTATGAAGATTGGCGGGTTTTGTTTGTTGCCGCTGCCACCATCGCCGTACACCACTTAGTGGGAAATTATGTCCAAGAATTTGGTACAGTGATTTGGGGAACCAAGGTGATGGTTTATAGTTATGGAACAGGACTTGAAATCGTATTAACTCATGCACTATTTGTAGTATTTGAAACTGGGATCTTAATTTATTTTTCCATTCGTTCTGTTTCGGAACTAAGAAAACAAATCGAAACACAAACCAATTTAGAAACAGTGATTGCTGGTGTTACCTCCGCAGTGAATGAGGTATCTTCAGGGACAAAAACTTTTATTGAAAACTCCAACTACCTTTCCCAGAAGGTTAAGGAATTTCAAACTTCTTTTCAAACACAATCCTCTTCCATAGAGGCCATTTCTGCTGCCACTGAAGAAACAGCAGCTTCCAGCCAATTGATTTTAGAAGGATCCAACCGACAAATTGGTGAAGTCAAAACGGTCGAAGAATTGAACCGAAATTTATTTAGTTTGAGTGAAGGATTTGTAACCTCCCTAGAAGTGATGCGTTCCAAAATCCAAGAGTCCGCCGATAGTGTTAAAAAAACAGAAACGGAATTTACTGGTCTTTACCAATCAATGGAAGTAGCTGTTGATGATTCGGAAAAAATGGAAGAAATTTTAGAATTGATTTCTGATATCGCCGAAAAAGTCAACTTACTATCGTTAAATGCATCCATTGAAGCGGCTCGTGCGGGAGATGCAGGTCGTGGATTTGCTGTGGTTGCATCTGAGATTTCAAAACTAGCAGATTCAACAGCAGAAGCCACAAAGAATATTTCTGCCATCTCAGGAAAAATCAAATCGGCCATCCAAGTCAGTTTCAAACAATCCAATCAAATCAACCAAACCGTTCAAAGTTTTGTAAAATCCATTCTTTCTTCGGAAGAAGGGATGCGAGAACTCACAGTCAAAATTACGGGCACTCTTTCTGCTTTTGAAAAACAAGAACAAGCTTTACTCACATTGGACCATATCGCTCAAGAGATGCAAGTTTCCAGTAAGGAACAATCCACAAGTATGGATGATATTTCCAATTCTATCATTGACCTAAATGTAAAAACACAAACAAATTTAGGAACCTGTTCCAATATGATTGGTCTGATTGATAAAGGGAATGTAATCTTCAATGGTTTGAAAGAATCCGTAGATTCCTTAGCAGCTATCATTGATGATGACAAATCATAATCAATTTTTGGTTAGGTTCGGGGTTTTCGGCTTTGGACTTTTGTTTCTCTTCGTGATGAGTTTTGTCATCGTTTCCTTTGGTGGAAAGTTTCGGTTTGTTGATTGTCCTTTCTGTTCAGAAAAATTTTCGAAAGAACCAAAAGACACTTGGGTTTGGATTTATCCGGGCCTTGTGGGCTGTGGTAAAAAATGTCCCTTGGCCTTGGAAGCCCTTCGTAGTTTTAAGGAAAGATTTCCAGAAATCCAATCTTCTTTTTATTTTTTAGTCACAGACCCCAGTGAATCAGAAGAGGCGATAAACTCCTATTTGGCTTATTACCAAAAAAGTATAGAAATCAAATCACTTAGACCAGAATCAGAAGGTGAGATTGGTTTTTATCGAAAGTTAGGTGCTTATTTGCCAATCCATCCTTCCTTAAAACAAAGAGATGAACATGGAACTCAGTTTTTTTTGGTCCCACCCAATCGCAAAATTATGTATTTAATTCCGAAATTGGGAGAGAAAGAATGGTTGGAAATTCAAAAAGAAATAGAATCTAACGTCCAGTAATAAATGTTAATGGATCATGTGATAAACTTCTTTCATTTCCTCCCTCAGGAGTTTCATTTTGTTCGGAACATCAGGATGGGAAATATCGGCTGGATTCAGTAAATAATTCTCAGGACCAAGTTCTCTTATCATCATTTTCGTTTGCCATGTATTGTCTTGTGGCATATTGATATCGGAAAGGAAGGTATAGTTTCTTTTGATTTCTGGTTTGATAAAATCCAAAATCGAATTGAAATGGTGGTCGTTATAAATTTTTCTTCCGTCCGCCAAACGAGTGTATCCGCGAACTACGTAATCAATGTAAACTACATCACATTCAAAGGCTTCAAATAAAAAATTAATGGAGTCGAGTGGAATGATCTCACCACAAGTAGAAATATCAATGTCCACTCGGAAGGAACAAATTCCATCTGGATCGGCCGCATCTGGATAGGTATGTACGGTGATATGTGATTTGTCTAAGTGCATACTGACCTGTGCCGTAGGGATTGGATTGCCACCACCTTTGACATCGCTCATAAGAACCATAGCAGAAGCACCTACAGGATCGTAGTCTTGTGCCGAGACCGAAAGGATATTGGCATCAATTCGTTTGACAATCTCTTTTGAGATTTCTGTAATTTTGCTAGCATTGTATTTGTCGTGGATATAACTTACGTATCTACCTTTTTGTTCGTCATCCAAAGTGATGCAAAAATCGTAGAGGTTAAAACTCAAAACTTTTGTCAGATTGTTGAAACCGGAAAGTTTGATTTTTTCTTTATCCATTGCTACCTGCTTGTATAAAGAACAGAAATTCGGTATTTAGGTAAGAGGCAACTGAAATAACGGGGAAGTTTTAGAAAAGTCATGGAAAACAAAATGGAATGGTGGAAACAAACTTCAATTTATCAAATTTACCCTTGGTCCTTTCAGGATTCCAATGGAGATGGGATTGGCGATTTACAAGGGATTCTTGGGCGTTTGGACCAGATTCGTGATTTGGGTGTGGAGACCATTTGGTTTTCCCCTTTTTACAGAAGCCCAGGCGAAGACTTTGGATACGATATTTCCGACTACACCGCTATTGACCCTCGATTTGGGACAATGGAAGACTGCGACAAACTCATTAAAGAAATCCACAAACGGAAGATGCGAGTGGTTCTAGATATGGTGATGAACCATACATCGGACAAACACCCTTGGTTTTTAGAATCCAAATCTTCGAAAGAAAATTCCAAAAGGGATTTTTATATTTGGAGGAAGGGGAATGGGAAAAAGCCAAACAATTGGATTTCTATGGTGGGAACATCTGGTTGGAACTACGACAAAACCACAGATGAGTATTTTTATAGTAACTTTTTATCGTTTCAGCCGGATCTCAATTACCGAAACCCAAATGTAAAAAAAGCTATGTTTGGAGTTTTGGACTTTTGGTTAAAAAAAGGAGTCGATGGGTTTCGATTGGATATCTTTAACTCCATTTATAAAGATGAAAGTTTTCGAGACAATCCTTCTAGTTTGCGATACTTTCCCACACCAGATAACCATGATGAGGCGTTTTTCCAGAAAAAAACTTACAATCTCAACTTACCCGAATCGTTTCAATTTGCAAAGGAAGTTCGAAAACATATATCTAAATACAAACAAAAACCATTTCTCATTGGAGAAGTGAGTGGGTCGGATAAAGTTTTAAAATCCTTTTTAGGCGAAAAAGGCGATGGGCTCAATTTGGTATTTCAATTTGAGTTAATTCATTTTGATTATCATGCCAAATTTTTTAAAGATCTTTTAGAAAAAAACGAAAAAGAATTTCAGGCACCGTTCACTCCTACCTATGTTTTGGGTAATCACGACCAAAGACGATATATTGATAGGTTAGGTGGTGATATTCGTAAGGCAAAAGTTCTTTCAGCCTTTCAGTTTTTAGCAAGAGGGGTACCCATTGTTTATTATGGGGAAGAAATTGGAAGAAAAGAAGGAAGGATCGCAAATTTTCTTGGAAAAGATCCCATTGCCAAAATGAATCGATTTGTTCCTTTGTTTTTATCCAATCTTCTTGGGATTTATATCAACAGAGACAATTGTCGTCTGCCTATGTTATGGGATACAGTTGAAAATGCAGGATTTTCAAAAGGAGATCCTTGGTTGCCTATTGGCAAAGTGAAAGTTACTGATACAGTAATTGGCCAAAGAAAAAAAGAAGATTCTCTCTGGAACCATTACAAATCCCTATTCCATTTACGAAAAGAATCTGCTGTTTTAAAAGAGGGGACTGTCAGAACGAAGGACACGAATCATAGTGATTTATTGTGTTTTGAGAGGGTTCTTGGTGCCAAGGGAATCACTGTGTATTTAAACTTCGGAGAGAAGGAAAGTTCGGAGCCTATCATCAAAGGTTCCAAGGTTTTGTACAAGTTTGGTGGTGCCGCTGTATTAGGGGATGTATTTCAGTTGCCTCCTCATTCGGGCCTTGTTTTAGAAACCAAACTAAAGAAGTAAGTGGGAGTTGAGATTTAGAATTTTTAAAATCTTTTGGATCTGCGGGTTGACATTGATGAGTAAAAGTCGTACACCTTGTTTTCCGTAGACCATCTTTTTGTATAAAAGAAGCCCGAGAACAGAAGAAGAAACCTCCTCTACATTGGAAAAATCTAAGTAGAGAGAGGTGACTCCTTTTTCTAAGATATTTGTCATATCTTCTTCTAAACTTGCGGCCGAGTATACATCCAGTCGATTGGACTCAATTCGATAACAACTTTCCTCTACCGTTTTTGTGACCATGTTTTCCCTCACAAAACAATGGACGGTAAAAGTAAAAAATACCTGAGAGTTTGGAAAAGAAAAACGATTCGAAATATTTTTTATATCTCTAATTTTTTCACATTCGCCCTAAAGTTTGATTACGGATGGATATGTGAATTTCTTCTTTTCGAACGGAACTGAAAGGAGTGGGAAGACCTCCACTGGTTCCATTTAATCGAAATTAGGTCCCAAATGAAATAAAAGATAACACCCGAATCAAGTTTTGATTGTCCCCAAGTGCGAAGGCCAAACGTATATCCAACCTCTGCGATCTTTTCTGTATGAACAGAACCCAAAATTTCAAATAGAATTTTATAACCTCTGGGATGAAGTTTTTCTTTGGTTTCTAAATAAATTGACTTTCGAATTCCAAAAAATCCACTCATTGGATCCGAAATTGGAACAGGGAACAACCATTCAGAGATTTTGGTTGCAAACTGACTTGCTAACTTTCTTAGAATGGGAAAATTTCCATAACCACCATCGGCACTGCGTCGTGTTGCAACAACAATGTCGTTTTCATTTAGCAACCGAATCACATCGGGAATTTTGGTATAATCGTGTTGAAAGTCGGCATCCACAACCACCAAATTATCACCTTCAGCTTTTTCATACCCATAAGTTACGGCAGAACTCAGTCCTCTTTCGGTAGTACGAACAAAGGGTTTGATTCGTTTGTCGTATTCCGCAAGGACTTTGGCGACTTCGAAAGTTCCATCAGGGGAGTTATCATCCACAATGACAATTTCAAACTCTAAAGATTCTTTTTCTAAAATTTTAGAGATGGTTTCAGCACAGTTTTTAATATTACCGGCTTCGTTATAAGTTGGGAGTATAATACTTGTTTTATTTTGCATGACTGGTCATTTAACTTCTTTTGTTTTTAAAAAAGCCCCTTTGTTTGATTTTTGATACATAACTCACCACTTTCACAAGAGGTTGCGATTGCTTTGGAACATTCGCCAAACAATTGGAATTGTTTAGTGCAAAGAATTTCACAGGCAAATTGGTACATCTTAGGATCTTGTAACTGTTTTTGGTCGTCCTTTAAACAATGACTTGCCCTTTCACAAAGTAATTTGCATTCCGATGACTGTTCTAGTTTTGCCTTCTGTCCAAATTTAGGAGCGTTGTCTTTGGAAATATCCCAAAGAGAAACGATTGCTAAAAGGAAAAGAAGGAATCCGTATTTTTTCATAGATTTTCCTCCTTTTTCCAAACACTCACTTCTGATTGGAAAGAACGTTTATCCATCTTTAGTAAGGCTTTTATTGTTTGATTAGAATCTAAGTTTAAATGTTGTTTCCATTGGAACCAAGAAGATTCCTTTTTCCATTCTTCGCCAAAACTTGTTTCTTGAAATGCCACCATGACAGCGCTTGAAGCACAGGTCTCATGGTAAGTGAGCGGCAATGCAAAATATACTTTTGAACTTTTTAGTTTGTTTTGTACATCCATAGCAGTCCAAGGGTTTTCTGCGATGACACAGATTTCTTTTCCTTCTAACCCAACAAGTTGTTTCGTGATATCAGGATCTGCCATTGGCCGAATGAGAAAAAACATTGTTATTGGAACAAGTAGTAGTTGAGGAATTAAAATTCCATAAAAACGTAACTTTTGATTTTGGAAGGCAAAGATTGCACTAATAGAAATAATAATTCCTAAAAGTGAGACTAAAAATAACAAAGGAAGTCTTAAGATGATCGCAACCGCAACAAATAGAAAGTAAATGATAGGAATTGAAAATTGATTTAGTTTGGAAAGAATCAATGCCTCCCAATTTGTCCTTTTAATTGCAGGTAATAAAAACAATAAAGTTACAAATGGAGTTACATAATAAGGATCTTTTCGGTTGGGTAATAAATGAAAGATTGTAACAAGTAACAAAAATACAATCACTACCATGGACCAAACTTTGTTTTTTTCATTTGTTGGTTTTGAAATAGTTAACCAAGTGATATGCAGAAGTGGAATGGTAAACGGGATTGTGTAAAGAAGCCAACCTCCCCATATTCTGAGCCCAGATTGGTTTGCTGCATAAAATTTTCCCATGTTCTCTGTAATAAAAAAGAATCTTAATAATTCTTTTCCAGACGTTGTAAATAAATACAAATAGGAAATCCAAAGTAAAGGAATGATGAAGGAAAGTGAAAACAAAAGAAGAGTTTGTTTTTCATCAATGATTGGTTTGAAAGAAAAATGAAATTGGCCCTTTCTGATTCGAATCATTTTTACATAGAGGTAGCTGAGTAAAAATAAAACGATATAGATATGAAGGATTGGCCCTTTGAGTAGATATCCAAAACCAATCAAAAAACTTCCTAAAACTAAATAAACTTGATTCTTCGTTTTTTTGGATTGGTAAAACAGAAATATGTAGAGAAGGGTGAAAAACACCATCGCACCTTCCATCATCAGAAGACCAAAAAATTTTAATGAAAGGAAGGAGAATGCAAGGGTTAACGTTGCAAGTTTTGATTCTTTTGGCGATTTGCTAAAGGAAAGATAAAGCTTATAAAACAAACCTAAAGTTCCAAGTCCTAAAATAAAAGAAACAAATCGTTCTGCAAAATAACCGATTCCAAAGATTTTATCAAAGAACATTCCCATCCAGAAGAGGAGTGGTGGTTTGTAAGGATTTGGGAGTCCAGATAAAACAGGTAGGGTATAACTTCCCGCTTCCAAACTTTCTCGAATGGAACGAATGTGCATGATTTCGTCACCCTGTGGGAAGGTGGCATCGGGAATACCGAGAGTCATTGCAAATAAAGCAGAAAGAAATATGAAAAGTACGAAATACATTTTCACCCCTTTTATCCATAAACGAAGATACTGACCAGTCAGTCAACGTGTTTAAGTTTAAAATGTGAATGAATTATTTCTAAGAAAATTAGTATTGTTTTTTTGTTTGGAAAGGTAGGGGGATCAGTTGTAACTTAGACCAGGTTTTGCAGCAACCTAAGGGCCCTATTTGTTAGGAATGAAGGCTATGACAGGGAAAAAAAGACCTCCACTAGGGCAAAATCTTAGAATTTGGTTCTAAACGGAACCTCTCTCTTTTACCCGTTCTTTTTTGAACGCCAATCTTTTTTGCAAAGTGGTGAGAGTGGTCAAATTTTTTTAAGATCTTATATCACACGAAAGGTATAAACAATTGGTAATGAAATTCAATTGTTTCAGGAATTTGGTTTTGATTGAGTTCGTAAAGTTTGATAGGTTAGTGATACGAACTTACTTACCAATCAATAGGGAAATAATCTTTGAGAAATTTCCCAATCCAATGTTTTCCTGTGTTGACACCATCAAACAGAGGATCAACGACTCTTGCTGCTCCATCGACTATATCGAGAGGTGGTTGGAAATCATGAAGATCCTGTTTTCTTTTTGCTAGTTCAATTGGATCTTCATCGGTGACCCAACCTGTATCCACAGCATTCATAAAGATTCCATCTTTTGCAAAATCTTCTGCTGATGTATGAGTCATCATATTGAGAGCAGCTTTTGCCATGTTTGTGTGTGGGTGGCGGTCTTCTTTTTTAAACCTATGGAATTTTCCTTCCATCGCAGAAACATTGATAATATGTTTTTTTCCTGTATTGTCCCTTCGCATAATACCAACAAGTCGATTGCAAAGTACAAACGGTGCCACTGCATTTACTAACTGGACTTCCAACATTTCAGATGTATTGATTTCGCCGAGTTTCAATCGCCAACTATTTGTTTTGCGAAGGTCAACTTGTTGTAAGTCCGCATCTAACTGGCCTTCTGGAAATACTGCTTCTAATTCATTGGAATTGTCATGAGAATATGGGATTTGCGATAAAGCAGCCGAAGAACGAATTCCTACACCTGGTGTTTTGTGATTCCAACTCACTGCAAGTGCAGTGGCTGTATCTTTCATCTCAGAATCTGATCGATAGGAATCTAACTCTTGTTTGCAATGTTGGTAAAAACTGAGTAATTTTTGTGCCTCAGGAGGTAATTCCGATAGAGTCAATTTTTCCGCATCAAGTAGATGACCATAAAAACCGGGAGGTCGTCTGACAGTTTGAGCTGCGTTGTTGATGAGAATATCCAATCGTTCTAAATGGTTTTCTAAAAATTTACAAAAAATTTCTACGCTTGGTGTGTGTCGTAAGTCGAGTCCAAATACTTGTAACCGGTCTTTCCATAAATGAAAATCAGATTCTTTGGAAAATCGAATCGCCGAATCATTTGGAAATCTGGTCGTTGCAATGACCCTAGCACCAGAACGTAACAAGAGTAAGGTTGCCTGATACCCAATTTTTAAACGAGATCCAGTAATAACAGCAACAGTTCCACGGAGGTCAGCTGTTTGGAATCGTTTGGAATAGTTAAGTTCTGCGCAGTTGGGGCACATCGCATCGTAAAAAAAATGTAGTTTCGTAAATGGTGTTTTACAGATGTAACATGGTTTAGGATTTGAAAGTTCTTCTGCTTTGTCCCAGGACCATCCGGCAGTATTTGAAATTTGTAAAGGAGCTTTGAAAACGGCTGTTTCTCTTGCTCGTCTGATCCCTGTTAACGCAGTTTTTTGTTTTTCCTGAATTTTAAGAGTCTGCTTTTTTTCAATGCGAACAGTTTTGTTTCTTTTGCGGACTTCGTTTCGGTCGGGGCGAGAAATTTTTCCGCAGAGGATCATCAGTTCTAAGCGTTTTTCCTCTGAAATTGTTACAAGTTCCTTTGGCGAATCCAAAAGATTTTTTAAATCCTGTAACAAGGAATCAATGTCCATACAACCAGAGTTTTGATTCGCGATGGCGAATCAAGTATCTAATCGTCTAGCTTGGATAGGTAGGGTATGATTACTTCTTAAGAATAGAAAGTAAGTTGAATTCTACGAGGATGCTCCAAGGTCGCTTGCTTTGTCCAATTCGGACTGGCTTTAAAATTCTAGCTATGTTCGATTTGTCGATATAGGTAAAACTTTCACCTCTCTGGACAGCTCGTTTTGCCTCTTCGGTAAGTGATCCTGCAGGGGTACCTAAAAAATCAATCTCCGGATGTGAGGCATAGTTCCCATTATAAGTGATGAGTGAGGTTGTACCAAATCCAAAAAGTTTTTTTGGTGATAGTTCTGATTGTAATTGTTCTAGCGAAAAGTCTGCGCCAAGAATACCGGCAAATTTGGAATGTAAAAATAAATTAGTCATGAGGCTTGTCATTTTTACTGTTTTACCTTCGATCGGATAATCATATGGTTCCATCATAACATCTTCACCTAAATCTCGGGGGAGAGTATACCACTCGTTTTCACCTGGTATATCATAACCTTGTAATGGTTCAATGGATATCCGGCCAGTATGTCTATGGCAATAAGGAACAAATCTACCTTGAGAATCATGACCTTCTTTCCCAGAATACTCCGAATCCATAAGATCAATTACATTTGATTCACAACAGATTGCATAAGCCAGTTGTTGTTCATTCTGAATCAAATATTCTTGTAGAATGAGCAGTAAATGTTCTCTTTTCATTCCAATATTCGCATGGACTAAACTTTGAATTAAAAATTTTAAACCATAAAGCGAAGTAGCCATAATGTAAAATTTTGATTCCAGCTCTTTTGCAATGTTGTTTGTCCAAAGTTCAGCATATTCAACAATGGATTGTTTTTCCATTTCCATGACATCTGAATTGGCAGATTGATTTTCAATATTAATGCGAGATAAAATATCTGAAATTTTTTTGGTAGCTTCTGAGGTTTGAAATGATAGTTTTGTCACTTCATTGGCTACAATTTCAAATCCACGTCCGTGTTCTCCGGCTCGTGCAGCTTCAATCGAAGCATTTAGCGCTAGTAAGTTGGTCTGTTTTGCAACCTGTTGAATAGATGCTGCGACAGAACCGATTTCTTTAGATCTTTCTCCAAATGAATCGATCAGGTCTTTTAATTTTCGCATCCCCAAATTAGAGTAACTTTCTTCCATGCCTAGTCCTTGTTTTACTGACTCACTTACACTAAAGAGTATCGGATATTTTGTATCCGCTATTGATATCCTGCTTGTTGCAATCGAAATAGTTTTTCGTATTTTCCTTTTTTGATCAGAAGTTCTTCATGACTTCCCCATTCTGTTTTTTTTCCATTTTCTAGTACTAGGATTTGATCGGCCATTCGTACAGTGGAAAATCGATGAGAAATAAGAATGACTGTTTTTCCTTGTGTGTGTTCTCTAAAATGTTCAAAAACTTTCATTTCAGCTTCTGCATCAATGGCAGAGGTAGGCTCATCTAAAATTAAGATGTCTGCACTGGAACGCATAAAGGCGCGAGAAAGAGCCACTTTTTGCCATTGTCCTCCAGACAATTCACGTCCATCTTTAAACCATTTACCAAGTCTTGTTTCGTATCCTTTTTCTAAGTTCGTAACAAATTCATGGGCCATTCCCAACTTTGCAGCTGGAATCCATTCGGCTTCTGATTGATTTTTTTGTACATCACCCATTCCAATATTTTCACCAACTTTGAATTGATACTGAACAAAATTTTGAAAAATAACACCGAACCTTTTACGTAAGGCTTCTTCATCCCAATCTTCTAGGTTAATTCCATCTAAGTATATTTTTCCTGATGTAGGCGAATACAAACGAGTTAATAGTTTAATCAGTGTTGTTTTGCCGGATCCGTTTTCGCCAACGATTGCAAGTTTTTCTTCTGGTTTTAATTCAAAGCTAACATTGGATAATGAAGGTTGTTTGGAACCAGGATATTGAAATGAAACAGAATCAAAAACAATTCCAAGTTTTTTATGATTTCCTTTGTGGTTCCCGTATTGTTTTAAGATTGGTAGATCTAAAAATTCCAATAGGTTTTCAATATATAAATGGTCTTCATAAATTCCTCCAAAAGCGGAGAGTGCATTGGAAAAAGTATTTTGTCCTTGTCGAAAGATGACTAGATACATAGTCATTTCACCTAGGGAAATTTTGTGTAACAAAGCCAAACATACAATCCAGATATAAGAACCGTAAAATGCAAATTGGCTGAGTAATCCAAGTAGGAAACTAAAAATGCCTTTATAGATCGTTAGTTTTTTATCTTCTGCATAGATTCGTTGAAAGTTGTTTTTGTATCGATTTAAAAATTCTTTCCCTAAGTTAAACAGTAAAATTTCTTTGGCATTGTCTTCTCTTGCCATAAGTGTTTCTAAGTAAATTTGTTCTCTAGTTTCTTTCGCTTTCCATCGAAACAAACGAAAACTATGATTTGAAAATTTTGTTTCTGCAATAAAAGAAGGAATGGCTGCAATGACTAAGATGAATGACGCGAGTGGTGAAAGTTTAACAAGTAGACCAAAAAAACTAATAATAGTAACAGACGACTGTGCAATTGTAAAAAACCTTGTAACCATTGAAAGTGGCTTTGAGGATGCTTCTGTCCTTGCCTGTGTCATTTTATCGTAAGTTTCTGAATCTTCGAAATGAGTAAGTTCCAAATGAATTGCTTTGGAAAGAATTCGTTCGTTGACTTCCTGGCCCAAACGAATTCGTAGTAAGGTATAAGATATATTGTATATTTTTTGTGATCCAAAAAATAATATTGTGAGTATTGCCTCTAAATAAACCAATTGAACTGCATCTGATTGTAATAAATCCATCCAATGATTTGTTGCTGTTTGCGAGAGTAAGATGGAATCGATGATTAGTTTTCCAATCCAAACAAGTAAGGAAGGGAATAATCCGTTTATCACAGTAAGAACGGAAATGAAAACGGTTAAAACAGGGGAACTTTTGTAGGCCAAATCAAAGGCAGTGCGAGAAGTTTTCAGAATCCTTAAAAAGGTATCAAACATAGTAGTTAGATTGTTTTTCTTATTTGTTTTCGATACCTTTTTTTGTTTCAATCGGTAGGTAACTCTGAGAATTCCTGATTGCAATATCCCTTTAGGATTTAGAAGTTGAAACAGAATATGGCAAAAGATCGGTTGGATAAGGTACTTGGAAATTTTGGACTTGGTTCTCGTTCAGATGTCAAAAAGGAAATCCATCAGGGCCTTGTGAAAGTCAATGGGATTGTAACAAAGGATCCCGGTTTTAAAGTATCTCTTGCTGATGAAGTCACTTATTATGAAGAAACATTAATTCGTAAAGAGTTCTACTACTTCATGATGAACAAAGCCCCCGATTGTATTACGGCAACGGAAGATCCAAGGGAAAAAACGGTGATGGATTATTTAACGGAAAGGCATCAGAATATGAATCTTTTTCCAGTGGGTCGTTTGGATAAAGAAACGGAAGGTTTGTTACTATTCACTACGGATGGAACTTTGGCGCATTATTATACTTCACCCAAACATTTTGTTGAAAAAGAATATTATGCTGAAATTTCGGATCCTGTCACAAACGAGGACATCCTTTCCTTTGAGAAAGGAATTGTTTTGGATGATGGTTACAAAACGTTACCGGCAAAACTGGCAATACCTGATCCAAACAAACCAAACGTTGTCACTGTCTGGCTAAAAGAAGGGAAATATAGACAAATTCGAAGAATGTTTCAAAGTTTAGGTAAAGAAGTCGTTTATCTCAAACGAATGAAAATGGGAAATTTGGAATTGGATCCTACTTTAACATTGGGTTGTTATCGGGAACTTACATTGGCTGAAGAAACTTTACTCAAAGAAAAAACGCCGATCATTCAATAAATCGTTCTATTTTATCAAAAAAAGCTGCAGGTGCCCTCCTTGGCCTTGAACTTGAAAGAGAGACAAACAGTTGTTCGTCTTTCATGCTAACTAATAAATTGCCTTGAAGATCAACTATGTCTTGCCTAAAATAAAAACGAATTTTTTCAAAACTTTCAATCCAACTTAAGATTCTTACATGAGAGCCTGGTTCTGGTTGTTTGTGGATGATAATTTCACCACCCATAAAAAAAGTAGTGGAGTCTGTTTCTTTAATTAAGTTTAAATCAACGATTTCCTTAAAAAAAAGAAAACGACCTTCTTCGAAAATTTTCCAAATTGAATCCGATGGTAAATTCCAAAAACAATTCATATCACTAAAAGGTATGTAGTAATCATGTTCTACGGTATTTTGTGTGCTCGGTTTAGGATGAATGGTAAATTCATAAGAGGGAACATTGATTTTGGGAATATTTTCGATATGGATGTTTTTGCCATCCTGAACCAAACGAGAAGTTGTTTCTAATTCACAGGCTTTTTTACCATCTGGTCCCAAAACTGATTGTTTCCAAAGGAGTGTTCCATCTTCCAATCTGTAAACATGAGTTTCTACTGTCATCTCTGCATTTACAAATTGTTGATTTAGAAAACGAACATAAGTGGAACCAGGAACATAACTTATGTTTTCATTTAACATTTGTTCTATAAGATAACCGTATTCTTTTAATACTTCGCACCTAGCATCATAACCAAATTTTTCATAGGTCCTACTTGTGACATGGCGGTTCCAGTCCAAATCAAAGTGTCTAGTAGATAAAGTTTTACGAAAAATTTGACTCATTCCACCTTTCTTTTGATTTTAATGGAATGGTAAAGAAAAATTCAGGAACCAATCTAGCTTCTCAAAGTAACTTAATTTGTTAAACATTCTTGGGTGAAAACTGAACTTTATACCATTCTAAGGTTAATAGAGCCGCACAAATCAGACAGGTGAAAGCTGGGACTGGAAAGATATAAAGAAAACTTAAGACTGAAATACTTGTGGTCCAAAAGATTACAAATAAAAGAAGTTTGTTTTTTGACCGACTCTGAAGTTGCCCATCAGTCAAACAAATGATTAAAAGTCCTATGACAAGCAGGATCGATGCATCTAATGAAAAACTCATACCTTGATAAAATTCGTCAACTGTATGATTTGATAAACCACTAGGCAGTTCGACAAACGTAGTTTCCATCGCGTGCAAGGTTTGAATTGAATTTTCAAGTTTTAAGTCTTTTCTAGTAAGACTACCGATTGTATGACCAATAAGAAAAAAAATCATTAATCCTATTGCCGTGTAAATTCTCCAATTTGATTTCATTTTTTAAACTTCCTGTGATTTGAAATATTTGAAATATGGTTCAAGTTTACAATAAAAATGAGATAAAGTATTGTAAAAAGGGGAACTAACTATTGAAAATATTATCACTTAAGATTCGCCCTGAACTGGCCCAAATTATTGAAAGTATCTGGTGGTTTGAAAGTGGGGTAGGAATTCCAAGTTCAGATAGTTCGATCGTTGTACCACACAGTAGTGCAAAGTTAATCGTTCCTGTTCGTGGAAAGCTAAAAACTGAAGAATTTGACTTAACGAGAGAATATCCAATATCAAAGATTTTGGTTACTGGGATATGGGATCATCCAGTTTCAATTCGATCATCAGATTTTCAAATCAATACACTTATTTTTCGATTTACCACTATTGGCGGTTATCAAATTTTTCCGTTCCCTATGCATGAATCAACCAATAAGATTTTATATTTCACCGATATTTTTGGTAAGTCAGCAGACAAATTAGAAGAATCATTAAGTAACAGTAACGATCCGTATCAGATTTCAGACTTCATTCAAGAATTCTTAATCTCCTCAAAAATTTTATTAAATAGAGAAAATCGAATCGTGAATTATGTAGTTGATCAAATACAATTACAAAAAGGACAGCATTTGATTCAGGATATTTTCGAAGATATCGGATACAGCAAACGTTACATTGATAAATTATTTTTATCTTATGTCGGTGTTTCCCCAAAATTAGTTTCTTCTATTGAAAGGTTTCAGTCTATCTACAAAACTTGGGCAAAAACGGATATCCTTCATTTTCAGAAACTAGGGTTGTTGGATTTATATTATGATCAGGCTCATTTTATTAAAGAATTTAAAAAATATACAGGCCAGACTCCTGGTCGATTTAGTTCCAACAACAATCAATTTGGTAAGTTATTTTATAAAAATCTCTAAATGACTTCTCAAGGAATCTAAATCATTTTTATCTTCAGACTTATCAAGAAAATAGGACAATTGCCATTTTTTGGTGGATATTCCTTGTTTGTTGTTTGGTTCATCCCAAGTTGGATAAACTCTAAATCCACGTTTTCCTTCATATTTACCAAAAAGAATTCCCTTTTCATATAATATCTCTTTGGTGAAAATAAAATATCCAATATGATTCTTATATTGAGTTTCGATAATATATAAATCCATTTTGTCTTTATAGTGATAAGGTTCAATGGGACCTTTTTGACTTCGCTTCCATAATGTTACAAATTGTCCTATTTTTTTAGGAGTAACTTTAGCACTTCGAAAGGTTATTCTTTTTTCATTACATTGGAAGTGGCAGGCATTGTATTCCGCACTTTCTTCTTCTAAAAAGACATTTGTAATGATTAATTTTAAAGGATCAAATAATGTTTTTTGTGCATTTTTTAAAAATGCCGGAGGTGCTTTTTTAAAATGAGATTTTTGGTTCAAGATTTGCATTTAATGTGATACGAATTTAAGTCCAATAACAGAGATTACTAAAGTAGAAAGGAAAAAAATCCTCCAAAATTCCATTGGCTCTTTGAAAAAGATAACCCCAATCAAAATTGTCCCAACAGCCCCGATTCCGGTCCATACCGCATAACTGGTTCCAATCGGTAGGACCTGGGTTACTTTGATGAGTAAACCCATGCTGATTAGTAGTGAAATCAAAAAGCCAAAATACCAATAATAGGTTTGATATCCGGACGTTTCTTTTGCTTTGCCTAAACAAAAAGCAAATAAAACTTCAAAAAGGCCGGCCACTACAAGGAAAATCCAGTTCATACAAGCTCCCTGGAGTATATTTTACATTAGCTCATCCCTTGTAAACTCCATACGTAGGATACCAATTCCGCAGTTTCTTTTGTCGTTTATCATCGGGCAATTTCCATTCCATAGAGAAATGATATGCATATGGATTTGTCAGAGTTGGTTCTTTTTTATAAAAAATATTTAACTATTTGGTTTAATAATTGACTAAAAAAAAGGATTAAAATTAATTCTACTAAATGGTTGAATTAAAAAAGAAAGAACAAATTCTAGATCGGGTTTTTTCTGCACTTGCTGATCATTCAAGAAGGCAAATGTTGGCAAGGCTTCGAAAAGGATCCTTGAGTATTTCTGAACTTGCTGAACCCTTTTCCATGTCCTTTGCTGGGGTTGCCAAACACATAGAAGTGCTGACTGAAGCGCAACTGATTCGAAAAGTTCGTGCTCCCGAAGACGGTCGTAGCTTTCGTTTGGAACTGCAAAATCAGACTCTTTCAGAAGCAACCGAATGGATCACTTATCACCAAGAGTTTTGGACAAACAAATTGGCAAAACTTGAGGCATTTATAGAGGAGAAGGAAAATGAATCCAAAGGTATTAAGAGTAGAAAAAAGAATTAATGCTGAACCATCAAAACTCTTTCGGGCATGGCTCAATCCAGAAGATTTTTCACGTTGGTTTATATCTGGTGAAGGAATTGGTATCGAATCTGTTACGTTAGATGCAAGGCCAGGTGGAAAATTTTTAATCAATATGTCCCTCGATGGAAAAATTCTCCCGCACGAAGGTGAGTATATAACGATAGAAGAACCTACTAAATTAGTATTTACCTGGCGTTCACAAGCTACGGAAAATAGAGATACACTGGTAACAATTACATTTCAGGAAATATTTGATGATCTTGGAAAAACTACAAATGATTCGAGGCAAAAACCAAAAACTTTGATAACTCTGATCCAAGAAGAACTTGTCACTGATATCCAGGTCAAAATGCATGAACATGGTTGGACTTGCATTCTTGAAGGTTTAGATTCTTGGATGGGTGAATATATAAAATAATAAAAAATAGAAAAGATTTTTGAATCATATGAAACAAGAGGGAATGTATGAATGGAATATATCACAAAATAGGCATTAGATCTTCTGAAAAAGAAGTGCTGAATGCTCTCACTACAAAAGTAGGATTATCAAATTGGTGGACAAAGGAAGTCGATGGTAATTTTTCCTCAGGTGTATCCTTGGTTGGAAATTCAATATTTTTTGGATTTGGACATGGAAACGCTATGGAAATGAAAGTTCAGGAAATTAGTACCAAACATGTGTTATGGGAATGTATTTCTGGTCCAGAGGATTGGATTGGTTCTCATATTGATTTTCAGTGGGACAATGGCAAAGCTCCAGATGGAGGAAGTATGACAATTCTATACTTCCGTCATCAAGATTGGAAAAAAGAGTCCGAATTTACTGCTCATTGTAGTATGAAATGGGCAATCTTTTTGCTAAGTCTAAGAGATTCAATTGAACTGGGAATGGGTAGGCCATCGCCCAACGATATAAAAATTGATGACTTAAATTAAATAAAATCAGGGTTTCTTTCTAAGTTACCCTGATTGCTAATCATAGGTTATGAAAATGTTTTTATTGTTACAACGAATGGTTGTAAAACAACGTTAACCATTGTTTTCTTCTTTGCCATGCGATGAGACCGGAGCTAGATAACAAAAACAATATCATGATGTACGGAGCAGGACCAATCGTATATTGCAAAAATCCTAAATAGAGTGTGATATTTACAATGATGGGGGCTAAGATCATTAATCCAAGAGTGGTAGTTTTTGGGAAGATGACAAGTAGTCCTCCGCAAATTTCCAAAAAGCCAACTAGTTTCCATAAATAGCCGGTGGTAATGATGGCCGCAATAAAATTCGCTGCTGCGGGTGTCATTGGTGGCGTTGGCATAAAAGCGTAAAATTTACTACTCCCGAACAAAATAAAAATAATTCCTAACAACATACGAAAAACCAAATCAATTTGTTTCATTTTTGAACTCCCATTTACTTGTCTAGACAAGTAAATGGGAGTTGTTTTGATTGTCAATAGATTATTGTCTGGACAAGTAAATGCGGATATAAAATCCTAATCGATATTATGTTTTTACTTGATGATCAAATCGGCTTTAATTTAAACCGAGTTGCGCTTCTCTTTCGAAGGGAATTGATACGTTGTCTCAAAGAATTCCAATTATCACCTGAGCAGTGGCAGGTATTAGCAATGCTTTGGCAAAAGGATACTTTGAGTCAAAAACAGATCATTGAATTGACCTTACAAGATGCACCATCTGCCTCGAAAATGATTCGTCGTATGGAATTGGCGGGTCTGATTCAGGTGGAGGTTTCTAAACTTGATAAAAGATCTACGCTGATCAGTCTTTCCACAAAAGGAAAATCATTAGAAAAGGTTTTACCAAAAAAAATCTTATTACACTTTGAACCAATCCTGAGCACAATTTCTGAAAAAAATAGAAAAACTTTTTTGAATTTATTAAAAGATTTTCGAACGGTTTTTGGTGATGAGACAAAGAAATAATTTTTTAATATGATCTAAGGATAAATTTTTTTTGAATAAATTGAATGTTATTTTGCATTGTTCTTAAGGTTTCTTTTATAATTTCAAAAAAATTATTGCCAACTCTTAAGGGTAGTTGGTACTGAAATGGATATGATTGAATTATTCGAATTTTCTCTTTCTGGAAATAGCTACAAAATAAGGCTAATGTTATCATTTTTAAATCTTAAATATGAAAGTCGAATTTTTAATCCAGTCGACAAAGAACATAAATCGGAAAAATTCCTAGAACTAAATCCTTTTGGTCAAGTTCCTGTTCTTAAGGATGGAAATTTGATCCTTCGAGATAGCCAAGCGATTTTAGTATATTTGGCTCGTGCTTATGGCGAGAGTCATTGGTTTCCTGATGATCCTATAAAGTCAGCCGAAATCGTTGCTTGGCTTTCCACTGCGGCCAATGAAGTATCTCGTGGTCCCAGTGCATTAAGAGTACATTATTTGCTTGGAAGAACAATTAATTTAGAAGAAGCAAAGCAGGTTACAGAAAATCTTCTCAATTTGTTAGAAAAAAGATTAAGTTCGAGAAATTGGTTAGCAATAGATGAATTGAGTATAGCTGATATCGCTATGTATCCTTATATCGCCCTGTGCCATCAAGGACAGGTAGATCTATCAGAATATAAAAATATAAGAAAATGGATGCATAGGATTGAAGCCCTGCCAAATTATATCACTATGCCTGGAATTGAGCCACAGATTACAAAATCAATCGAATAATGTTTGTTCGTAGTCTAAATCTTCTGTAGTGATATCATTCTCTTGGAACTGCGTTATTAATTTTTTGATTTCTGATTCAGAGTTTAACTTGGGGTTTAGCCAGAACCTTTGGTTTTCTTTTCTGATTACGATGGGTTGCCTATGTTTATTATCCCCATAATTATGAATTTCTGCAGTTTTCTCGTTTGCAGTTTGCGTAAGAATCGTGACCCAAGTCAAATTTTCTGGTAATGGTCCCCAAATTCCTCCAAAGAATGAGTTTTTATCTTTAAACTCAATTTTAAGCTTATGTTTTTTTCCAGTCCTTTGCATTTGCCATTCAAAATAAGCTGTCACTGGAATCAAACATCGATTTGCTGAGAATTTCTTCCATAAAGATGAAGAGTATAAATGTTCTGATTGAGTTGTTGTGATCAATCGATTTGCAATCGACTGTTTTGTTCCCCATGTTCCAGTGGAGAGCAAAACGCTATTTTCTTTTTCTCTTATATACCAAAAGACATCATTTGGCTTTACTGCAAGTTCAAGTTTACTATTTTGTTTGTAAGTTTGATATTCGGTGGTGTCAGGCACCAAGAAATTTTCCCATTCCAATCGATAATTCTCTATAGGAATCAAACGATTGATAAACAAATTTGACATAAATTCTTATAAGCCGCAACCGATAGAGAAAGCTAGCTGCGTTAATGCGCAAGCTAAGGTGCATTGGTTATATAGAGTAGAACAATATGAAGTTCTACTTGTATCAGGATTACAACTGCTATAATCGGAACTTTGTGCTATGGCACAAGCGATTGCCGCATTTTTTTGACTCTTGGTCTTTTTGTTACCATCTGAATTTAATATTTCTAATTCCCCAAAACAATTGTAATATAGAAGCGGTGCTACGAAAAACATAAAGTAACTTTGTTTCATACTGTCTCGACCCAAAGGTATGTCCATTTTTTAAACCAAGAGAGATCCACGAAATCCTCTTGCTGCATAGTAAGATTCAGCACCATTGTGGTAGATAAATACTTGGCCATATCGAAAGTCTGCAAATAGAGCTCCACCTAAATCTCTGATATTCGTTGGTGTTAAAATCCAGCTAGATGTTTTTGTGTCGAAGTCTCCAAAAGTTTGTAGTTCTCTGTATTGTTCTTCAGTAAGCAATTCTATCCCCATTGCACTAGCTAAATCAAAAACGTTATTCTTCGGTTTATTTTCTTTTCTTGAATCCAATGCTTTTCGATCGTAACAAAGACTTCTCCTATCTTTGGGAGTTTCTTTCGAGCAATCATAGAAGATATATTGGTTCCTTTTCTGGTCATACCTAATAACATCCGGTTCACCGCCAGTTCTTTCCATTTCAAAAAGGGACCAAAGTTTTTCGGAGTTTGTTTCTATCTTTTTTTGTATTTCAGACCATATTAAATTTTCATGTCGATTCATATTCGTTTCGAATCGCTCTTTTAAAGCATTGAGAAGTTCTTCTATTTGTTTCGGGGATAGTTTCCGTTTGGTAATCATTATGTATAGTTCCTTTTTTTCTTGTTAGTGAATATTCTATATTTTAATATTTCTCTTGTAGCTGTTAAGAATTATTCCTCTTGGATTTATTTCTGCAATTAGTATTTCCTGCATTGAGATTAATTCGAAGGTGATTTTTCATAGCCAAATTTAGTTGCAATGGGTTTTGTATGCTCGTATCTAAAAATGATACCTTATTGTTTACATAAAGTGTAAAAGGTAGACTTTAATTTTTCCTACCTTTCTTAAATATTTCTTATATTGAATCTTCTTTTTCTTCGAGAACTTTTGCAAAAGTAAATTTGCCTGCAAGAATACATAGGTTTTATTTTTTTGGTTATGGAGAACTATATATTTCATTAACCACTGTTAAGTTTTTCTTTTTGACTACAGTGCATTTTTTGATAACTTTCGTAAATTTCATTTGCTTCTCGATTCTGAATATAGAGGAAATAAGGTAAAATTGTTAACGGGAATAATCCGTCAATGCCTGCAGCCCAAGCTAGTGAGAGAGAAATGTATGATATGCCGGCAGTTATACTCCATTGTCCTTCTCGAATATCTTTAATTTTAGATCGAGTTTCAAAAAAATGGGCCAAACAAGCAGGTGATTCATTTTTAGGTAAGTCGGGAATTGTAACACAAGAGGATAAAGTTAAAATTGATAAAGATATAATGAAATTTCGGATACGCATTTTTCTATTGCCTTTTTATTAATATCTTCGATAAATTCTTCAAATATGAAAGTTCTAGATAATCCATAGAAATAGATTTCTAAGAATTCTTTTAGTTCAAAGTGGTCACTAATAATTTTTTTCCCATTTTTCGATATTGAATATTCTATAGAAACGGTATACTCTAACTTTCTGTAATGAATTGGCCAGATTAACGTTATCGGATAGATTACAGGTATGCTCCACCAGTAATTTCTTTCTTCTTTTTGATTTGGTTTGATTGTAATATCAACTAAAAATAACTCTTTACTTAAGTCATTGGAGTCAGTAATGAGAAAATTTTTATTTAGAAAGCTATCATTTTTTAAGTATGAAATGAGTATATACTTCCAAGCACTTTCTATTTCGGATAATTCATTACTTGATATTTTTAAATCTCTGATTGTTAGAATTTTTTTATATTCAGTCTGTTGATTGTTAGGATTTTTTTTTGGACCAGGTAATTGTCTAATATCAATTGAACAACTTGTTAAAGTTAGGAAAGCGATTGTTGGTATTATTAAATATTTCATAGAAGGTTGCGATTTTTATAATAGAGTGTATGACTAACTAATCTTACCCACGTTTTTCAACCATGAGTCCCGGTAACGGGACGTTATGGACTGGCCCGTAGCTTGCTTATGCGAGCGTGTGACAGGAGGACAATTTGGCGCAGCCCAAGCGAGGCCGTAAGTGCCGATGCGAAGTGGTTAGCGGAAGTTAACCGAAGTCGCCAAATTGAAATTAGGACTTCGGAATTTAGATTACGGTGTTGAATAGAGTAATTTAGAATTTAATTGGAATCAAATGAATATAGTTTATCTCGATAAATATCATTTACAAAGTTATCAGGTACGTTTTGGTTAGTGATATAACTTCTTTGTGTAAATGGCATAGCAAAAATCAAAAGGAGTTGTCTTACTTCCACAACATCATTTTCGTAAGAATATCTTTTGATTTCCTTTCCTTGACTAAAAGCAATAAATTCAGTTTTCCCATTAAATTCGGCGAAAAGCGGAAATAAGCCGGCAGTTATAACATGAAGAGTAGTTGTTATAAAAAAAGCACTATTCGGTTTTACTCTACTGGTTACTTCAATATTTACTAAATTTTTATTATTAACTTTGCTTAAGTCGTCTAGTCCATCTACATATACATTGAATTTGCTTATACATTTACATCCAGCGATAATTTCGGTAAATGCTTGTTTATTTGCTTTATGAACAGCTTCTGAAACTGGAAATTTTTCACCTATAGCATTGAAACTTTTATAGAATAAAACAAAATCTACATTAGATATTTTCTTCTCTACTTTTGCGGGATTATATGCGGGTATATCTTTCTTTAAGTAAGTGATACATTGATTAAGTGTACTAATAAGTAATATTGTCATTGCGAATTTTAAAAATTTCATTTGTTACCTTAAAACGTTTGAGTAGATTTAGTAAAAATTTACGAATATTAGCAGTTGGTCAAGATTTAAAAAACTGTTTGTATTTAATTAATTATTGGCGATTTCGGTTAACGAACTAGTCTTAACGAAGTTTCCCGCCCTGAACCTGCGCAGTAGGCGTTAGGAGTAGCGGGAAATTTGCCGTAGGCCGAGTGAGGCCTTGTGCCGAAACGTAGCGGGAAGACGCTGTTATGCGAAGGCCCCAACTATAGAATGATATTATTTAAGAATACTTAGGATGCTTTTAGGAGAACAAATTCTTTTTTAGACTTTCCATCTTTCTTATTTCTGAGTCTTGCTTTTATTTCTAAATCCATTCCGAGACTGTCCAAATAATCAATTAGAGTAGAAATTTTCATATCTTTCCTAGATTCGAGTTTAGAGAGTCCAGATTGTGAAAAATTAGTAATATCTTCTTGTCTTAGTCCGACAAGTTTTCGTAATTCGGCGAGATTAATATGAAAAAGCATTTGTTCAGCTTTATGTTTCGCTTTTGCGATACTTTCTGCAGGAAGTGATTTTTCAAGATTTTCTATTGGATTTCTTTTTACTTTTGCTTTCATCATTATTCACCCCGTTTTCGATTAACCAATTTTTGTAAATTTTTTCTACCATCGGAATCATTTGTTCATAAAACCGTTTATCATTTCCTCTTTTATCGCCACCGGCAAGCAATAGGCCAATTCTACCTTCTGTAAAAACGAAAAAGATTCTAATTACTTTTAACTTAACTTGAATACGAAGTTCTTTGAGATTTTTAATCTTTGAACCTTGTATTGAATCAGCAAAAGGTCTTCCGAGTAGAGGTCCTTTTTCTCGTAAAAGATAAAAGTGGGCTAATATTTCTTCTTTAGTGTTTAAATCGAGTTTTCGAAGCCAATTATCTATTTCTTCAGTAGATTCAATTTCCCACACACTCAATTTGAGGCTTAAAAACTTAATTCAGTCAAGTGAATATTCACTTAAATTCATATTTTTTTAATCTTAAAAGAAATTTCCTGGGGCTTTCGTATAACGAACTAGGGGAGACGACGTTCCCTGACCCTGAGTCCCGAATGGGACGTTAGGGACTGGAACGACGCTTGCGCAAGCAAGAGGAGTGCCAGAAGCCTATGTGTCGGAGACCGAGCGAGGGCGCAAGTCCCGAAGCGAAGCGGTTAGTCGCTGTTATTTGCAGTGGCGTAATTATTGAGTCCAATCTTCGATATTTAAATTTTTAACTCTCTTGAACTCTTTTGTATTATTCGTAATAAATGTAAGATTTCTAGAAATGGCTTGTGAAGCTAATAAAGCATCTATAGAACCAATTAAATTACCTGTTCTTTTCAGATCTGCTTTAATGATTCCAAAGGCTTGAGTGTCTTTTTCTTCAAAAGGTAATATTTCGAAAATGGTAAGGAATTCAATGAGTGAAATTCTATTTTTTTCCTTTTGTTCACTATTCTGAATTCCAAATTCTAATTCAGCGAGTGTTAAAGTTGAAATGAAAATACCTTTATTGTAATTCTTTTTAATTTTATCTAAGAGAAATTGGTTTTTCTTTTTAATGAGAAAAATGCAAATATTTGTATCGAGAAGAAACATTATATAGAGTCTCTTTCCGAATCAGGCAATTCATTTCTCCCATCATTCATAAAATTCTCTGAAAAACCATTTAAACCGTCAAGAAAAGCGTTCCATGCTTTATTCTTTGGAACCAGAATAACCGCTTCCCCAACTTTTTGAATGAAGACCTCATCTCCCTTAAATTGAAATTCTTTTGGAATTCTAACTGCTTGGCTTCTTCCGTTGATAAAGATTTTTGCTGTTTGCATGAGTAGAGTATATATCATAGTATATACTGCAGTCAATCTTGATTTTCCTTGATTTAAGATTTATTTTTCGCCATTGCAAATAACGAACTAGACTAACCGACGTAGGCTGACCCCGAGTCCCGAACGGGACGTTAGGGATTGGCGCGACGCTTGCGTAAGCAAGAGGAGTGACAAAAGCCTATGTGTCGGAGACCGAACGAGGGCGCAAGTCCCGAAGTGAAGCGGTTAGTTGCTGTTATACGCTGGTTGCTACTATAAGATTAAAGCTTATCCCAGTTAGGAAGTTTATCTTTCTTTCCAACTTTCCCCATAACTTTCTTGAATCCATCTTCAATTGATTCTTTAGTTTTTCCTTGAATTCGTTTTTTGAGAAGGTTTGCAGTATCAATATCGCTTATACCTCTTGTAAAAGCGTATAAAGCAAATTGATTAAGAGAAACCCCTTGCGTAGCAGCAGTTTTTTCAATTCTCTCTTTCAAGTCTTCAGGAATACGAATAGTTAAAACATTTTTCTTATTCATAATTTAATCTCCAGAATTTAGCAAAATCAGTAGGTGTGATAACTTTAAAAGAATCAAATTTGAGTTCACTTTTAAGATTAAAATCCTTAATATTAGAAGTAATTAAGTATCTACTGTTACTAGCAAAAGCAAGTTCGACAAAGAGATTGTCATTTTCGTCAGTAAGATTAGGTCTAAGTAGATAGTTGATAGAAAAAGGCGTAGCCACAAAAGCTAAGAAGTCCAAAACCAAATTGATGTCCTTCTTTGACAAAGCTAGATCAGAAAGTGACTTATCTCTTAATAAAACGTCTGAATATTCGGTAAAGACAGGCGTAGATAAAGCTAACTCAATTCTTCTGTTTTCAACTAAGTTAAGTATAAAATGTGAAGCCCCTCTATTGTCCCTAAGAGCTTGGTAAATCACATTTGTATCAATAGTAACTCGCACAGTTAAATGATATCATATATGCTATCATAAATATAGCAAAAATTTTCCTGAAAATTACCTTTCTTCGTAAAAACGGCATTTTTTTCGTGATGAATTGAGTTTTAGCAACTTGTGTATAACGAACTAGCCTTCCCGAAGTTGTCCGACCCTGAGTCCCGAATGGGACGTTAGGGACTGGCACGTAGCTTGCGTATGCGAGCGAGTGACAGAAAGGGAATGTGGCGTAGCCCGAACGAGGGCCCCGCGAAGTGCAGGACTTCAGCGCAGCGAAACAGAAGTCCGTAACGAGCGGATAAGGACCCAAGCGAAGCGAGAAACCGTTGTTAATTGCAGTTGGTCCGTATTTAATGAAATTTCTATCGCAAGCCAAAACTTTCGAGCGCAAATTTTCTCTTATTTCTTAAAAAAGCACTAATCATTAAAAACCCGTAAATGGAGTAACACAGCGTTGTATTTCTTCTAGCTGAAATCGACAACACTCACATAAAAAATTTGCGCGTTTTCTTCTACTGATTGACCAATTGCAAATAACGAACTAGACTAACCGACGTAGGCTGACCCTGAGTCCCGTTAACGGGACGTTAGGGACTGGAACGACGCTTGCGCAAGCAAGAGGAGTGCCAGAGGCCTATGTGTCGCAGACCAAGCGAGGCCGTAAGTGCCGAAGCGCAGCGTTTCCCCGTTGTTAGTCGCAGTTGCGTGGTTTATATTTTACTGAGATATTTTTCAAAGTTTATTATTTTTAATTTCGAATTTTCAGCAATTTTGTTGAAATCAGAATCGTAAGTCGCAATGGTTAAATTGTTTGAAATAGCGATTTGTGCAATTAAAACATCGATCGAAGCCACAGTGATTCCCTTTTTTGCTAAATCATTTCTTAACTGTGCTGCCAGAATATGATCCTTGTTCGTAGGGGTTACATAATTAAAGAAACGGAGATGATTATTAATTTCATCAAAAAGCTTCTGATTTTTAATTCCTGTTAATATTTCCTGTAGTATAATACCAGTTAAGAATATTTCTTCTTCGTTTTTAACTATTTGAAAAAGAAAAGTATCTTCAGAGTTAACAGATTTGTTTTTTCGTCTAAGAGCTTCTGACCAAACAGAAGTATCAATAAGTAAGTTCACTATATGGTAGTTGAATTATGACTATTTTCTGAGTTTTTTATAATCGGCTTTTGGATCATATTCAATAGTATTGAAAAATTTAATAATTTCTTTTTGTTTATGTTTTTTTATAAACTCGATAAGTGCAGTGTTTACAGTTTCTCTTTTTGTTTTTAGGCCACTTAATGAATATGCTTCATCAAGTAATTCTGAGTCAATGTTCAGGTTTGTTGCCATGGTTGTCTAAATTCTTACACATTGCATTGTGTGAGTCAATCAAAATATTTAGTCTTATTTCTTAATTTTTTTGTATTTAAGGTTATATTTTCACGCTATTTCGCATAACGAACTAGGCTAATCGACGTTCCTCGTAGCTGAGCCTGCGTAGTAGGCGTTAGCGTCGGCGCGAATCTTGCGAAGGCAAGAGACGTGACGGAAGGGAATTTGCCGCAGGCCGAGTGAGGCCTTGTGCCGAAACGTAGCGGGAAGATGCTGTTATACGAAGTAAACCATGTATGAGATTGATTTATATAAATATCACTTTTAAAAGTTGTCGTAGTTATCGAAGTTGATTGTTGTGTCCCGTACGGTAAAGCCAAATAGACCCTGTAAGATTAATAAGACAGCATATGGATACGGTTGGGGTCCGTGTAATGCAGCGTAGGAAAAACTAGGCCAAAGTAAGAGAAGTGTTCTCAATTCATTGATCTGATTTTTATCGCTAATCGAAAATTCCAAGAATAAATCTTTTTTATTTGTTTCAAAGTAGTTACATTGTGTTTTTGTACTTATTCTATCTAAATCAGTATCAAAGAATTTTATTTGCGTACACCCTTTGCTAAAATCCGTTGTTTTTTTGTATTCTTTATTAATTCCAAAATAGACATTATGGCCGCCGTGAATTGTTCTATAAAATGGAATGCTATCTTTCGACCAAATATTTAAAAAACCTACAAATTTGCCTTGTGGAACTGAAAATTTTATTCTATCTGATTTGAATGAGTCGCTGAAATAGTAAGTAGGTAAGAATTGAGTGGGATTTTTTTCAAAAGAATCGGAATCCTGGATATATAAATCAACATAGATTTTCGCATCCTTCCTTTCTTTAATTGTAATAGTAAGGTTTGAATGGTTATTTTCGAATACCTTTAGAGGCTGTTCCTCCAATCTTGTAGCTGTTCTAGATAAGCATGATAATGAAAAAATAAGAATCAGATATAGTGAGATTTTTTTCATATAATATTTGATTTGGTTTATTTCGTATAACGAACTAGGGGAGACGACGTTCCCTGACCCTGAGTCCCGGAACGGGACGTTAGGGACTGGCACGTAGCTTGCGTATGCGAGCGAGTGACAGAAAGGGAATGTGGCGTAGCCCAAGCAAGGCCGTAAGTGCCGAAGCGAAGCGTTTCCCCGCTGTTATACGAAGTGCCCGTAATTAAGTTATAAGTGAATATCTCTTATTCTGATTTTGTTTTTAGAAAGTACGATAAACTTTCCATATATTTCATCAGAAGTTTTCTGAAGAAGAAAATTTAAGGCATTAAAGATTTCATTGTATTCATTTGGGCTATAACGAAGGAATATAATTCCATTTGAGTATTCTTTATGTGAAAAGACCCATTCTCCAAAATCTTTGTCTAATGTTAGAATGACTGCTTTTAGTGAGATTGCTAGGTTAATAACTTGAATATCAGAAATACCTTTATGTTCTTCCTGAACTGAGAAAACCGAGTGTCCAGAGTTTCTTAGAAGTTTTATTAAACGAAAATCGACATTTTCGTCTGCAAGTATTTTAACTTGCAAGTAAGCTTTCTCTGCTAATTACATCACTTGAATAAGAGATACATGCAAGAATATCTTCTCTCTCAATTGACGGATAAGCTTCTAGAATATGTTCAATTGACATTCCTTCGCCGAGTCTTTCCAGAATGAAATCAACTGCGATTCTAGTATTTTTAATCACTGGCTTCCCAAGTAAAACTTCCGGTGATGATGTTAATCTAGCTTTGTAATCCATGTGATCATATTATCATGAATTTGCTTACAAAGTCAAGTTGAGTTGTGCTGGAAAATTGGTCTTTCTTGAATACTTTCTTCTCTTTTTTGGTTAAACTTATAGAATTTCATTGCAAAGAAGTATTTTCGGGCATTTCGTATAACGAACTAGACTTTCCGAAGTTGTCCGACCCTGAGTCTCAACGGGACGTTAGGGACTGGCATGTAGCTTGCGTAAGCAAGGCGAATGCCAGGAGGACAATTTGCCGGAGGCCGAGCGAGGGCGTAAGTCCCGAAGCGAAGCGGTTAGTCGCTGTTATGTGCAGTGCCATTAATTTCTGCTTTTTTTGGGAAAAATATATTTTGAAAGTTTTCCAACTACTTCAGAGATTAATAATCTCAATGCTTCATCTGTTATTGGTTCGCCTTGTGGTATTAATTTATCAACGGTATTTTTCCATGCTGATCTAAAGATTCGGGAAACTAAATTGTCAAAATTTCTTTTTTCTGCAATCTTCATTACTCTATCTACTCTCTCTTGAAGAAAATGAGATTTTGGTTCTGAATTCGGATATGTATATTGAAAGATGAAGCTTGGAAGGTAATTAAATTTGATTTTTTTTGGAACTTCTTTTTTTGAGAAAATATCATAAACATAAAGTAATGAAATATCTTCACCACAGTATTCATCACTTAATTTTACTATATAGTGGTAGATATTGAAATACTCAACTATTGCATATAACCTTTTTTCTTTTTGATTACCATGAATAAAGATACTGTGGTTTATATCCGATGTTTCTATATCATAAAGGGAAAATTCAGGTATTATTGGTTCAACTAAATCTAGGTTATATATTTTTAACTGTTCAATTGCTTTTTTGACTGGTTCTATGTTTTGAGTTTTATAGATGTAATAGTTTAATGCTGTTTTTAGAATAGATGGGAATATTTCTTTTCCACCAATGGAAAGTTCTGCGTGTATAGGTTCTATGAACTCTTCCTCTACGCTAATTGCTTGATTTAGAAATTTTTCTACGTTTAATTTTGGATAATTCTTTTTTAGGCCTTCTAGAATATTTTTACCTTCTTTTATGGTTCTTGCAGTAATTTTTATACTAACCTTTTCTCCTGTTACTTTTTGAACAACTTTAGGATCTTTTAATTGAAATTTACCGTCTGATGTGACTTTAAATTTCTCTCCCGTTTTAATCTTTTCAACAATGATTGGTTGTGGTTTGCCATCTTCTCTATCAATATTCAAGATATTACATATAAAATTGAATTGTTTAGCGAATTCTGCATCAGATGTGGCTCCGAAATCTGAATTGCATGTATTACATAATAAATCAAATGATTTTAGTCTTCCTCCGATTGAATTCGGAAGGATATGTTCTTTTGATTGATTTTGTTCTTTTATTTCATTATTGCAAATATAGCAGATTTTCATTTGATTATCAAAAATTCTTAATTTTTATGGCATTGCACATAACGAACTAGTCTTCCCGAAGTTCCCTGTAGCCGAGCCTACGAAGTAGGCGTTGGCGTCGGCGCGTCTTCTTGCGAAGCAAGAAGCGTGCCGGAAGGGAATTTGCCGCAGGCCGAGTGAGGCCTTGTGCCGAAGCGTAGCGGGAAGATGCTGTTATACGCAGTATTTTTTTAATTTGTCTTTATATTCTTCATAGAATGTTGCTAGTGTGTATAACTTTACTTTTTCTCTTAGTTTTTCTGCAAAATTTAATGCGGACGCTGTATACTGACTAGAAGTTATATAAATACCAAATTGAGCATTGTTTGCCATGACTACTCCATAAAATTGTTCGATTTGACTGATCGAAATTTTTGATTGGTAATTGTATTTTTTTATTTCGACAATCGCATTATCATACTTTTCGTAATTTTCTAATTTAAAATCAAAGCGATTATCGTTTAAACTATTAAATTTCTTAGGAGAGAAAGATAAGCATTCAAAAATCTCAAAGAATATCTCTTCTAACTCCTGTGGAGTTAGATTCTCAAACTCCTTTTTTTCTCCTTTGTGTTTTGAAAGGAAAAATTCATTTGCTTCTATTATTCTACTGTCTTGTATATTGACCTCAATTTGGCCAATTATTTTGTTTAAAGTACCAAAAACATCTTCAAAATTCATTTTGTTTAATATTATGACAGATGTATTGGACAAAAACTCTGGTATTTCAAATTCATCCTCAGTTATTAGAACGATCGGTTTGCGTAATGCGTAGGCCATTCCTAATTCAAAATGAACAAAATTATTACTCTTTTGATACATTGAAATCATAATACTGCAGTTGCGAATCAGGGTTTCGGTAGTTTCTTCTAACGTTTCTTCAAAGTTTGATTCTTTAATTGACGTTGTTGTTTTATAACCTATGTATTCTAATTCATTTTTAATAATATTGATGAAATTATCCGTTTGATGAATGTTTTGTGAATTTGAAAAGTATATTGATTTCATTATTTTTCTCCCAAGGCTTTATGTAGCGCCCAAAAATCGTATAGAGATGTATATATATGCTTTTTATCCTCGGAGGTTTCTGAATCTGTTTCTGTATGAGCAGTGAGTATATTTTTAGTCATTTCAAATTTTATTTGAATTTGCTTTTCGATTTGTTTTTCTACATTTGTAATAATCCGCTGTTTATTTTTCAATATTTCTTCATGTGAGATTTTTATATGTCTTCTTTGGAGTGTATAACTCCAGCCTTGTGTTGATTTAAATTTCCATTGTGAAACCTCTGGGATATAAGATGGAGTTTCAATTTCGATATAGAATGTCTTGATAATTTCGATAATTTCATGTTTCTTCCAAGGAATGGCACCGAGTTCTAATGGATTTAGTGTTTCCATATCGAATATATATAATATACCATTCTCCGTGAGTCTATTGAGAATATTTATTAGTAATGAAGCTAAAAGCTTTGGAGGCAATTCATGAACAACATTTATTAGCGTAATGAAATTGAAATTCCCGAGTGAAGGAAAGAGTGTTTCGAAATCTGCTATTTCACCAATTTTTTCATTGTATTTCAATAATGATAATGCTTTTGCTTTTTCTTTCACTATTTTTAAGTATGTAGCATCGCCTTCAAAGGCAGTAAAATTTATTTTCGATCTATATTTTTCATCCAAATTACTATCTAAGTATTTTATTATTTGTCCTTGACCGCAAGCTATATCAAGCCATTGATATTCACTTACCTGAGGATCTGAAAGATGAGTCTGAAGAAGAGTGAGTACTGCTTGGTGTTGAGGTAATATTCTATCTTCATTAACGGCGGAAGAGTCTGAAATAATGGTCATAGTTATTTTCCTGAAAAGATTAAAAAAAATATTGCGTATAACGAACTAGACTAACCGACGTAGGCTGGCCCTGAGTCCCGAATGGGACGTTAGGGATTGGCGCGACGCTTGCGCAAGCAAGAGGAGTGACAAAAGCCTATGTGTCGTAGACCGAACGAGGGCGTCAGTCCCGAAGTGAAGCGGTTAGTCGCTGTTATACGACGTCACCGAGGTAATAATAAAGAATTAAGAAGCTATTGCTAAATCTTTATAATTGTGAATTCCGTTAAATTCTTTTTGCTTTTTCAACATTTCTTCTTCCAGATCATAATCATTTTGTAAACCAAGCCAGAATTGAGGAGTAGTTCCAAAAAATTTTGATAAGCGTATTGCCGTATCAGCAGAAACGGATCTTTTATAGAGTAGAATTTGACTGATTCTTGTTTGTGGAATACCGGTTTCCTTTGCCAGTCGATAGGCAGTAATTTTTAATGGAGTAAGAAACTCTTCCGATAGTATTTGTCCGGGATGTATGTTTGCTAAACGTTTCATATAATCTCCTTTTTAATGGTAATCAACAATTTCTACTAAAGAAGCGTTATTTCCGTCCCAGTTAAAACAGATACGCCATTGATCATTGATTCGAATACTATGCTGACCTTTTCTGTCACCTTTTAGAAGTTCTAACTTATTGCCTGGTGGAACTTTAAGGTCTTCAATATTATGAGCATTATTAATCATCCTAAGCTTTTTTCTGCCTTGATTCTGAACTTCTGTTGGTAGATCTTTAGAAAACTCACCTTTCCAAACTTTTTCAGTTTTTTTGTCGGCAAAACCTATGATCACAATCAAATACTGACGTATTGCGATAGTATTGTCAATAGTTATTTTATACTTTGGATTAAATTTTAGGTGATGTCGTATAACGAATTAGTCTTCCCGAAGTTCCCTGTAGCTGAGCCTCCGAAGGAGGCGTTAGCGTCGGCGCGACTTGTTGCGAAGCAAGAAGCGTGACGGAAGGGAATTTGCCGTAGGCCGAGTGAGGCCTTGTGCCGAAACGTAGCGGGAAGACGCTGTTATGCGCAGTACGCTCATATTTAATTACTGTAGTTCTTTATTTTTATTTCAAAGGTTCCATCTTCATTTAAATTTCCAACCAAACGATAATTTCCCTTAGGTTCTCTTAATAATTCAAGTCTGCTTAAATTATTTTTCGATAAAATATAATTTCCTGGAATACTTATGTTATGTTTTTCTCTAATATCCAGTAAATCTGAATTAATTTTACCTCTATTTGCTATGTAAGCGTAATTAGCTCCGGCTTTGCCAATTACTATCCCTAGAATAGTATTTCCAGATTCGTCAGAGCCTCTCAATGCAAGACTGCCATCGAGTAATGCAACGTTGCCAGCTATTAAATCTTTGTGACAATTATATAGTTGAAAGTTTAAGTTTTCATCTATATTGTTTTCTAATCTAAACATTTTTTTCAAAGATTCTGAAATGTTTATGTAATCTATTCTTTCCGATTCAATTTTATGTTTTAATGAATCGATTGTGCCTATATATTTTTTTCAATTTCAGATATTGTTGCCATATCTTGTTCTTGCCAATTTTTTCGAAAATAATTTCTCGAGGCAAGGGTAAGTGTTTTTATAAATTCTGAGTATGGTTCGGAGATTAATTTCAAAATTGGCGTCAAGATTACATAAATTAATGAATAGATAGCAGGTTTAGTTATTTCAAAACTGTTATTTATTAAAAATTGGTCAATCGATGATAGGCTATCGCCTTGAATTAATTTATAAAAGAAACGCCAGTTGAAAGTAATAAAGAAAATCGAATATGAAAACAATATTGGATTAGAAAGTCTTTCATAAAGTTTGCCTTTAATAGTATCTATTAATTCTTCAAAATTCATAATGTTACTCTTGTTTAAATTAATTTGCGTATGTCGCATAACGAACTAGACTAACCGACGTAGGCTGGCCCTGAGTCCCGGAACGGGACGTTAGGGATTGGCACGACGCTTGCGTAAGCAAGAGGAGTGACAAAAGCCTATGTGTCGTAGACCGAACGAGGGCTTGTCCCGAAGTAAAGCGGTTAGTTGCTGTTATACGACGTAGCCTATTGCTAGATATTAAGCTGTGCTAGAGATTCTAAAGTTTTCTTAATCTCTTCTAATTTGAATTTTCCTTCTGCGACACCGATGACGAAGTCATACAAAATTTCATTCGGATCAAGGATATCATATCCATTAATATCGAGAAAGACTAGTGAAGAAGCTAATGCTACTCTTTTGTTTCCATCTAAAAAAGGATGATTTTTACAGAGATAAAATAAGTACGCGGCAGCTTTATCAAATAGAGACGGATGTAAACTTACACCATCAAAAGTAGTCATTGGTTGGTTAATTGCCGATTCTAAGAGTCCATGATCTCGGATTTCAGCAGCTCCGCCATACAATTCAATTTGATTTTTATGTATAAGAATTACGTCCTCAATAGAGAGGAAGATAGTATCATCCAGCATTATTGAGCTAGTTTTTTGAGTGTTTTACCGTGAGCTTTATTAATCTTTTCAAGAGATTTAGAAATACTTTTTTCTATAGGTTTGATGATCAATGATTTCCCGTCAGTAGTAACTTCAAGAGTAGAGTTTTGGTCAATTTTTAGTAGTTCAAGAATAGGTTTCTCGATAACTAAAGCGGAGCTGTTCCCATGTTGCACAAGTTTTTTTAACATATTGACCCTGTATTAACAATGTTATAACATTGTATAATCAATTTCAATCAAAAAAAGTATCTATTTTTGAATTAGGAGACTGATTAGATTCTACAAAAAGTAGGCTTTGGGATTAAATTGAAACCGTTAGTTTTCTTATCTTATATGCTTTTTACTGATGATTTTTGATTTTATGAATCAATTTTTAGGCTATGTCGTATAACGAACTAGACTAACCGACGTAGGCTGACCCTGAGTCCCGGAACGGGACGTTAGGGATTGGCACGACGCTTGCGTAAGCAAGAGGAGTGACAAAAGCCTATGTGTCGTAGACCGAGCGAGGGCGTAAGTCCCGAAGTGAAGTGGTTAGTCGCTGTTATGCGCTGTGGGTAACTAAGACCAAATAGTTTTTAATCCAGATATTTTATATTTCTTTATTTCCGAATCTTTAGAAATAAAAGTTAGTTTTCTTGTAATACATTGCCAAATTAACATTCGATCAAATGGATCCTTATGAAAATCTTCCTTTAAGTTATGGTAGGAAGAAGCTTCTTCCTGATTCAGTTCAATTATGGTTATGTTTAATTTTTCGAGAAGTTTTGGAATATCCTCTGGTTTAAATCCAGAAAGTTTTAGTTTACCTAGTCTGAATTTTAAGGAAATTTCCCATAACGAAATTACACTAACGAAAATTTGATTTTCTTGATCTTGAACTATTGTAGTGATTTTTTTACTTAATTGTTTTGAATCACCGATGACCCAAAGCAAAGCATGAGTATCTAAAAGGAATCTCATTAAATGTTTAGGAATTCTTCTTCTGAAATGGAAAATTCCTTATCAAAAGAAATTTTAACTTTTCCATCAAGAATGCCAATTTTTCTCTTAGCATCAGTTTTTTGGTTAATAGGAACAATCATAGCGATAGTTTTTTTGTTTTTTCCAAAAAGAATGGCAACTTTCTCTCCTTTTTTAACATATTCAAGAACTTCGGAAAAGTGGGATTTAAGTTCGCCAACGGCATAAGATTTCATACGCCTTTTAGCTTACCTTATGTTGACAAGTTGTCAAGATAAAATCTTTTTAATATGAGTATAAATTTTTACCCATTTCGCATAACGAACTAGGCTTACTGAAGTTGTCCGACCCTGAGTCCCGAACGGGACGTTAGGGACTGGCACGTAGCTTGCTGATGCAAGCGAGTGACAGGAGGACAATTTGGCGTAGCCCAAGCGAGGACTTGTTCCGAAGCGAAGCAGTAAGCCGATGTTATGCGACGTGATTAATTGTTAACCCTTTCCGACCAGTATCCGGTCTTTTTTTCAAAATCCAAATCTATTTTTGCTTTGAATTTATGATAATCAGATTTTTCTAAATCGGATTCGAAGTCAGGAAATTCCCAGTATGCATAGAGCATACAGTAATTCCTAGTAAAGAAATCCTTTTTATGTAAATGTTTACCAACAATCACATTTGAAGAATAATATTTTTTCCCTTCTGCATTTATATTTTCAATTAAATAACCATTCACAAATCCATAATATTTTGCATCATGCCAGTAATTCATGCCTGAAATTTCGTTAGTTGTATCAAGTGATTTTGGTGTATAGGGTTGTGCTTTTAAGACTTCTTTTGAAGTAAGTGGTAAGAAAATAGTTTTTCCGCCAATATTATCAGTATGAATAATAGTTTTATAAATTAATCGATTTTTGTAAAAGTAAAAAGCTGCAGTCATTCTTTCTGATGTATGATATGAAATCGAATTGGAATTGCGTATAATGGTTGAATTTCCACCATTAAAATTTACCATTTTATCTATTGGAATATAGTTTAAATAAGAAATTCTTTTAGGTAGAACACGATTAAAGGAAAATCTTTCTCTGAAATATTTATTTCCTATCAATTTGTATAATTGGTCTTCGGTAATTCCATATTCGATTTTTGTTATTAAGTTAGGAGGGATAAAGTATTCAGTATCTGGAAAAAGTTCATCTTTTTCATTGGATACGAATACATTCCTATCTTCCAGGTTAATAGAAAGATCCTTGCCTAATTTATGATCTGTCAATCGGCAAGAGAAAATTATAAACAATAATAAATGAAGGATTATTGAAATTTGCATTTTTTTCTTTTTTATATTAGATATCTTAATCATGTCGCATAACGAACTAGTCTTAACGAAGTTTCCCGCCCTGAGCCTGCGCAGTAGGCGTTAGGAGTAGCGGGAAATTTGCCGCAGGCCGAGTGAGGCCTTGTGCCGAAACGTAGCGGGAAGACGCTGTTATGCGCAGTTTTTCAGAGCCTACTTTTGGCTTTTATATTAAATTCAATTTCTTCATTATTTTGTATCACAAATTTTCCATTTTGAACTGAAAATTCGAATGATATAATGGACTTTCTAGGAGTAGTTATATTTAATTTATTTGTTCCATCATATTGAAATTCTTTTTTAAATTTGATTATGGATCTAGAACAAGTAACAAAATCATCTGACGTTTTTATAACATTTCTTTGATTAGGATAATAATCGTTTATAAGCAAAGGTCTTTCTAATGAGTAACTGTTTCCTTTTTTAATAAAGGAATATGGATAAATGTATTCTATTTTATCTATGTATTGTTGTGAATTAAGTGAATAATCATAAAGTGTTAAATCTAGCGATTTTTGTCTGAATTTGTCCTTATCAAAACATACTTCCGATAGAAGGAGAATATCATTCTCATTGATATTCTTTTCAAAATTTTCTTTAATTCCAGAATCTATAATATTGTTTGGATCTTGAAAGATGTATCTTTTGTTTTCATTTTCAATGTAGAAAACATTAAGTTGATAAAAATCAGTTCCATAAAATGAAGATTCTTCGAATTTCAAACCAGAATTTTTTCCTAAGCGATTATCTGAAGTTATTCCTGGAGAAATCAAAGTTAATGATTTGCAGGAGGAGATCATAATTATAATTGTTAAGAAAATTCTTTTCATATTTTCCTTATAAATTGATTTTTGAAAAATTGCGCATAACGAACTAGACTTACCGAAGTTCCCTGACCCTGAGTCCCGGAACGGGACGTTAGGGACTGGAACGACACTTGCGTAGGCAAGGGGAGTGCCAGAAGCCTATGTGTCGCAGACCGAGCGAGGGCGCAAGTCCCGAAGCGAAGCGGTTAGTCGCTGTTATACGCTGGCGGAAAGAATATAGTCAAATCCAATTTTCTAATTTTAAATTTTGAACTCTGATAAACTCTTTTGTATTATTCGAGACTAAAATTAGATTTCTAGAAATTGCTTGGGCAGCAATTTGAAGATCATATGGACCAATAATTTTACCAGTTTTTTCTAATGTAGCTCTAATGTATCCATAAACTTCTGCATCTAAGTCTGTAAAAGGAATGATATCAAAGGCAGATAAGAATTTAATTAGTGTAGTTTTGTTTTTTTCGTAATCTTTACTTTTAGCTGCACCGTATTCTAATTCGGCAACCGTAATGGAAGAAATATTAATCTGATATGGCTCAATAGATTTTATTTTTTGAACAACTGACTCTGGATTATTTTTAATAGAGTAAATGCAAATGTTAGTATCAATCAGATACATCAAAAATCTTCTCTGATTTGGTCTTCAGGTTGCAATCTTCCTTCCGACATAAAGTCATCAGAGAATTCATTAAGACTTTCTTCAAAAGCCTTCCAAGGGTCATTTTTAGGAAAAAGGAATAGTGTATTTCCAACTTTTTGTATATATAACTCTTTCTCTGATATTTGGTATTCCTTTGGAATTCGCACAGCCTGACTATTTCCACTAATAAAGACTTTTGATGCATGTGCCATATGTATATACTGGGGTATATACGGGAAAAGTCAATTTCTATTTTCTCAATGAAAATCTCTTTCCGCTTGCGTATAACGAACTAGGGGAGACGACGTTCCCTGACCCTGAGTCCCGACGGGACGTTAGGGACTGGCATGTAGCTTGCGTATGCGAGCGAATGCCAGAAGGGGAATGTGTCGGAGACCAAGCGAGGCCGTAGTGCCGAAGCGCAGCGTTTACATGCTGTTAGCCGCAGTTTTTTATTTACACAAAGAATTGATGAACGATCTGGCAGAAGGAATATGATCAAAATTGTAAAATCCTTCAGAATCGCGATCAACATTTTGAGATGAATATTTTAGAGATTCGGTCATGTCGTTGCATGCTTCTTTTCTGTTTTTCAATTGCTCGAGAAAATAGCCTCTAGAGTAATACAAAACGCCTAGGTTAGGTTTTATTTTAAGTGCATGAGTAAGATAAGAAGGGATTTCTTCATATTCCTTTCTTGCATTTAAAACTTCGATAATATTTGCGATAGCAGCGAAATTGTTTGGATTAATTTCGAATGCTTTTTTATAATCTGCGAAACCGCTGTCGTAATCTTTAAGTAGTTTGTATTTAATTTGTCCTCTATATAGGTATCCGATATCTTTTTTTTCTTTTGAATTATTAATTAGCCAATCGCAGTCAAGAATTGAGTCTTTGTGATTATTTAATGTAGTGTTTAAAGCAATTCTATCAACATGTAGTTGTTCAAGATTGTAATATTTATCATATTGTGGTTCATTTTCAATTTTTTGGATAGCTGCTGAAATATCATTTTTAGCTAAATCATATTTTCTAATTCGATTATAAGTCTTTGCTCTTTCTAGAATACTGTTTAAGAAATTTTCCGTAGATGAGTTCTTGTTATCAGTTGAAATACTTTTAGTATAGTCTTTTATAGCTAAATCAAAATTTCCTAAGTCATAGTTGCAAATTCCCATATAAAAATAAGCTTCATTAACTAATCTAAAATCGGAAATTGGTTTAGACTTAGTAACTGATTCAAGATTCTTAATACATTCTTTGTAATTTTGTTTTGTTTGACTTAAATATCCGGATGCAAATTTTCCATATATAGTATCAGGGTATGATTCTGAAAGGTGAACCATGTTTATATGAAATATACCTGTTTTTTGAATTCTCATAGCTAGTCCGGTATAGAAGATATCTTTTGGATCTTCTTCAATAGAATCAGCAGAAATTGCGTTTATTGATATTACGAATCCAATTATAATTCCTAAAATCCTTTTGTTCATTTTTTCCTGTCCTTAAAATTATTTAAAAAATTGCGGCTAACGAATTAGACTAACCGACGTAGGCTGTGCCCTGAGTCCCGGACGGGACGTTAGGGATTGGCACGACGCTTGCGTAGGCAAGAGGAGTGACAAAAGCCTATGTGTCGTAGACCGAACGAGGGCGCAAGTCCCGAAGTGAAGCGGTTAGTCGCTGTTATGCGAAGTATAGGCTTTTTTAATCACTTATAAAAGTGGACGCTGAAATATGTGTTAAATCGAGAAGAGCCATATGCTCTGATTCATATTTTTTCGCTAGATATATTCCTACTTCGCTTTGATTGTTTCGATCAATATCACAATCTGCTAAATAAATTATTGATTTTGACTCCAAATCAATAGGGTCAATGGCCCCGCGTGAAAATGATTTTCGTAATTCAGATTTATTAAAAGCATCATATTTGTTTGAAAAAGGGTTTAAGTATAGCAATGCTCTGTCATTCCAGTGAATAATAGTTCCATCAAGAAAGTCTTTATATTTAAAGAAAGCACTATGATCGCAAAAATAACATTCCCTTGATTCAGATGCTGGTAATTTTATTGCAGTTCGAATCCCTAGTAAGGAACATTTAAATAATGCGGCTTGGTATTCTGGTTCACGACCTGCGCATTCTAACCAAAGAACATTAAAGGAACCTTTCTGATCTAATTCTTTAATCTGTTCAACGCCTTTGGATATTATATTTGTATATTTATTCTTTCTATTTATCTGATTTGATTCAATGAAGATTCTGGAAGCTTCAATCTCGGATTTTATATTTTCTAAATATTCTTTATCATCAATTTTTGTTTTAATTTCTAAAATAGTTTTTTCTTCTTTTTTTATTATTACTAGATCAGGTGTCTTTTCATTGGATTCTGGAATTTCTTCCACTTCAAATTCTTTTGTGTTAAAGAATGCTTTTACCAAATTTTTGATATTTTGATCATTATGCATATTTTTAATTATTGAGATGATTTTGCCTATATTTCGCATAACGAACTAGACTTCCCGAAGTTCCCTGTAGCCGAGCCTCTGAAGGAGGCGTTGGCGTCGGCGCGACTTCTTGCCGGGCAAGAAGCGTGCCGGAAGGGAATTTGCCGCAGGCCGAGTGAGGCCTTGTGCCGAAACGTAGCGGGAAGACGCTGTTATGCGAAGTTTTCGGGCTTGTTGTATGAATTACGCCACGGACGGCGTTCTTTTTCTTCCTGTCTTAGTCGTTTTGACTTTGTATTCTTTCACAAGAATGTCTGTAGGAATTCCTAGATTTTGATTAATTGTTCTAATCATTTCCAAAGTTAGCTTTCTTTTTCGATTTAAGATTTCAGTGGCACGACTTCTTCCGCCGATGAGATTCCCTAAGTCGACACTTTTCATATTCATGTCATCCATAACAGATTTTAATGCTTCAATTGGATCCGGATCTTCAATCGGGTAGTGTTTAGTTTCATAAGCATCAACTAAAGTAATTAGAACATCTAATTTATCGTATTCAGGAGTATTTTTCTTAGCATCCCAAAGTTTTTCAATCTCAGATAGGGCTTCTAAGTGATCTTTTTGATTTTTAATAGGTTTAATGTTCATTTAAATCACCTCAGCATTGATTTTATCGTATTGTTCGTGAGTTCCTACAAATCTAATGAAAACAGTTTGTAAATTGTAATGAACCTTCACAATAAGCCTGTATTTGTTTCCATGTATATTGAAAACGATTCTATTATCTTTAAGGAAACTAGCATTTCTATATTTTTCTTTGATATCAGAAGGAGATTTCCAACTAGCTCTGGAAGTGTCTTTAAACCAAACTTCAATAGGGATTTTAGAGTCTGAGTATTTAGGACTGGAGTAAAAATCCCTTAAAATCTTTCTTGAAATGACCCTCACAAACCAAGTAAAGCTTGTTCCCGAATTGGTAACAACAACTTTTTATCTTTTCCAGCGAGCACGGACGCTTGCAACTTTATTAAATTAAAGCGCCCGGAAATTTTCGCATAACGAATTAGACTAACCGACGTAGGCTGTGCCCTGAGTCCCGGATGGGACGTTAGGGATTGGCACGACGCTTGCGCAAGCAAGAGGAGTGACAAAAGCCTATGTGTCGTAGACCGAGCGAGGGCGTAAGTCCCGAAGCGAAGCGGTTAGTCGCTGTTAGCCGCAGTAATTGAGTTATCTCTAGATTTTTCCGGTTTTTAGAAATGATATACCAGAATTTGATATACGAAAATGAGTCTTACCCTTAGAAGTTGTTCTATCGATTAGCTTATGTTTTACCAGTTTACTATTTTTATTTGTACTTTGGCTAATAGATTGATATGACCTATCTAAATCACTACCTAATAGTGTTGCTGTTTGCGGACTCTTTGAATTTAGCGATATAAGAATATCGAACTGATTTTTTGGAATTTTAAAAGATTCTGTAATTTTTTTATGTTCAATTTGGCTAATTACTGATTTTATTTTTATTAATTTACTTTTACAAGTGAGACAACCATACTTTTGTAGAATTCCCTTTTCCTCAATATTGAATTCTGCTGAACAATTTTCACAAATTATTTTTTTAGAGCCATTCATCCATTCTCTAATCAGTTTCTCGAAATCGAAGATTCGCTCAATTCTAAACTTTCGATTACTACCATTATCAAAGATTATATTGTTATCAATACAAAGGCCATAGTTTAGAACGTAAACACTTATATCGTCGCCATCTCTATGTTTTTGCTCCGAAAATTTGGAAATATAAAAATTAAATTCCAATGTTTTTACAATATCTTCCAATTGTTTGGGAAAATACAGATAATTCGAAGGCGCTGTATTTGCATTAAAATCTTTAAATATGTTCGATGTTGACTTTCCAATATGTTTTTTGTTTTCTATAGCTTTCTGAATAATTAAATTCAGCAATTTAGCTAAATGAAATTGTTCAAAAGATTCATCGTAGCTTTTGTATTCAATTGATTCATTCTTTTTTAATATATATTCAATATCATTCTTATCGTGCTGCCTAGCTGATTCTTGAAGTATTTTTCTGTTAATTTTTGTTGTTAAACTATTTGTTTTTTGCAATGCAATTTCTAGGATTTTTCCAAGTATTCTTGGAACATTTGCACTGATTTGGAAAAGTAATTTATAAAGATCTTTGGGAGTATTCTCTTTATCTATATGAAATATAGAATATATGTTGAATTTTTCGCCAAAATAATATTTAAATCTTTTCTCTAAAAGTCTCTCCGTATAGGCGATAGCTTGTTCTTCTACCTTTTCGGAATTATTCAGTGAATATAATTCATAATAATCCAGATTAAATGTTTTTACTTTCTGCCTGTCAATACCAGGTAAATAATCCCTACCTGGGTAAAGTGATATTTTGAATTTATAATATTCATCAGATAAATTGTTTAGAGGAGCCACAATGAACTTTATGAATATTTCGAGTGAATCTTTATCAATTTCAGAAACATCATCTAAACAGATTGAAACATCCTTTATAGGAATTTTCGATAATAATATTTTTAAATCATTCATAAACTTGATTATATTAAAATATCTTGATAGGATAGATGTAAACTCATCACTCTTTAACATTTCACTTGATTCACCAGCCTTAATGCTTGTTTTTAAATGCGGATTTTTTAGTTCTAGACTCGCATCTAAAGTTACTAAATTATCCTCTTTTGAGCTTTGTTTTGTTTTTGAAGCGATTTGTTGAGAATCAGTGATGTTTTGAAATGTTGGTTTGATAGTTTCCTTGAAAAGATTTTCCAATTCTTCATCAAATTTGTTCTTTGTAATTCCTTGTGTACTGAAAAGATTTATTATCGGATTATTAAATATATTTTTCTTTATTTCAGCATTTATTTCGGTTATAACTTTTTCTATGAAAGCAATATATAAGTTTAATCTTTCTAAATTTCTTTGGCTCAACCCAAGGCTGTTTAAATTTGTTTGAAAGGATGTTTTTTTTGCCTGCTCGAATAATGCATTAACGTCAATATAAAGGGAGATTCGATCATTTGTTTTTCTAATTTCGTGTTGAAATCTGTTTATGATTGTGGATTTCCCAGTTCCTTTTCGACCAATCAAAAGTACTGTATTTTTTTTCATCATTGATTTTAAAATTAGATCATTTTCAAGAGGATCCACGTATAAACTTTCAATCAATGATTCGGATGTGGATTCATCAATAATTTCTGCTCTGCGATATCTACTAAGAGAATCAACTACGTTTAAAAAAATATTTGTATTATCCATATTATTATCCTATTCTGAAGTTTTTCAATTATTGCGGCTAACGAACTAGTCTTCCCGAAGTTCCCTGTAGCCGAGCCTACGAAGTAGGTGTTGGCGTCGGCGCGCCTTCTTGCGAAGCAAGAAGCGTGACGGAAGGGAATTTGCCGTAGGCCGAGTGAGGCCTTGTGCCGAAACGTAGCGGGAAGACGCTGTTATGCGACGTCTGGTTATTAAAATTTTAACGTATTAAATTTAGTATCCCTGATTCCTTTTAGTATGGAACCGATATTTTGATTTATTAATGCATCCAGATTTTTTTTAAAAATATGATTTTCGTCGGATGAGCGCGAATTTGGTCCAACTATTATCTCTTCTATTGCATGTTCATATTCTACATTAGGTAGGTTTCTGAAGATAGGTAAATTTACATATTTGTAAAAATAATTACTATTTAAGCCCATTATAATTCTATTTTCTGAATCATGATTATGTGGATTTCTTAATACGAGTCTAACTTCATTTTCGGCTTCGAATTGTGGGTTTTTTATAAAAGGAACGAATATATGAATCAATTGAAAGAATTTTTCTTTTATTAAAGTTAATTCAGATTCTTGAATATTTTCTATTTTTGTTATAAATAAGTTTGTAACTTGATTAAGAATTAAATATTGTTCAGATTCCTTATAAATACAATGTAAGAGCTCAGCACCTTCATTTGCTCCATATTCAGCTATAAATGCTTTTGTGAATATTAATGCGTATGCGTCATTGAAAGAGGTATAGCTTCTCCATAAAAATAAATCATCAATATTTTTGGAAAAACTTACAATAAATATTTCTGGATATTCCTTTTGTTTAATTTTTATTAGTAGTTCAACTTTAATATTTTCAATTAATTTTGAAATTATTTCATTTTCGGATTTTATATTTTCAAAAATTTCAAAAAAGATTTTGTATGCTCTTATGATTTCACTTAAATCGTTTAAATTTGAAACATGGTTTGCTCTTAAATACTTGGATTGTAAGATACCATTTACTCCGATTCCTTTGGTATAGTGGCAAAGAGGAGAAAAATCTTTGTAGTATAGATCTTGTGATTCTGCTACCTGGAAGACTATTTCCATTATATCTGAATTATCTAGTTTAGTCATAAATTTTAGCTTTTATTCCCAGATGTCGCATAACGACCAAAGCTAACCGAAGTTCCGTGTAGCTGAGCCTCTGCAAGAGGCGTTAGCTTGACACGGAATTTGCCTTTAGGCCGTAGCGAGGGTCCCACAAGTAACGAACTTCCTCAGAAGTTCGGGACGCAGTGGAAAAGATCCCGAGCGTAGCGGTTAGCGGATGTTAATTGCAGCTGGTCCGTATTCAATCAAGTTTCTATCGCAAGCCAACACTTTCGAGCGCAAATTTTCTCTTATTTCTTAGAAAGAAGAAATCATTTAAGACGCGTAAATGGAGTAACACAGCGTTGTATTTCTTCTCGCTGAAATCGACAACACTCACATAAAAAATTTGCGCGTTTTCTTCTACTGATTGACCAATTGCAATTAACGAATTAGTGTAAACGACGTTCCCCGACCCTGAGTCCCAGCGGGACGTTAGGGACTGGCATGTAGCTTGCGTATGCGAGCGAATGCCAGGAGGGGAATGTGTCGCAGACCAAGCGAGGCCGTAAGTGCCGAAGCGCAGCGTTTACATGCTGTTATACGCCGTGATTAATTTCCGAATTTTTTTTCTAAAACTAATTCCAATAATTCTTTTTCATTTTTAAATAGATTTTTATTATTAATAAGATAAGTTAATAATTCAGCGTAAATTGAGAGTGCATTGTTATAGTCAAGTTCGCTTAGTTTTGTTCCTGATCCATGCGCCAACTTTCCCCTTTCATCATATAGATGTTTCATTAAGTTGTAGTAGTATTTTTTTCCTTCTGCGTTTTGGCCAAGGATAAAGGCAACTGACTCCGAAATATAGCTTACTATCGAATTCCCTTTTTGCTTTGGAATGAGCGTCTCTATTGCAATAATTATATTTAAAATTTTTGTTTCAAATGAAAAAGAAATATTTGCATTACTTGCCCATAAAATTGAATGTTTTATTTTATCATCAGGATAATTCATTTTTTTACCTGATAAATAATCTGAGTATATTCTTATTATTGGTTCATAAATATTACTCAAAAGAACATCGTTTAAATATAATGTTTTACCTCCAAATAGAGGGATTGAAAAGTTAGCAGTAGCTTGAGAAACATCTATTTTATTATGGTGAATATTAATTTGCGAAACTCCAGGCAGAAAACAAATTCCATCATTGGGGTTACATTCAAACAAACTTATTAAATTGCATACTCGTAGTAAGGCAGCAAATTTCTCTTGAGCATTTTCAATAACCAATTCTCGTTCGCGCTTTGCCTTATATCGTAGAACTAAAAAATCACCAGTTTTTAATAAGTATTTTTCATTTTCTGCTATAAGTTTCTTTTTCTGATCTTCACTATATTTTGTATTAACTGAAACGACTTTATGTATTGATTGCAATATTACTTTTCTCAAATTCTCATTGTATTCCTCAATATCACAGTCGAAAAGAGATATAGGTGAAGAAATTTTACCTCCGGAAAACGGAAGAAAGACTTCGGTAACAATAAATTCTTGCCTATCATATTCGATCATATGATTGATAAAGTCTTCTGGGTTTCTAGGATTTTGTTCTCTTTTTGCTTCTAGAAGATATTTTGTTAGTTGTTTATCTAGGAATTTTTTCGATGAATTTTTACCCGCAATTTCATTTTTAGATAAGAACTTTAGTATTTCATTCTTTAGTTTGATTTTTTCTGCCGTATTTATGCTTAGAAAAATACCTTCGTCACTCTTAATAATTTCTATTAATTTTAATAGGTTTTTAATCGCTATTTCTTTCATTTTAAAAGAATTTTTAATCATGGCGTATAACGAACTAGTCTTCCCGAAGTTCCCTGTAGCCGAGCCTCTTTAGGAGGCGTTGGCGTCGGCGCGTCTTCTTGCGAAGCAAGAAGCGTGCCGGAAGGGAATTTGCCGTAGGCCGAGTGAGGCCTTGTGCCGAAACGTAGCGGGAAGGCGCTGTTATGCGAAGGTCTTTTATGTTATATTTGATCATAGTATTTCTATTTTACTTTTAATGGATTTGGATTCAATTTTTTAAGAAAACCAGTTTCGGCTTCTTCTTTTATACTTAAGGCGATGAAACTGAATGGTTTTTCCTGAAAATAGCTAAATTCTTTTTTTATATATCTAAATTCCGTTAAAAGTTGGTTGGAATATTCAGAATAAAGTAATAGAACATCAATATCATTTGGTTTCTTATTTTCTTTCAATATTGAGCCAAAAATAAAAATATGTTCGAAAGATTTGAATAAGACTATTTTTTCAGTAAATTGATCAACTATAGTTTTAATCATTTTTTAGTGAATTTATATATTTAACATAGTCATCGATAGTTAAAAGGTTTACTTTCATTTTTTTTGCCAAATCATATGCTTCTTCGGAAATACAAGAAGAGCCATTCCAATTGTGTAAATTTACAACAAGAGTATTTTTTGTAGGTGATAGACTTTGCAATTCAAGTTTACTTAGACAATATTCATAAATAAAGGTTATTCTAATATTTTCAATTTCTATTTCCCTTAGATTTTCATCTTTAATGAAGCTAAAGTTAAAACCCCTTGATTTTAGAATTTTGAGTGCAAAATTAAGACTTGGTAATCGAACTCCAACTTTTTTAAAACTTTTATAATTTGAATAATATTGCCGTAAACGAGGCGTATCGTCTAAAAACAATCTAACAATTTCTTTATCTTCCTCAATTATTAAATAAGGATTATCTACTCCTAGTTTTATATCTTTGTATTTCCCAATTTTTTTTAGCTTTGTGATTAAGTCCTCTAAAGATTCTACGGATGGTAATAAGGTGTCTTTAATTGGTTCAATTCCAAATAATGAATTTATTTCTTCAGGAAAGAGTACAAACCTTGCCTTTTCATTTTCGGGTCGAGTTTTTTCAAATTCGTCTATATGTATCAAAAACGTATGAACTATATTTGCATTGGAATAATGACTGTTGTTATGATATTGAATTAAATCTAAGTTGTTGCTTAAAATTGTTTTTATTTTTTTATTGTTTGATAATATTGTTCCTTCAAATAAATCCCAGGTTTTTTTATGGTCATTGAGGAAATAATTTTCAAAAATAGTTTTATTTTCTAGGAGTAGAGGTTTTATTTTTTGGTTTAATTCTTCGAAAGTATGAAAATGCTTTGCAAACAATCTTTCTAATTCTATTTCACGAGTTTTTTTCCAATTTTTCACTTCCTCTGGTTTATGTGCAAAATTCTTATCAAAATCTGTATGACAGTTTGGACATAAAATAATCAGATTTTCATATGCATTATTTTCCGTCTTTGAATAGGGTTGGATATGAGCAATTTCTATGATATCTCCTGCTGTAGTAAATAAATGATTACTACAGTCTGGATTCATGCATCTACCCATGGATTCAGAATATATTCTTCTCTTTACATTTTCACTTATTCTTCTTCTTCCCACCTAAAGATTTCCTTTCTTAATGTAAATTTGTATCAAATTTAAAAGACTTTCGCATAACGAACTAGGGGAGACGACGTTCCCTGACCCTGAGTCCCGGCGGGACGTTAGGGACTGGCATGTAGCTTGCGAACGCAAGGCGAATGCCAGAAAGGGAATTTGCCGCAGGCCGAGCGAGGCCTTGTGCCGAAGCGAAGCGTTAAGGTGCTGTTATGCGAAGGTTCCGAGTTAACTTTATGATTGTCTTTATTTGCTTTCCAGTTTAATTGAATTTATCCATTCATCAAAAATATCTGATGGTCGTTTTGTCTTATGATTGGAAAAATGAAACTTATAATCCAATTTGATTTCTAGTTTATTTTCTTTTATATTGTATATAATTTTAATTTGAGTGGGAATTTCTCTATTATTTTGTTTAAATAAAGTTAATATATTATAGAGAATATCCAAATTTTTATTCAGTAATGTTGAAATATTACTATTGGAATTGTCTACCTTCTTTTTTAAAGCGTTGTTAACTTCATGCAATTCAACTATATTTTTATTTATTTTATAGAATACCCCTGTAGAAGAAACTTTTTGTTCCTCAGTTCCAAAAAAATAAATAACATCAGTTTCTTTCTCGTTATTTTTTATAAAATTGAAAGCTGTTTCAATTGCCTCTTTGCATAAACTTTGTAAATCAAGATCAAACTGAATTTTTTCCATTAGTAAACCTATTGTTATTTTTGATTAATTGTAAACGAAATTTATATATGTGATGTTTTCTTGAATAGATATTATATATGAATTCTATGCTTAAGAAGATTTTCTAGGAACTTTCGCATAACGAACTAGTCTTCCCGAATTTCCCTGTAGCCGAGCCTCCGTAGGAGGCGTTGGCGTCGGCGCGCCTTGTTGCGGAGCAAGAAGCGTGCCGGAAGGGAATTTGCCGCAGGCCGAGTGAGGCCTTGTGCCGAAACGTAGCGGGAAGGCGCTGTTATGCGAAGTCTTTTTTGTTTAAAAATTAAATTTTATTCTATTTTTTCTTTTTCAATTTTATTATATTAACTAAAAAAGAATTATATGGTTTTATTTCCTAATATGTAGGATTTGAATTTTCATAATATTCCATCAATTCAATGCAATAATTACATTCCTGGAGATCATAATCTATTTTCGTTTTTCCAAATAGAGAAATTTTGAATTGAGATTTGAAAATGTTTTTTAATTGTTTAATTTCTTTTTTCTTTAATTTTAATTCTGCTTTTTCGAACTTTGAGCCGTTTTTTAAAATTTTGTAATACTTTTCTAGAAAATCAAATTGGAATTCTATTTTTTCATTGTAGTTAGATATATAAACTTTTTTAAAGTCAATATATTCATTTCCATAATAGTTTATCGTTAATTTTAAATTATTTTGATCATTAAATTTACTTATGTATAATTGTATAGTTTTTGGATTTGAGGGATTAAAAAATTCGATATGAGTTATATCCTCAAATTTCTCTGAATTATTAAGAGTTTCTGATTTCCGAATTAGATTTTTATTATTTTCTAAGTAAGAATATCTATTAGGAAGTCCGGAGCATCCGATTAATAGTATCAAGAATAATGTGATTTGTTTTTTCATTGTATTTTTCCTAAATATTTTAAAAAGATTTCGCATAACGACCAAAGCTAACCGAAGTTCCGTGTAGCTGAGCCTCTGCAAGAGGTGTTAGCTTGACACGGAATTTGCCTTTAGGCCGTAGCGAGGGTCCCACAAGAACCGGACTTCCACAGAAGTCCGGGGTGCAGTGGAAAAGATCCCGAGTGGAGCGTTTAGCGGATGTTAATTGCAGTTGGTCCGTAATTAATGAAATTTCTATCGCAAGCCAACACCTTTGAGCGCAAATTTTCTCTTAATTCTTAAAAACACAAATCTTTTAACATGCGTAAATGGAGCAACACAGCCTTGTATTTCTTCTAGCTGAAATCGACAACACGCACATAAAAATTTGCGCGCTTTCTTATACTGTCTGACCAATTGCAATTAACGAACTAGTGTTAACGAAGTTTCCCGCCCTGAGCCTGCGCAGTAGGCGTTAGGATAGCGGGAAATTTGCCGAAGGCCGAACGAGGCCGTGAGTGCCGAAGTGAAGCGTTAAGACGCTGTTATGCGACGTTGTCTTACGGTTTTTCTAATAGAAATTTCATATGGTAAATTTCTTTAACATGATCATCTTCTGCCATAGCCATATTTAGAATAGAACTCTTATATGTTTTGCAAATTCCATTCTCATTTATTTCGGAAACAAAATTGTCTAATGTATTGTATATTAGCCAGCCTACTTTAATACATCCAGGATCCTCTGGCTCAATAAGAAACTGAATATTTTCTTTACCAACTAAAAATTCATTAATTTGCTCTTTCTTGGAATTGTAGAAACGCAAAGCATCTTTCTTTTTTCCATATGGAATTAATTCAATCGGAATTAAGGTTTCGGATTCAAATTGTAAATATCGAATTACAACTTCATTATTGTTATTAGATTTAGAATTTACTCCTTCAATACGATAAGTAGTATTTATATAGGATCCTGTTTTGATTTTTTTATGAGAAGTCATTATCCGTTTGAAGAATATTCTAGAATAGTTTTCTCCGTTTGAGAAACTAGAATTTGATACGCTCGGAACGGCGAAAAAATGGGATGAAATGGCTACTGGTATTTCATTTTCAGGTTCATATAAAAGATTTGGATTACCAGTTAATTGTGGTTCAAGATTGTTCTTGTGATTTTCATTGCCATAGATTTCGAAAAGTATTTGGTCATAGTAATGAAGAACAGGATGAAGTTCTTGGTTATATAAATGATTGTTTGCAGCATTATTAAATTTATTCGTTTTGTATTTGAAACCTTGAATATAGTAACTACTATCAAGCGTCATTTTAGAGATTTCTTTCTTTTTTTTAAATTGAACGTTAGAATCATAGATTTTGCCTATAGACCAAAATGATAGTATATTAGTCTGAATATCATCAGTATAAATACTGGAATCATCTTCCGATGGAACCCGAATTTCTAAGGACTGTTTTTCAATTAAGAATTTATTTTTTTCTTTTGTGCTGATTATCCTTTTAGTTTCTGAAGTACCTTTGATAGTTTTGAGTTTAGCAACGCCATCTGTGATTAATTCAGGTAAATGTATATATATATTTAATTTTGTATTTTTAATAGTTGGATATTTTACTAGTAAATTATTTTTTAATAAAAAATTTGAATTTATTTGGTTATCAGTATTTTGACTTACGGCGGATGTTATACAAAGACAAGCAAGTAGTGGAACTAGTCTGATTTGATTTTTTTTCATATATAAGTTTAGACAATGTCGCATAACGAACTAGGCTTCTCGAAGTTTCCTGTAGCCGAGCCTCCGAAGGAGGCGTTGGCGTCGGCGCGTTTTCTTGCGAAGCAAGAAACGTGACGGAAGGAAATTTGCCATTGGCCGAGCGCGGGCCCCGCGAAGAGTAGGACTTCAGCGTAGCGAAACAGAAGTCCGTAACGAGCGGATAAGGACCCAAGCGAAGCGAGAAACCGTTGTTAATTGCAGTTGGTCCGTATTTAATGAAATTTCTATCGCAAGCCAACAAATTCGAGCGCAAATTTTCTCTTACTTCTTGAAAAAGAACAAATCCTTTAAGACGCGTAAATGGAGTAACACAGCGTTGTATTTCTTTTCGCTGAAATCGACAACACTCACATAAAAAATTTGCGCGTTTTCTTCTACTGATTGACCAATTGCAATTAACGAACTAGACTAACCGACGTAGGCTGTTCCCTGAGTCCCGGATGGGACGTTAGGGATTGGCGCGACGCTTGCGTAGGCAAGAGGAGTGACAAAAGCCTATGTGTCGTAGACCGAACGAGGGCGAAAGTCCCGAAGTGAAGCGGTTAGTTGCTGTTATGCGTAGTGGGTTATTTACTAATATTCTTTGGTAAAATATTGAATTCAAATTTTTTTGCTACGGTACGAAATTTTTGATCTAACGTGCAAACGATTAAATTTTCTGAGATCATTTTTCGAAAGTGAATTGCTGTAGCTAAATGTGTAGCGTCGAGAGATTTTAATTCTAATATATTTTTATTCTTCTTTATTTCTGATTGAATGTCAAAGTCTACATTTTTTAAGCTAATTTGTGTCAGGAGTTCAGTTAAAATATTTTCAGATTCATTTAACCAAGTCTTGTTTAGTATTTTTTTATTTAAATTGAAGAAGAGATTAATTGATCTAAAAGATTCGATTTCTAATAAAATTGAACTAAATTTTTTATCATGAGAATTGAAAATTTCTAAACATTTATCATAATTTTCTTCAGAGTATAGGATGTTTAATAAGAAACTGCTATCAATATATAAGGCCAATATTAATTTCTCTCATCATTATAGATTGATTTCCAAGCTTTAGATATTTCTTCTTTTGAAAGACCTTTAATAACTCTAGATTTGGGCAATTTTACAGGTTTAAAACTTTTAGCCGGAATGAGAGAGTTATTTTCAGTAGCTTCTTTTATATATAAATCCGTTTTATTTTCATTTGGAGTAAATTTTTTAATTTCTGCAATAGGATTATTTCTATCAAAAATTAGAATTGTTTCTCCCTTTTTAACAAATTCAAGATAACTGCTTAAGTTATTCTTTAAATCTTTTATCCCGATAGACTTCATATAAAAATAGTAGTCACCGTGTCTACAAAGTCAAGTCGAATAATTGCTATTTCTACAGTTCTTTTTAGTTTAAATTTTAACCCATTACGCATAACGAACTAGACTTACCGAAGTTCCCTGTAGCTGAGCCTCCGTAGGAGGCGTTAGCATCGGCGCGTCTTCTTGCGGAGCAAGAAGCGTGACGGAAGGGAATTTGCTGCAGGCCGAGTGAGGCCTTGTGCCGAAACGTAGCGGGAAGACGCTGTTATACGACGTGCTAAAATTTTTATTTGAAATTTTTATAACAAATAACTCTTGTGCAATCGCTTAGGCACGAAGTTTTTATTTTCTGTGAAATATCAGAATCGACAGAATGTGTGAATAAGCTGAAAAACATAGCATAATTTGGAATGTCATTGCAACTTTCGTAACATTTCTTTTTTTCATCACAATCTTGAATCAAGTAGTTTCGATTAATTGAATAATCATACTCTGGTCTGAATTTTTCTTTAGCTAGTATCGTTGAATTATTAGAAGAAATAATAATGAATAATAAAAGAAATTTACGGGTTAATCTCACAGAGGTTTAATTCTCCCTTAGTTATTGAATCTTTAAGTAGAATAATTTTTTTCAGATCACATAATGTATCTTTAAATGTGTCAATTTTGGATAAAAGATCATCGGGTGTTTTTGGTTGAAAATTAAAGAGACTAATGTTTTTCATGCAAGTTTGAAAATCAGATTTATCATAATGAATATCTCTATGACATCTGAAATCGAAAGTTTCAAGGGTAAAAAGAAAATAGAAAGCCTGACTCGGGAAATATTCAGTGGTTTTCAAGAAAATCACGCTAGAATACTCTTTTTGTGCATCATTAATGCTAATAAGTGAATTGTCATTTATGCTTTGATTTTTTACACAATTCCAAAATAAGAAAACTAGCAGCAGCGTAATTAAAAAATTTGGTAATTTATTTTTCATAAATTTTTTCGTTTTTAGAATTAGTCTTTAGCATGTCGTATAACGAACTAGGCTTCTCGAAGTTCCCTGTAGCCGAGCCTCCGAAGGAGGCGTTGGCGTCGGCGCGTTTTCTTGCATTGCAAGAAACGTGACGGAAGGGAATGTGTCGCAGACCAAGCGAGGCCGTAAGTGCCGAAGCGCAGCGTTTACACGCTGTTATGCGTAGTTGGCACTAGCTTACGGTATTTTTTTTCCAATGTAAAGAAGGATGCGTCCAAAACAATTTTTAGGTTTTTTTCCTCGGTGGAAACGGTTGAACCAAAGTTTATAGTATGTCGGAGTTAGTCCTGCAAAAACAAAGAACAATGGAATAAAAATTCCTAGTATTAAAAGCTTAAAGTCTAACGTCTTTTGGAATTGGAATAGAAGTTTTGCATCTACTAAGAATATGTAGAATTGAAGATTTACTAAGAAAAGCATTATTAATACTATTCTAGTGATGACGGCATAATGGTTAGGCATCCAATTAAAATGATAAAAAGGAAATATTTTGAATGCCTGTTCTCCGCTGTATTTTTGAGGAAAAATAGCTAAGTATTGTTTCCTACTTTTTTTGTCTTTGAACATATCTAGTTCATTACGCAAGTTATTTAGAATCAGTTGGTCTCTTCGAAATGAAAATGACATTGCAGACACGAGCAGAACGACTCCATAACCGTAAAGAGCGGCTGCACAATTAGCAGCAGTGTAGATTAGTGAATTGTTTCCTATTGCTAATTTGTTTTCAGAACAAAATTTTCCGATTACATATCCAAGACCTCCCAATACAGTTGCTAGGGATACAGCTATTGTAATAAGCAATGTAAATTGAGTATTTTGGTTTATTGCAAATTGTTCATGAAATGAATGCGCAAAAGATTCTTTTAATTTTTCTATTGATTTGTTTTGTTTCACTTTATAATTCCAAATTTTTGTGCCAATTACGCATAACGAACTAGACTAACCGACGTAGGCTGTGCCCTGAGTCCCGGACGGGACGTTAGGGATTGGCACGACGCTTGCGCAAGCAAGAGGAGTGACAAAAGCCTATGTGTCGTAGACCGAACGAGGGCGCCAGTCCCGAAGTGAAGCGGTTAGTCGCTGTTATGCGAAGTAAAACATGTATTCAATATATTTTCTTATTAATACTTAGTAGAGCTTTATATTTATTAGCAATCATAATCAGAATCACTTCATTTGTCATTGAATCGAATTTCTTCAGATTTGAATAGGGAATTGGATCAAGAAAAGCAGCAAAATCTGAATTA